>CAZVEM010000202.1:0-11469 GCA_964626165.1 uncultured Nannocystaceae bacterium
GATCTGGCAGATGATGAAGACCTATCGCGAGGACATGCAGATCTGGGAGAACAAGGAGTATCGCGTGCACCCCGTGCTCTGCGACGGCGACGGTGCCATCGTCAAGCTCCGCCGCTGGTACTCGCAGTTCTACGATCCTGCTGATACCGCGGAACGCACCACGCGCCTCAACGTCGTGGGATAGCCTCCCGCTTTAGTGGCAGCCTGCGAACTCCAGGCTGCCCTTGGCTTCCTCACACTCGATCACGGCGGAGCCCTCGACGTTCCAGACATCGTTGATACTAGTGTTGGTCTGGGTCACGCCAATCTGCAGGACCTTGCAGTCCTTCGGCGTCAGCTTCACCGGCTCCTTGCCGGGCTCCTGGATCGCCAGGACCGCGCCGTCGACCGGATCTTGGATCAGGCGAAGGACCGGCCCCTTGCCGTCCTTGGGCGTGAGCTCGACGCCAAAAAAGCCCCGTCGCTGGCCTGAGGAGCAATCACCGGGCTCGAAGGTCACGGGACTCAGTCGCGGCCCCTTGATCTCCAGGCTGCCCTTGACCTCACTCACCATGACCACGAAGAACATGAAGGCGAGCACGGCGGGCACGAGCACGATCGGCAGGAACGCGAGGCCGGCGCCCACGGACTTGGGGACCGGAGCGGGCACTTCGTCGGGGAGCGGGAGGTCCGAGCCGACCTCACCCGCGACCGCGACATCGGTGATCCCAAGTCGGCGCTCAAGCTGCTGCTCGACAAAGAGCGCTTGTTCTTGGGTAATGAGCGGTCGGACCAGGGGGATGCGCGACTTGTCCTTGAGGATCGCGCCGACTTCGAACATGCCGTTCCAAGCGGCCGCGTAGAGCTGCTCGATTTGATTGTTCGCGACATCTTGGCCCTGATAGAGGATCGTCGGGATCGGCCCGTGCTTCACCGTGACGCGCCCCTGGGCGGCGGTGATTGTCGTCGAGTTCACGAACATGCCAAGGACCATGAAGTCCCACGACGTCACGAAGAGTAGCGCGAAGATCATCCACGGCTGAAAGCCGTACTCGTTCCAGGCATAGGCGAGACCGCCCGTCGCCGCGGTGATGATCGCGAGCATCACAAAGTGCTTGCCGCGGAGCCAGCGGCGGCGAATCACCAGACCGGAGGGCTCGGCGGTGATCGCCATGCCTTGCGGCAACGAAACGACCGCACGGGCTCTGGGTCGATGCGACGATTCGGGCCCGGTTGCTTCGATCTGCGCCTTGAGGTCGACGAGGTTGCCGCAGCTTCCGCAAGTTGCGAGCTGACGCGTCATGTCGACGCTGGACGGTTCGATCGAAGCGGAACAGCGAGTGCAGCGGAAGCTCATGGCCGGCGGCAACCTTTCGGCGGGAAGGCAGCAACGCTACCATAGGGCCATGGGTGCCTCGGCCTGCGTGATGTACGGCATCACGAACTGCGACACGATCAAGAAGGCACGTGCCTGGCTGTCTGAACACAACGTGAATTACCGATTTCACGACTACAAGACGGATGGCATCCAGGCAGAGCAGCTGCGGCAGTGGTCGGCGCAGGTCGGCTGGGAGTTGCTGCTCAACCGTGCCGGCACCACCTTCCGAAAGCTGCCCGAGGCCACACAGCGGGTCGCCGACGAGTCGCAGGCGATCTCGCTGATGGTCGCCCAACCGTCGATGATCAAGCGCCCGGTGCTTGAGGTCGACGGCAAGATCGTGGTGGGGTTTCGTGCGGAGCGCTACGCGGAGGTCCTGTTGCGCTGAGCGCTTGCGCTGCGCCGTGAGTTGGAAGTGCCGCGTGGCGAGAGCTCAGTCGGCTCGCGCGCGCGCTCGACGACGTCGGGCGGCGATTGCGAGCAGCGCGAGTCCTCCAAGGGCGGGGAGTCCGAGGGGGGCGCCAGGCCGAGGCATCGTCGCGCAGCCACGGCTGAGGTTGCTGTCGCTGTCGACGCCGTCGTAGCCGTCGTCGTCGCCGTCGAGACCACCGTCGCCACCGCCATCGCCACCGCCATCGCCACCGCCATCACCGCCGCTGCAGTTGGGCGAGAGTTCTGGGTGGCCATAGGAAGCGTTCCAGTCACAGAGTGCGGCGTCGATCGCCGGGCCGGAGTCGACGAGGACTTGCATGGGGCCGCTTTCCGCACCCTGTTCGACTCGCTCTGCGAAGGGGAGCTCGGTTCCGATCGACGGCCAAAGGCCGATATTCGGCGTGAACGCCAGTCTGCTGTCGGGGAGCTGTACGCGGCCGCCCACGCCGCAGTAGACAAGCAGCCATGAGAAATACGAGGGGATGACCTGCGGCAGGCTGCCATTCTCGGCGAACATCGGGTCGACGGTCATCTCCCAGGGGGAGATGCGGGTGTAGAGCCGGGTCAGCATCGATGACTTCTCGATCAACTCCTGAGCGTGCACCGCGGGCGCGATGATGCGTTCGTCGATCGCGTTCGCGAAGGCCTGCGCGTCCCAGAGCTCTTGGTCGATCTGGGCGAGATAGCAGCCCACGCAGGAATAGAAATCCTGCTCGGAGACCCCCGAAGGTGGCGGCAGGAACTCGATCAGGGTCGGCAGCACGAGGTCGTGCTTGAACTCAACCGCCCCGGGTCCGTAGATCGTCGCGAGGTCGACGGCCTCGAGCACGTCCACGACCGCTTGCGGGGCGCCTTGCAGCGTCGCGAAGGGCTCCGCGCTCCACTTGGGGTTGACGAGGTTCTGTGACAGCGGCCCGAGCACGTCCGACGGCCCTGCGTACTCCGTGACGAAGGCGTGGCCGTCCGCGCCCTCGGCATCGACCGCTTGGGAGACGACGGCATCGTAGTTGGAGCCCAGCCCGATCCAATCGATCTTGAGCGGGTTGAGCTCAACGTGGCGATAGTTGGTCGACACGACGCGGCGGTCGCCGAGGAAGAACACGCGGATTGCCATCTCTGGTGCGGAGGCGATCCGGGTCAATCGAATCGGGACGCAGGGCTCGGTCCCTGCGTAGGTCAGCTGTATCGGGTGAACCGCGCTGACGTCTGCGCCGGTCTTGAGCTTGATGGCGACGAAGAAGAACTCCTCCGCGAGGTACTCTTCAAGAATCGGCGCGGCCGCCATGTCCTGCTGGTAGCCGTTGAGGGCGAGCCACTCCATGACGGAATCGACAGTGCCGCCGCTGAGCACCGTGATCTCGTACGCGCCGACGGTATCCTCGAGGACGATGACGGGCGGGGGATCGCCATCGCCGTCGCCGTCGCCGTCGCCGTCGCCGTCGCCGTCGCCGTCGCCATCGCCATCGCCGTCGCCGTCCCCGCATGAGTCGAAGGCGGTCTGCAGGAAGTACACGGGACGCGTGGCATCGAGCAAGGTCGAGAAGAGTTGCTCGCTGCCGACCCGAAACTCAGGGATCGCGGTCACCGGAATCAGCCACGCGAACTTGTCAGCGTCGGTGTTGGGGTCGTACTCGATGCGGATATGTGCTTCGACAAAGCCGTCGCCGATGTGGAAGAGAATCGTCTCTCCGGTTTGGTCGACGGGCATCGACTGCGGCCCCGCATCGCAAAACGTCCCACCGCACGCGAGCGCCGGGCTGGGTCCGAGCGACCAGACAGCAGCGGCCGCGGCGGTGACTGTCGTCGCCAACGCGAGCGCCGTCCTACGAAGTCGGGTCGACGTCAGAGGACCCCGGGAGCGCGTGACGGCGCGTCGACCGCATTGCAGATGTGACCTGGGCATGCCGAGGAGGTGCCCCGGCGCCGCCCGTCCGATCACTGCGATCTGCTAACTCCAGCCCAGCCATGCGTAGGCAAGGCGCGACTTGAGCCCGATCGGCCGAATCCAGCCCACGTTCGAGGTCAAGACGATGCAAGGCTCGCCGGGCAGCACCATCAGCTCATGGCTGACGCTGGCATCGGCAGACTGGACGTCCCCGCGCTCGAACTCCCAGCCGCGGGTCCGATCTTCGAGGCCGCCCGCGAGCACGATATCCATCTCAAGCCCCTCGTGTGTGTGCGGCGGCACGCCCCTCCCGGGCCGGACTCGGGTGATGCGAAGAATCGTCGAACTTCCGGGGAGCTCGAACGCGTGCACGTCGACGCCGGGATAAGGGGTCCGCCACGGCAGAGACGCGAGCGGACCTACGGCGGCAACCAGCGGCCGCGGGAACACGGGGTCGTCCACAAGCGCCGGCCTGCGCGCGTCGTGAGCCGTCGGGTTGGCGTCTTGCAGAGTTCCGTCGTGGTCCGGGGCGGTCGACTCGAGGGCCGCCTGCACGGTCGCCTGCACGAAGGCGTCGAGATCGGGCAGCTCGATCTTTGGAGCTGGGAGCTGCTCCACCAAGGCACCGCCCACCGCTTCGAGCTGCTCAAGTTTTGCCCGGCAGGATGGGCAGAAGGTGAGGTGGCACGCAGCGACCAGCGCATGACCGGGATCGGCCGCGCCGGCGGCATACTCGATGAGGACCTCCGCGGGGACGTGATGGTTAGGCATCTGCCACCTCGAAGTTCAGGTGCGCTCTCAGTGTAGCGAGGGCGAGGCGTCCACGCGATTTCGCAGTACCGACTGCGATTCCTAAGGACGCGGCGGCCACCGCGAAGGTCTCCCCGTGGACATACATGCGCGTGATGACCTCGCGCTGCTCGTCCGGCAAGCGGGAAAGCGCGCTCGCGAGCGCCGCCCGCCAGCTGGCCTGCTCGGCGGCCTCGTCGGGGGACTGCACCGAGGTCGTCGCACTGACCTCCACGAAGGCAGGGTCGGAGGGATCGGGCTCGGGTCGCCGCGCCGTTCGGAGAGAATCGATGGCGCGGTTGCGTGCGATCGCGAAGACCCAGGTCGAGGCGCTCGCGCGCGCGGGGTCATAGGTGCTCGCCTTGCGCCATACGGTGAGCATCACCTCTTGTACGACCGACTCGGGATCAGGGACACCGCGGGCCCGGACAAAGACCATGAGTCGAGGCGCCAGCTCGCGGCACAGCAGCGAGAACGCAGCCTGATCGCGGCGTTCTCCGACTTGAACCAGTGCGTGTGAGAGGTCCGCCCCCATGGCCCGCGAGGGCAACGTATAGCCCACGTCGGATGTAACGCGCGCGGGGGACCAGGCCGCGAAGGGGCTCAAGCAGACCATGCCCCCCTCATACGTTGCGCGACGGCAACTGGATCACTCGATTCGTCGATCGCGTGACGTGGGACAAGATCGCCGCGCGATTGTGATCCAGAGGGCCCCCGCCACCGTAGTTCCCGATGCCCGCGCATGGCCGCGGCGGATAGGAACCATGAACAAACGACGAAGCATCCTTCTCGGCGCCGCACTGCTGGCGCTGTTCGCATTGCCCGGAGGCGCCCAGGGCGCCGACCACAACGATTCGCCGGCCGCAAAGGACGACCCCGCGGCCGATATCACCGACGTCTTCGCCTGGCACACCGAGCAGGGTCGCCTGGTGCTTGTCGTCGACTTCGCGGGGCTTCAAGCCGCGGGTTCAACTGGAACCTACGACGCCGACATGCTGTACGGTATCCACATCGATCGCGACGGAGACAACGTCTCCGATCACGACATCTGGGTCCGCTTTGGCCAAAACGGGACGGGGAACTGGGGCGTCCAGGTCACCGGCCTGCCCGACGAGGAGCCGCTCGTCGGTGCAGTTGACACCGTGCTGACCTCGGCTGGCGGGGCCATGGTCTTTGCGGGTCCACGCGAAGATCCATTCTTCTTCGACTTTGAGGGCTTCCTCGAGACGCTCGACACCGGAACGCTTTCCTTTGATCCCGAGCGATCGGTGTTCGACGGCACCAACGTGACCGCGATCATCATCGAGGTCGACGCGGCCGCGGCCGCGGGCGGAAGCGACGCACTCAGCATCTGGGCCACCACGGGACGGAAGGGATAACACCACCATGAAGAAGCTACATTGGATCCTGGCCGCAGGCCTGTTGTTGATGCCCGTCGTGATCACGGGCTGTGGTGACGACGGTGACGAGGGCGACGCCTCCGACAACGGCGACGGCGATGGCGACGGCGACGGCGACGGCGACGGCGACGGCGACGGCGATGGCGACGGCGACGGCGACGGCGATGGCGACGGCGATGGCGATGGCGACGGTGACGGCGATGGCGACGAGTTCGTCTTCGACGAGTCGCCGCCGGAGGACTACGCCCAGGTCGACCGCATGGGCATGCCGGCCGTCAACACGGCGGTGATCTCGTCCAAGGACGAGTACAACGCCGACAATCCAGAGAGCGACGCGAACGGCACCTACGTGACCGAGATCGTCACGAACCTCACAGCCCTGCACGCGGCACTCGACGACGATCTCGCCTTGGGCGGACTGACGCCGTGCGTCGTTGCAGACTGTGTCGACCAGGCGGCGCCTCTGGTCGTCCCCGATACGCTCAAGCTCGATCTGACGGCGGCCGCGGGCTTCCCCAATGGCCGACGTCTCGTCGATCCGGTCATGGACGTGACGCTCGCGGTCGTTCTGCTCGATCTTACCGTGCATGAGGCGACCGCGCTCGTCGGCGTCAACCCGACGGAGAACGACGTGCCCTTCCAGGCCGAGTTCCCGTACCTGGCGGATCCCTTCTAATCCAAGGTCCGCAATCTCAGACGTGGGGGCGCGATCCGAGCGCGTCCCCACGTCTGGGATCATCCCCAGTTTCCATCCTGGTCGATCGGGATCGCTACCTGCTCAAGAGCCGTCATGACCCAGCGTTTGTCGATGATTTTGTCCGCCACCCTGACGTTGAGCATCGCATGTGCGCAAGATGAACAAGCGGCGCCGTCCCAGCTGCAAGCGGCGAGTTACGCATTGCCAGAGGGCGAGTTCAAGCACGCGCAAGTGCTCGCGGAAGTCGATGAACGCATCGCGTTCTTCAGCGAACGTGCGGCGCAAGATCCCGAGAGTTGGATGCCCCTCGAATCGGTCGCCGGTGGCTGGTCGACGCGATCTCGACTGACGGGAAGCCTGGAGGACCTGCTCCTCGCCGATCAGGTGCTTGACCAGGCATTTGAGCGCGCGGCGGTGGGCTCTGGCCCCTGGCTTTCGCGCGCGTCGGTCGACTTTAGCCTGCATCGTTTTGATCTGGTCGAGACCTCGCTCGCGGCGCTCGAGGAACGCGCTCTGCTCGACGATCCCGCACGCGCAGCGATCGCCGGCCTGCGCGGTGACGTCCATGTTCAGCATGGCGAGCTAGAGCTTGCCCAGGTCCAGCTCCTGGATGCTGACACGCTCGATCCGACCAGCACCTCCGCCTCGCGCCTCGCCCACCTTGCGTGGCGACGCGGCGACTATGAGCAGGCCGAACAGTGGTACGCGCTTGGGCTCTCTCGCTACCACGGCACCGACCCGACCGTGACCGCTTGGTTTCACCTGCAGCTGGGCATTATGGATCTCGATCGCGAGGACCTCGACGGCGCGCTGGGGCACTTTTTCGACGCCAACGCCAGAGTCTCGGGGCACTATTTGATTGAAGAGCACATCGCCGAGGTGTGGAACCGGCAAGGCAACACCGCGCAAGCGCTTGGCCTCTATCTCGATATCATCGACCGAACCGGCAACCCCGAGTTTATGGATGCGGTCGCGGGGATCTATGAGGTCGCAAACATGCACTCCGAGTCTGACGCATGGGTGCAGTTGGCGTCGGCGCGCTATGAAGAGCAGCTTTCACTCGCGCCGGAGGCCTCCATGGGGCATTCGCTGAAGCACTTTGTGCGATTCGGTCCAAGCGCACGTGCGGTGGAACTCGCCGAGGCGAACTTTCAAATCCGCCCAAATGGGGACGCACGCGCGGCGCTCATCGAGGCGTACCTCGCCGACGGCCGAGTTGGGGACGCGGTCGCCCAGGCAGATGCGATCGCCGAGGGAAGCTGGCGCACGGTCTCCACGCTCGTGACCGCTGTCAGTGCCTACGAGGCCGCAGGGCAAGGGGAGGGCGCGGCGTGCATCTCGTTGAAGCAGGAGATCTGCGCAAAGTCAGTCGCGCACTGCGAATGAGTCGCGCACTGCGAATGAGCTGCGCGCTGTGAATGAGCTGCGCGCTGTGAATGAGCTGCGCATGTGGGGCATGTGCTCGGACCGTCTCAACAACGCGTGCGCTGCGGCTCGCGAGCGCGCTCTTGAGCTGCGGGCGAGACGAACTTCTTTGCGGCGGCGTGCTGCCACATCTTCTCGATGTAGCCGGCCGCGTCGGGGGTCTTGCAGGCGGTCTGGCCGTGGTCGACCTCGACCTTGCCAATCTTTTTGGCCGCGGCCGCGGCCGCCTTGCGCAGCGCCGCATTCCTTCCACCGATCGAGATGAGCGCCGAGTTCATCGGATCACGCTCTCCATTGGGCGCTGTGTGAATCGTCGTTTGGATCCGCTCCAGGTGCGCCAGAAACCATGCGTCGGGCAGGGCTTCGTCATTCATGGCGAGCTGTCCGACCAAGTTCCAGCCGCAGCAGCGCACCGCCTCGTGCCGACTCTCCAGCCAGGCGGTGGCCTTCTGCACGCCCAAGGGGCCTTCGGCCGCCAGCATGGCGACGTAGCCACCGCACATGCGTGCGAGGCCCGCCGCGGCCCAGCGGTCGAGATCCTTGGAACTCATCTTCATGGGGTCTGCGACCTTGACCGCGAGCGTCTGCGCGTCGTGGTTGCCGGTTTCCCAGAGTGCGAGCGCGAGCTCGTGGTCGACGCGGATCTGCTTCACGAGCGTCTTGAGCGTCGCAAAGCTGACGCCGAACATGGGGTCGAGCGCGCCATGCCGACGATAGGTCTTGCGCGTCTGTTCCGAGCCTGCGGCCTCAAGTGCCGACATCGCATCCTGGACGCTCATGGATCCGCCAGCATTGGGCTTTGCAACTGCCTTGGCGATCGCGGCGCTTGGACCGGGCTTGGTGACCTTCGCCGTCGTTGCGGTGGCCTTCTTGGCGGTGGCCTTCTTGGCGGTGGCCTTCTTGGCGGTGGCCTTCTTGGCGGTGGCTTTCTGGGCGGCGGATGCAGATGGGGCCATGGCCAAAGGTAGCGATGGGGCGCCAAGCTCGTCCACCCGCCCTTGTTTGCCTCCGGGTACGAAGTTCGGTCAGGTCGCACGCCTGCGTTTCAAAGCTCGCCCCGGCGATGCGGTTGGAAAGGCGATGCCGGGCCGCCGCACCACCACATTTCACGGTGCCGCGGGTGGCATCAGGCACTCGCGAAGAAAGTCGAGCGTCCTCGTCAGTGCAAGCTGAGTTGGGTGGCCCGGTGCGTCGACGAGATCCTCCGTCAACACGCTGTGGGCCCGCGCCGGGATGCCAAACGCATTTCCGCGGCGACTGTCGATCTCGATGCCTTCAAACTTGTCGCCCAGACAGGAGCGGAGCGTCGCAAAGCGTCCTCCGGGGCTGAGTAGGTCTCCGGTGAAGCGCAGACCGAGCACTCTCACCTCGCCGTCGAGGGCGCGGGCGCGGAGCTGCGCCAGCTCCTCCGGCATCATGCCGGTCGAACGGGCGTGCCCGGTCGAGAGGGTCGCGGGATGGCTGGGCTGCGAGGCAACGCCCGCCCGCACGCAGGGCTCAAGGCAGGTGGTGAGCGCGAGCTTGCCGGTAAAGCACATGCCCACCACACCCACACCGCGCCCGCCCTGCTTGGCATAGACGTCCCGGGCCAGCGCGTGCAGCCATGCGGTGACGGGCGCTTTGCTCTCCTTGAGCATCGATCCAAACTCAAAGCGCACACACATGTTCGCGCCGGTCTGAGCGAAGTACAGCGGGCTTGGCGGACGATTGGGCTGGCCGAAGAGCAGCGGAATGGCGACATGAAAGCCGGCATCGACGAGGCGGTCCGCAAACGCGATGACCTTCGGCGTCGGTCCTGGCATCTCGGCCATGACGATCACGCCCGGGCCCGCGCCGCGACGGTAGACCTCGAAGCTCAGATCGCTGTGATCGAGCCGGGTCCGCTCGTAGGTGGAAGGGAAGCTGTACATGCCGCGGCTCGTTGGAGTCGCGGCACGATAGCCCAGCGTAGCGCTCGCGATCCCGCGGCACGGCGTGGTCCTGTCGACCGTCCCGGGGGGCGGTCGCTAGCTGCAATCCGCGGGACAGTTCGCCGCCGTCTCGGGGCCGCCGCAGATGTCGTCGCCGCAGCACATCGTCTGACCGGGCTGGCAGGCCGGTGGTCCGCCGCCGCCACCGCCATCGCCTTGGCCGCCCGCACTCTCGGACGGCTCACCGACGTAGCAGCCCTGGAAGAAGGGGAAAGACGCCGTCGCATGATAGGCATAGCCGTCGGCCCCTTGCACGCCGTTGCAGCGATCGAGATAGACGATCACATCGCTTCCCGGGTTCTCCGAACGATCGATCGCCCGATGGGTGCACCACGAGTAGTCCAGTAGCGTGCACACAGAGTTCACCGAGGTGCCGAGCGAGTCACCGGATTCTTGCAGCACCTGCGAGCAGCGAAAGTCGCAACCGGTCGTGCCACTGGGACAGCAGTCGTCGTCGACCTCGCAGGCGTCCCCCTCAGTGCCGAGGCTCGCATCTTCGCTGGGGTCGTTGCCCCAGCTGCCAAGGCCTGCGTAGACCCACGAGCTGCGAACACGACGAAGGTCGGTACAGTTCCCCTCGCCATCGCGTGCGAGGCAGGCACAGCTCCCTTTGATGGGGTATCCGTCCAAGCTCCAGCCGAGGATGCCCGACTCTGCGGTGCATGTGCCGCTGAGCCATTGCACAACGTCCCATGCCACGGACGCCGTGACGTAACTATTGGCGGGCGAGCCATCGGAGGCTTGGACAAAGCAGGCCTCGTTCGCGCCGTGGTAATGCATCGTCTGGCCGACGTGCCCGCCGCAGAGATCCAGCGCCGCACCCTGGGCGAGATTTGCGGGTAGGTACGGCTCATCGCCCGTGTCGGGCATGAAGAACATCGGGTTGCCGTAGGGGTCGGGCATGCCGGCCTCATTGGGACCAAAAGTCGGCACGCCGTTGATGGTGAGCCCCATGGTGCCTAGGCAGGGGATCTGGGCATAGGTGCGGCTCTCGCCATTGGCGCGCTGCTCTGTGTAGTAGCCGATGGCTGCATTCGCACAATAGCCGGACGGCTCGTTTGGGGTCGCCGTATTCGGGTTGTTGAGGTACTGCGCGTAGGCGTCCACGCAGCGGTCGATCGTGTCGACATCGACCGCGCCATTGCCCGTAGGTGCGCTGGGCGTGAGCGGCACGCGATAGATGTACGTCGATTCCGCGAGCGTGTTGGGTGTCGTTTGCACAAAGTCGTAGTGCGGCAGCGCGTTGCTCACCACATAGGCGTAGCTCTCGTCGCACTTGGCTTGCACGCAGGGCTGCATGGTCTCCCCGTCGTTGTCGATCGTGATGTTGTCAAGCACCAACAAGCTTCGAAGCAGGCGCATGCCCTCGGCGTCCTGCGTGCAGGGGCCAAGCGTGCCGGCGTCCGGGAAGGACTGCGCGACCGCGTCCCAATCGTCCCAGCACGCGGCGGGCGTCCAGTCGCCATCGCCATCGCCATCGCCATCGCCATCGCCGTCACCGTCACCGTCACCGT
>CAZVEM010000203.1:0-11379 GCA_964626165.1 uncultured Nannocystaceae bacterium
GCAGTCGGGGCTCTTTGGCACCTGGCTGGACGGCCGAGGCTTTGATCCGCGAGAAGGACTCCGACTCAGTCGCGCGTTAAGTTCGGACGCGCTCGATGAGGACGCGCTCTGGCAGATCTGGCCACGAAGCACGTCTCGATAGCGCAAGCGCGATTTTGTCGGACGACCCGGATGTGGGTCTCGCTCGCATAGGAGCGATTGCCCTATGAGGCGCATGACTGTTTCGATGATCTGCGCCTCGCCTCCTTGAAAACGCGACTGCGCCGTGCAACCTCAACCCGTGGTTCGCAGACACCTCACCCTTGGCTGCCTCATTGGTCTTTCCGCTGCCTGCCTAACGCTCTCCTCACTAGGTTGTGCCGAGGGCGAGTCGTCCGGCGATCTGTCCGATTTCGGAGGCGACGGTGACGGCGACGGCGATGGTGACGGCGATGGTGACGGTGACGGCGACGGTGACGGCGATGGTGACGGCGATGGCGACGGCGATGGCGATGGCGATGGCGATGGTGACGGCGATGGTGATGGTGACGGCGACGGCGACGGCGACGGCGACGGCGACGGCGACGGTGATGGTGACGGCGACGGGGATGGTGACGGCGAGTTCTGCATGCCGGTAAGCCCGGTCCCGACGTACATGGCCCTGATCCCCACCGGCGGCGGAACGCCCACCTGCGGCCTCGTCAGCGGCTACTTCACCCACGACGCCCAGACCAACACCTGGACGCAGTGCGGCGTGTGTGGGCAGTGCGATCCCAACTCTCAGTCGTACTCGCTGCAGATCGCGGGCTTCTCGTGGGTGCCCAACCCGGGTGTCTGCGCGAAGCTGACGATCGATCAGTACCTGGTCAATGGTGAGTGCGTCTTTAATGCGGGCGCGATCTACTACGGCATGCCCTCCCGACTGCAGATGATGGTGGGAAATAGCGCCGAGTTGCCGCCGTATTCCGTCGAATCCCAGCAGGGGATCGGCATCGCGTTCCACGAGGAGGACGCGTGTGCTTGTGACGGCGAGAGCTGCTGTGGCGGCGACTTCGTGACGCTCGGCATGAGCCTCGTCAACGAGTCACTCGGTGGTGAGTGGTCCGCAGACTGGGGCAAGGCGAACTCGGATGCCCTGTTCGATGGCTCAAGCTGGGAACTCAAGAATCTTGGCGCCGTTGCCATGCCCGATTGCGCGGAACCCCTGCCCAAGCCCTGGCAGCTGCGACGTCTTGAGTAGCGGCCGCGGGCCCCCAACCGAGCGTGGCGACCTCAGTGTCGTGGCGGACATCGGCGCGAGTTCGAGTCGACCTCGCGCCCGCTCGCCTCGTCCGTGGCGCGCCTCGGGCCTGCTGCCGGGCCGGAGATTCTGCTAGCGCGTCACGGACGGCATCAGGTGCTCGACGAAGAAGTCACGAATGCGCTCTTCGACGTAGATGCGGTCTTCTTTGCGACGGGGTCCGTGGCGAGACTCCGGGAGGAGGACGAGTTCGTAGTCTTTGCGTTGATCGGTCAGCGCGGTGATCAGGCGCGCGGTGTGGCGGAAGTGGACGTTTTCGTCGACCAGGCCGTGAATCAGCATCAGGCTGCCCTTCATGCTGGGAAGCCAGCGCATGACGCTGGAGACCTCGTATCCCTTCGGATTGTTTTGCGGCGTCCCCATGTAGCGCTCGGTGTAGTGCGTGTCGTAGCCGTCCCAGTGGGTCACCGGCGCGCCCGCCACCGTCGCTTTGAAGACCTCGGGGGCGCGCGCAAGCGACATCGCGGACATGTAGCCGCCATAGCTCCAACCATACATGCCGACGTTCTTGGGATCGGTGAGCCCCTTGCCAACGAGCCACTGAACCCCCTCCACCTGGTCGCGGACTTCCACATCGCCCATGTTGTTGCGCAGCGCCCCCTCGAACTCGAGGCCGCGTCGCGCTGAACCGCGGTTGTCGAGGCGGAACACCAGAAAGCCGTGCTGGGTTAGCCACTGTGCGCGCAGGTCGGTGGTCGTGGACCAGGCATTTTGCACACGCTGGGCATGCGGGCCGCCGTAGACCGAGACGATCGTGGGATAGGGGCCCTCGCCGAAATGCTCGGGCAATGGGCGGTAGATCGCGCCATGCAGCAAGACACCATCGGCGTTGGTGAACGAGACGAGCTCAGGTGCGACGATGCCGAGTTCTTCGACTTCGGGCAGCGGCTGCGTCTGCTCGTAGATGGTACGAATCAGCGCGCCATCCTTGAGCGAGCGCAGGTCGACGCGCGGCGGCGAGGTGGTGCTCGACCAGGTATCGGTGAAGCGGCCGCTCTCTGCGTGAACGGTCACGCTGTGCATGCCGTCGTCGGGCGTCAGGCGCTTGATCTCACCGCCCAGGAGCGGCACCGAGTACAGGTTTCGCTGGGTGTCGCCGTCCTTGGTTCCCGTGAAGTAGACCATGCCGTCGGCCTCATCGACCGCCGCGATCGAGTCGACGATCCACTGCCCACTGGTGAGTCGTAGAAGCTGACGACCATCGCTGGCGACGACGACAAGGTGCATATAGCCGTCCTCTTCGGTCGCCCAGACAAAGCCGCCTGCGAGCTCCCCGGGACCGGCTTCCAGGGCGTGGAACATATTGTGCAGGTTGATCCAGTAGTTGCTGGTCTCGCGGCGCAGCACACGTCGCACGCCGGTCTTCGGATCAAAGGCGACCAGGTCGAGGCGCCGCTGGGCCCGATCTTGGATGCCCACGAGCACTTCGCCGTTGGGCATCCACCACACGCGCGCGAGATAGAGGTCTCCGCGCGCCATCGCTTCCTTGTCGAGCGGCTGGCCATCGGCAGCGTCGAGGTAGAGCGGAAGCTCTCTGGCTGGACCGCCCGCGGCAGGGGTCACAAAGAGACGAACCACCGCGTTGCGCGCCCCGGCAAACGGATACGCATGGGTCTCCTCGAAGTCGCCACTCATGTCCTCGCGACCCTGATGGACGATGCGGTAGGGCGCGACCTCACGTTCGTCGACCTCCGTGTACGCCAGCCACTTGCTATCCCGCGACCACCAGTAGCCCTGGGACCGGTCCATCTCTTCCTGAGCGACATACTCGGCGAGGCCGTGCGTGATGCCGGGGCTGGCCCCCCGCGTGACCGCACGCGGTTTGGCCTGCGGGTTGTCGGTGACGAGCGCCCACAGCTCGTTGTCGCGGACAAAGGCCACGTTCGCGCCATCGGGTGCCAGTCGTGCATCGATGGGAGCGGCACCCTCGCCGGTGGGTAGCTCGATGCTGTGACCATTGGGATCGACGAGCCACAGCGCTCCGCGCAAGGGGACGAGCACCATGCCGCTCGCCTTGGACCATGCATACTTGGTCACACCGATCGACGAGTCACGAAGTCGTTCGCGGCGGAGCTTTTCCTCGGGGGAGAGGTTGCTCTCGTTGTCGCCGCCGTCGGGAGGAGAGAGCAGTGAGTGTGCTCGGCCTGCCTCGACGCTCTGGATCATCAGGCGCTGCACGTTGGATGCATCGGCGAGCAAGTAGGTCAGCGAGGTCCCGTCGGGGCTGAAGGAAATGCTCCCCGGGACCACCGCGCCTGGCTGCGGGGAGCGGGTGATCGTCTCGGGGCTTAGCTTGGTCTCGAACATCACTCGCTCCGCGTTGCCGCGAGCGGACTCGACGCGTCCGTCATGCCCGCCTGCATCCGTTCCATGATTTCCCGCGCCATCGCCATCGCCATCGCCATCGCCATCGGGGGCAACGCCAGCGTGTCCGCGGACCGAGCCCGGCTTGTCGGCACCACCGCACGCGATCACGCAGCCGGCGAGGACCGCCAGTGTTGCCGTGCTGCAGATCGCACTGCACATCGCGTGGCCGATAGTCCTGCGCCCAGTGCCCAAGCGCGCCTCCACGCGAGCTCCTGCAGGCACGTGTGGCAGCGCCGTCCGTGCGGCTCGACCATGGCGCGCAGCGCTTGCGGCGTATCGTGCGGCGGAGCGTCTCATGTTGCGCAGCTTCCCGGCTCAGGGGCGCACTGTCCAGTCGCGCGGCGCCGTGCTGTACTCCCGCCGCGATGCCCACTGGCCGAACTCACTGGACCCGCACCTGGTCCTACGGCCTGCTGCTTCAGGGCGCGCTGGCAATGCTCGTGCTGCTGCAGGGCTGTGGTCGGATCAAGCTGGAGCTTCCCGAGCCCACGCCGGTCAGCGGCAGCGGCCAGTTTCAAGTCGGCATGGCTCGACGCACGATCACGCCGATTCCGGGCTACCCGATGGGCGGCCACTCGATTGCCGGGCGAAACGGCCGCGGCGCGTGGGGCGACCTCCACGCTCGCGCGATCTGGATGGAGGATCCCGATGGCCGGCCGGTCGTGCTGGTCGCAACCGACCTCTGGGCCGTCTCCTTCGGACTGCGCGACGCAGTGCTCGCGCGCCTGGTGAGTGAACACGGCATCACGCAGCTGGGGCGACACGAGCTGATCATCTCGGCCTCTCACACCCACCACAGCCCGGCAGGATTTGATGCTTCGATGGGGCTCAATCTGGCCGGGGGGCGACGACCGGTCTTTGATCGGCGGCTCTTTGACGATCTGACCAATCAGATCGCGCTTGCGGTCGCGCTCGCGTACGAGCAGCGCGAGCCGGCGCAGCTGGAGTTTGCCTCGCTTCCTATCGAGGGCGTCGCACGAAATCGATCGCTGGAGCCCTTCACGCGTGATCCTGAAGCACCGGAGATCTTGGCGGAGAACCCGCTGGGACCCGATCACTGCGTGCTTCCGGCCAAACATCCGGCGGGGCGATTGTCGTGCGAGGCGGTCGATCCCAGCTTGCGCGCTCTTGAGTTTCGTCGTCCGGACGGATCGCTGATTGGAGTTGCAGCGTTCACTGCGGTGCATGTGACTGCCATGCCCAACACGACGACCTTCTATCAGGCCGACATCTTCGGACTCGCCGCAACGCGCATGGAGTGGGCGCTTGGTCAGCAAGAGGAGCAACGAAGTGCGACGCGCGGCGCGAGCAGCTCGGTCGGTGCCGCCGCAGCGCGAGCGAGTGCTGCATCCGCCAAGGCGGATGACGAGGCCGCCAAGGGCCGAGGCGAAAGCCCGTCGTCTGGAGATACAGCACCCGCTTCAGCCGATGCAGAGGGAGCCACGACCGGTGAGCCGTCGGAAGGCGAGGCGACCACGGGCACCGGCGGCGAGCCGGACACGAGCTCCACGGAACCAGGCGACCTGTCCCAAGCCGATCCGCCTACCGCTGCGGCGCAAAAGATCGCAACGCCCGCAGACGGGTCGACTTCAAAGTCGAAAGCCGACGAACCGCGTGTACGGCCACCGGTCGTGGTTGCCCTCTTCAATGGACCCGAGGGTGATGTTTCGCCGGCATGGGATGTTCAGGATCGCGCGGCCGCGGAGCGCGTCGCGGGCCGTCTTGAGCTTGGCTTGTCGCGCGTCATTGATGCTCCGTCGAAGCGACTCGACGAGGTGACGCGGCGCATCGATGCGGGTATCTTCGCGCTCGATAAGCAGCGCTTTGTTGATTCGGAGGGACGCGAGCGCACCACCGCCAACGTCGCGATCATTGGCCGCACGGCACTTCAGGGCGCGGAGGACGGAGTCACCAAGCTCATCCGCACCCATTCCGAGGGTGATCGAAAGCGCCGCCCTCGCGGCGCGCACGGCTACAAGAAGAGCAGCGGGATCGTGATATCCAAAGGGCTGATCGCACCGGAGGTATCGCTTGAGCTGATCCGCTTTGGTGAGGGCCCGGATGCGCTGGTCTTCGCCACCCTTCCCGGTGAGTTCACGACCGCCATGGGACGACGGATTCGCCACGCGATTGCCGAGGGATCGGGCAGCGATCCCGCCAGGGTGATCATGCTCGGTCTGTCGAACGGCTACCGCGGCTACTTCGTCACGCCGCACGAATACGACCTCTCGCATTACGAGAGCGGGCAGACCTACTGGGGGCCGCACGCCGGCGAGCTTGTCCTTGCGCGCTATCGCTGCCTGGCCAGCGGCAGCGACGCGATGACCTGCGGTGCGAGGAAGCCGGAGTCGCATGTCGAGCATCGGCCCGGGCCGCAGATCCGAGGCTCGGTTCGTCCCGGGCGTTACAGCGCAAGATCGTTGGCACGTGTCCGATGCGCCGCGCTGACGCACGCGCTCAGTCGACCCATCGATGCACCGCTGATCGAAGCCGAGGGCGGGCGCGCAGGGATGGCGCCCTTTGATTGGCGCGCGGATCAAGAGCACTGCCGCGGCGAGTCAGCAGTGTTGCCCTCCTTCGAGTTCGAGATGGCGCGCCCGGCATGGCCCCGCGCGGCGGCTGCTGAGTCGAAGCGGCAAGGCGCTTCGAGCGATTCGGCTGAGGGTCAGGATGCGGCTCCCTCGAACGGCCAACCTGAGGACCCGGAAGTCATGCCGCACGTGATCGTCGAGGTGGAGGTTGGCGACTGTCGCTTTGAGCCGCTCACCGACAGCAATGGTCCAGTCGCCAGTGACGGGCACCAGCTCTTGCGCATGTTGGCGCGCTCGGGTGCCAAGCGACAGCGCTGGTGGGTCGGCTGGCTCGCACCGCAGGAGGGCGTGATGGACTCGCGTGTCCGCTTTCACGTACGCACGCCTGAGGGAGAGGTCTGCAGTGAGGCCCGACTCGCGAGCGCAACATCGCGTGAGCCGTGGTCGATCGCGCCCTGCGACTGCAGCGGGGCACGCTGAGCGAACTCAGCGCGATTGGCTTGCAACGGGCGATTTTCTCGCCATCCTGCGCCCGTGAGCACTCTCGCCGACTGGTGGAATCGCGCAGACGAGCGCCTCCGCGGGCTACGTCCGATGCATATCGGCCGTCGTCCCGGTGAGGAGCATATCGAGGCGCGCGACGGCGAGCAGGCTGTGGATGCTTCCGCCGCACACAACAACGCCGAGCCCGTGCCGGACTACGTCGCCGCGGACCCCGCCCGGATCAAGCGCGCGCTTGCGTACGCGCAGGGTCTCAACACCGGCGGTTGGTACGTTCTTGGCGCCAGCGACAGCTACGACCGCGTACCCAGGGCCGCGACCGTCGACGGGCGATCGCTGGTGGTGTATCGCGATGACCAGGGTCTGCGTGTCGCACCCGAATCGTGTCCCCACATGGGGGCCTCGCTCGCGTGTGCCCGACAAGAGAAGGGGGCGCTGATCTGCCCGTGGCATGGGCTCCGACTCGGCGTGCAAGGGCACGGCGCGTGGCGGCACTACCCGGCGCATGACGACGGCGTGCTCGCATGGGTGCAGCTGCCCAGCAGCGCTGCGACCGACGTGCCGACGGATGCGCCGATCTTGGCGCCGCGGCCTCGCGACGCGCTGGTGGCCGTCATCGTGGAGCCCGCGCGTTGCGAGGCCCGCGACGTGATCGCCAATCGCCTCGACCCCTGGCATGGCGCGCATTACCACCCGCATAGCTTTGGCGCGCTGCGAGTGCTGGACGAACGACCCGAGCGACTCTTGGTCCGCGTGAGCTATCGGGTCGCCGGCCCGATCAGCGTCGAAGTGGACGCGACCTTCCACTGCCCGGACGCGCGAACCATCACCATGACAATCGTTGCCGGCGAGGGCCGTGATTCGGTCGTCGAGACCCACGCCACGCCGACCGGACCGGGCACCTGCGCCGTGATTGAGGCCACCATGGCGACCTCGGAGCGGGTCGGCTTTCAGCGAATGCTGCGTTTGACACGGATGCTCGCACCGCTTGGCGGCGGCAGCATGATCCGTCGCTCGATGGAGGCGCGCGCGCGTCGGCTGTGGATCGAAGACGTTGCCTACGCAGAGCGGCTCTACGCCCTGCGCGCGCGCCAAAGATAGCGGTGCGTCTAGCCGCTGATCGAGCAGGTCAGCGAGACCGCGCTGGATTCAAAGACCAGCTCGGTGGCAGCATCATTGGCACCGGGCGTGATGACGAACTCGAGATCGAGCGCGACGCGTGCTTCGCTGGCCGCTGCGTCATTGTTGGGGTCGGCGCACAGATCGAGGTCGGGTCCGGATTGACTCATGTCACCGACCAGACCCAGGGTGACCTCCTCGCCGTTGCTGAGTCCGGTGAATTGCGTGTACTCCGGGTCGACGATCAAAGGGATCTCGGCAACCTCCTCGCCGTCGACCAAGAAGTGAGCGTGCTCGACCGCGAAGGTCTCTGCGTCCGGACCGCCCATGTGTCGCAGCCGGAGGTTGACGCGGACCTGCGTGCCGGTGTCGTCATCGACGAGCACGGTCGGCTGCGAGGTCAGATCGCCGACCACACCGATGTTGGCTGCGCCGCCGTCATCGGAGGATTCACAGGCGCTGAGCAAGGGGCTCAGCGCGGGAATGAGCACCGCGAGGGCGAATCCGGACAGTTTGGGCCTCAAGGTCAAGTTCATCGGCGTAGCATGAAGCATCGCGGGGGCAGAGGCACGCCCCGCCGCGCGAAAGTGCTCGGGCCGCGCGCACGCCCCGTGGAAGTTGCGGGCACGACGCGTGCGGGCGCGCGTCGCGCGCGACTGCATGAGACCGCATGGAACCGCCTGTGACCGCATGTGACCGCGTGTGAGATGGGCCCGCCGCTGCTAGGGGGCCGCGCGTCGCATGAGGCCGCGCAGCGGCACGCTCTCGATCAGCTCCCCGCGGATGCCCTCGCGCGCGCAGATCTCATTGACGGCATAGAGGCCGGACGTGCAAGCGGCTTCCATCAACATGGCGGGGCAGGGCAGTCGCACCCAGTCCCCGGCCATCACGAGCCGTGGCACGGCGGAACGCGTACCGGGCCGCTGGGCGTGTTCACCGACACCAAAGGAGGTGAAGTCTGCGCCAACGCGGAGGTGCTCGTCGTGGATCGTCATCCCGCGCAGCTCAGGGAAGAAACGGTAGAAGTCCTCCATCAAAGCGTCGCGGACCTGCTGGTCGGTCACCAGGCCATCGGGGAGGTGGTAGCTGTGCAACTCGTAGACACCGCCGCTGTGCCGCGTCGCCCAATCTCGCGATTCGTCCTCGAAGCGGTGATAGATGCTGACGGAGTCGAGCGCCGCGTGGCGATCGGTCACGCAAAAATCAGGAAGGTCTCTGTCCATGTCACGGTCGGCCCAGAGGCGCAGGACCGCGTAGCGTCCCGATGTCTTGAGCTGCTCGACCGCGGCCGCCAGCGTAGGATCGCTGGCCTTGATCGACATACTCGATTCGACGATGGCCTTGACGCCCTTGACGTCGCAGGCCAGCACCAGCCATTCGTAGGGCTGTCCGTCCACGACAAATCCGTCGGGGTTCGCGGTGACGTCGCGCACCGGCGTGCTCAGTTGGATCTCCACGCCCTTGCTCTGCATCTCGGTGCGGAAGGGCGCCAACACGGTCCGCTCATGGTCGTCGCGCGGATAGTCAAAGAGCAGCCCGTGGTTGTGGCTCAGATAGTAGAAGTGAAAGGACTTGATTAGCTCGGCCAGCGACATCTTGCTCGGGTCGGCAAAGAAGGCGCGCGAGAAGCTGTTGAAGACCAGGCCGAGATTACGCGGGAGGCCGGTGCGCTCAATGAAGTCCGCAAAGCTGGTACCGTCATGCGCAGCGAAGGTCTGCGCCTCGTCGTACTCGAGAAAGACCCCCATCTGCTGGGCCTTGGGGTTGAGGAGCATCTCACGCCATCGAAACAACCCCGTGCGCGGCAAGGACAGCAGGTTGAGCGCGGGCGTCTGTGCGATGTTGGCAAAGCCAAAGTCGCCGCGATCGGTGGTGAGGATGCGGTAGTCCGCCGTCGGCTGGAATGTGTCGCGGATCGCCAAGCGATCCAGCACCCGGTTGAAGTTGTAGTAGTGGCGGAAGAAGGCATGAAAGCCGTGCTCGGTATGCACAGTCTCGCCGGTCTTGAGCTGCACCGGCCAGCTTCCGAGCTTACCGCCGAGGTGGTCTTTGGCCTCTTTCAGGGTAACTCGAAAGCCGCGGTCGGCGAGGTGCAGCGCGGTCGTCATGCCCGCGATCCCGCCTCCGACCACGCAGACCCGCGGCAGCGATGCACCGGCGCCAGTGCGCTCATGGAGGTGCTCGGGGAGATCCAAGTTCGGTGCGACCAGAGTGTGGCGGTAGCCGCCGAGGCGTCCCTCGATCGCGCGCGCGAGCACTCCGCGGTCGACCGACGTGCCATCGCGCGCGCGGAGCTTGGCGCCTTCAAACAACGAGACGGCCAGCCACACGTGGGCAAAGCCAAAGACGAAGTCCTCGAGCGGGATCGTGATGATGCGGATGCCGAGCTGGTACTGCTCGTCGTAGAGCACGACGGGGCGGCCCGTGAGGTAGCCGTTGAAGACCAAGATGAGTGCGGCGAGAAAGAGGGCAAATAGAGGGAGCCTGGGATGCGTGAGCAGTCGACGACCGCCGAAGTCGAGCGCAGCGACCAGCGCGAAGGCGAGGGTAGCCAATCCGGTATACTCGCGGCCGATCCAAAAGAGCCACACGCCCAGCGGCGCAAGTAGCCAGATCAGCGGGTAGAGCCAGCCTCGTGCCTCGAGTCGCGACCCATTGACGTTGTCGGGCTTAAACAACATCTCCCACGAGTAGAGGCACGCGAAGGGCACGGTGATGAAGTAGAGCCACTCGCCCGGCGGCAAGCCGGCGATCCGCGGGAGGGTGTAGGCCTCGTTGAACCACCAGTGACGATCGGTCACCGCGAGATCCCAAACGAGGAAGGGCAGCGAGGCCAAGAGCGCATACGCGACGGCACCGAGGCGATGCGTCATGTTGGTTGGCCCGGGCAGCAAAGTGAGTGCCAGGGGCCCCGCAATGACCGCGAGGTTGAAGATGAGGTATTCCGCGCGCATGGGGAATCTCGCCGCGTGGGACGCGGGCAACGTGCCGGGAGGATAGGGGACAACCCGAGATTGCCCAGTGGTCTTGCGGTTCGGGCCGCTGGACCGCACGCTCGCCCCGGCATGGGCAATCTGAGCGGAGAGATGCAAGACGCCGAGAACCGCTCGCTCGCCCGCGACGCGGTCGTGCTTGCGTGGCTGCGGCACGCCCACTATCAGCAGCCGGAGGGGGTTCCGAGCGCTCATCTCCCGCATCCGCTGACGGATAAGGGGACGCAGCAGGCCACACGCGCCGGCGAGATCGTGGCCGATTGGGCCAGTGGGCGGGGACTTGAGATCGAGCCCGAGATCGAAAGTTCGTCACTGCTCCGTGCGTGGCAGACCGCGACGCTCTGCGCCGAGGTCCTTCGTGCGCGGCTTGGCAAAACGTTCGAGGTCCGCGAGCACGATGCCCTGATGGAGCGATCGGTGGGCGCTGCCGCCAATCTCACCATGGCGGAGATCGAAGCCGTGGTCCGAGCCGATCCAAGGCGCCAGCCGCTGCCCGAGCACTGGAAGAGTTCGACCGATGTGCGCGTCCCGTTTCCAGGAGCGGAGAGCCTGCGAGATGCCGGCATCCGGGTCGCGAACTTCATGCGGC
>CAZVEM010000204.1:0-11376 GCA_964626165.1 uncultured Nannocystaceae bacterium
ATGCACTCCACGGGGGTTCTTCGACAACCTGCTAGCGATCCAGCGCGCCCTTGCCTGCGAGGATCTTGTCGCGGAACTTGGCGATACGGTCGATGCGGGTCTCGGGCTTCTTGGCCGAGTTGAGGTTGATGACGTAGCTCTTCTGCCGGCCTGGTGTGAGCTTGAAGAAGGCCGCCGCGAGCTCGGGGTCGAACTCAAGGGCGTCGCTGAGCTCGGCAGGGAGCTCGAGTTCGACCTTTTCCTTGGGCGGACGGATGCCCGCGTCGGCGTAGCCGATCGCTTCGCGGATGTAGGCGCGGATCACCGGCTCAAGCTCCTTGACGCGCGCCTCGGAGGTGAAGCGAATCGTGTCGGCGTTGCGCGTGTTGGGGCCGTTCTTCTCCAGGACGCCGTCTGGATCCTTGAGCAAAGACGCGTTGAAAAAGCTGAGGCGGAAGTCACCGCGCAGTGCTCCGATCAGGACAATGTTGCGACCGTTGCGGACGTAGCAGGGATGTCCCCACTTCACCGTCTCCTCCAGCTCCTTGCTCTTGCACACGCGACGAAGCGCCGCGAGTCCGCGCGCCCAAAGCCGCGTCGAGCAGTCCGCCGTGTCAAACCGATCGCAGCGCCCGCACCCCTTGTCGAAGTAGTCTTGGATGACCGTGATCACGGCGAGGGCAGGCTAGCACGAGCACGGCTCTATGCGGCGTGGCTCTGAGAATCGCCATGCGCGTGATAGCGTGCTCCACGATGGATCCCGCGCGCTTTCACGGTCCGCTCTTCGTGACGATCGCCTACTTCTTGCTCTGGTACGGCTTCTTGTTCGGCCTGCAGACACGGACCAAATACAAGCTGCAAGCCCGATACAAAAGCGAGGGCAAAGAGTTTGATCGTTACTTCGGGCGGGACCCAGAGATGCTCGCAGCCGACCGCGTCGTCGCCAACACGCACGAGCAGATGGGACCCTTCCTCGCTTCGCTCTGGCTCTTTGCGGTGTTTGGATCGCCAACCTACGCCACTTGGATGGGCGGGGCCTATGTGCTGCTTCGGAGCGCCTATCCGATCCTTCTGGGCGGCAGCGTCTCGCACACGCAGTCCAAGCGCGTCGCGATTGTGACCGGACCTTCCTACGCGATCGTGTTCACGATGTTCGGCGCCGCGGCCTGGTACGCGCTGGCGGGTTGATTGGGGGTGATGGTCCGCGTGCCGCAGGGCGAGGCGGTGGAAGCTGAGGACGGCGTGGTCGAGCGCCACGCGAACACGAGGCCCACGCAAGGAGACGGAATCGCCACACTCGGTGCGGCGCGCCCTGTCGTGCGTGAAGCAGTCGTGGATGACGACGCTTGCGCCTGGCGGCGAGAAGGCAGAGGATCTCTGCATGCGAACGCTTTCACCCCCCGCACTCCTGCTCGCACTCGCGGCAGCTTCTGTCCTGACGCTTGCTTGCTCCGAGAGCACGGGCGACGACGATGCCGGCGGAACTGAGGCTGGTGACGGCGACGGTGATGGCGATGGAGATGGCGATGGAGATGGCGATGGAGATGGCGATGGCGATGGAGATGGCGATGGAGATGGCGATGGAGATGGCGATGGAGATGGCGATTGCGGAGTCGGGACGGTGCTCATCCCTGGAGGCACGTATACGAATGGCGAAGCGCCGCAGGCGGAACGGACTGTCGGCGACGTGTGTATGGACCAGGACGAGGTGACGGTGGCGGATTTCACCGCATGTGTCGCCGACGGCGGGTGCACGAGTCCGGACACGGGCGAAGACTGCAACTACGGGGTGAGCGGGCGAGAAAACCACCCCGTCAACTGCGTCGACTGGTTCCAGGCAGATGCGTACTGCACATGGAGCGGCCAGCGTCTGCCGACGGAGTGGGAGTGGGAGTGGGCGGCGCGCGGGAGAGACGAGGGGAGGACATACCCATGGGGAGAGGCGACGCCGACCTGTACGTACGCGGTGATGGACGACGGGGGGGGGCCCGGCTGCGGCCAGAACGGCACGTGGGACGTGGGAAGCAGGAGCACGGCAGGGGATAGCCGGGATGGGCTGCGGGACATGACGGGTAATGTTTTGGAGTGGACCGGAAGTTGGTCTGACTCAACTGAGCTCTATCGCGTCCTGCGGGGCGGCAGTTTGTACAGTGGCGACGACGGCGGCGACCTCCGCGCGTACTACCGCTACTTTGGCCCGATCAGTAGCGGCGGCTCCATCGGGTTTCGGTGCGCCAGCACCCGCTGAAGCCGCGCGCCCCATTCGCGAAGGTCATCTTCACGGCCGCAACCGACGACTCAGCCCGCCTTCGCTACATCTCCGGTGAGGGTGCAAAGGAACTCCTCGCCTCGCGCTACCCGGGCGACGAAGAAGCCTTCCTCGCCAACATGCGCAAGCGCTTTGGCCTGTGAGGTGAGGGTACACGCGCGGGTGTCGGCGTTCGCGTCCACCTTGAGCTCGCGTGCACTCGGCCAATTGCACGCAACGCAAGCCTGCGCTTGCACGTTTTGGCAAGAAGGCTGACGATTTCTGGATGCAGAGGTATCCCGGCATCGCAGTCTCGCTCGCCATAGCGGCAGCCTCCGTCCACGCACTTTCCTGCACCGAGAGGACAGGCGACGACGATGCGGGCGGTACTGATGCTGGTGACGGCGACGGCGATGGCGATGGAGACGGAGATTGCGGAGTCGGGACGGTGCTCATCCTTGGGGGCACCTATACGAATGGCGCGGCGCCACAGGCGGAACGGACTGTCGGCGACGTGTGTATGGACCAGGACGAGGTGACGGTTGCGGAATTCACGGCATGTGTGGCGGGCGGCGGGTGCGAGAGCCCGGACCCGGAGTCGACGAGTGAGTTCTGCAACTACGCCGTCAGCGGGCGCGAGAACCACCCCATGAACTGCGTGAACTGGTACCAGGCAGATACGTACTGCACATGGAGCGGCCGGCGTTTGCCGACCGAGTGGGAGTGGGAGTGGGCCGCCCGCGGGAGGGACGAAGGGAGGACATATCCATGGGGAGAGGAGACGCCGAGCTGCACGTACGCGGTGATGGACGTCGGAGGCAGCGGTTGCGGCCTCGGCCGTACCTGGGAGGTGGGCAGCAAGAGCACGGCCGGAGACAGCCGGGATGGGCTGCACGACATGACTGGTAATGTCAGGGAGTGGACTGGAAGTTGGTATGACGTTCCTGAGTATGATCGCGTCCTGCGGGGCGGCAGTTACAACATTTACACGTCTGACTACCTCCGCGTGGATTTCCGAGTTGGCACTGACGCAAGCTTGGGCCCTCTCGAGTTCGGGTTTCGTTGCGCCAGGACCCGCTGAGGCCGCTGCGTCTCGCAGTCGTCGATGACGATGCTTGTGTGTGTCGGCGAAGCGGCTCACCATATCTGCATGCGATACCATGCGCATTCGCCACTTCTGCTCGCCTTCGCGGCAGCGTCCGTCCTGACGCTTGCCTGCTCCGAGCGCACGGTCGACGGCGATGCAGGCGGAACTGAGGTGGGCGATGGTGATGGCGACGGCGATGGGGGCGGCGATGGAGATGGAGATGGAGATGGCGATGGTGACGGAGATGGAGATGGAGATGGCGATGGCGACGGAGATGGCGACGGCGACGGAGATGGTGACGGCGATTGTGGAGTCGGGACGGTGTTCATCCCCGGGGGCACGTTCACGAACAACGAGCCGCCGGAGGCGGAACGGACCGTCAGCGACATGTGTATGGACCAGGACGAAGTGACGGTGGCCGAGTACACGGCCTGTGTAGCGGGCGGTGGTTGTACCAGCCCGCACCCCGGCTTTTACTGCAACTCCGGAGTGAGCGGGCGCGAGAATCACCCCATCAACTGCGTCGACTGGTTGCAGGCAGATGCATACTGCACATGGAGCGGCCAGCGTTTGCCGACGGACGGGGAGTGGCAGTGGGCGGCGCGTGGGAGGGACGAGGGGAGGACATACCCATGGGGCGAAGCGTGGCCGAGCTGCACGTACGCGGTGTTTGACGACGGCGTCCCCGGATGCGGCCTGTTCCGCACCTGGGACGTAGGCAGCAAGAGCCCAGCAGGGGACAGCCGGGATGGGCTGCGGGACATGGCGGGTAATGTGTGGGAGTGGACAAGTACTTTGAATAACCCACGTGACGATGAACTCCTCGCGCGGGGCGGCGGCTGGGGCGATGGCGATGCCCCGAGCCTTCGCGTGGAGTATGCTCTCGCCCTCGACCCGACTGACCAATTCGATGGCCTCGGATTTCGTTGCGTCACGACCCGCTAAAGCAGCCTACTCCATTCGCCGAGGTAGCTCGAAGCGGGAGGGCTTCCCCCTGATTCCTTATCCTCCCGCCCCAGAAGAGCTTCGAGCCAGACCAGACCAGCTCACCCAAGCTCTACTCGGCCGGCATCCAGGAGTGGATCGACGCGCCTTCTCCAAGCGTGATCGAAACCTCAAGGGGAGATGACGCGCTTCCGCCGTTCATCCAGAGGATGGAGAAGACGCCGTCCTCGGGCGCGGTGAAGTTGACGGTGCCACTGCCACTGGCTCCTTTGTCGTGGATCTTCGTGCCGCCAGAGTGGTCGTGACTGTGGACGTCCCACGCGATGTCACCGCTGCCCTTCGCGAACGTGGCCGTGACCGTGGAGCCCTTCTTCATTTGGAAGTTGGCCTCCGCGAACTTGCCCGGGGCGACATCAAAGGATCGCGACGTGGCCACGGCCGGATCCGCATCCGCCGACTTGCCGGCGCCACAAGCCCCCTCTGCATGGTTGCCACACGCGTGTTCGCCCGCGGCGCCGGCCGTGTCGCGTTCGGCCCCCTTCCCACCTGGAACCTCCGTGGCGTCGGGCGTCCTATCGCAGCCGAGTGTGATCGTTGTACCGGCCAGGCCAGCAAGTACGGCGGCGATGGTCTTGGCGTCCATGGGCTGGGAAGCTAGCAGATCACCATCCCCGACCAACAGCGGCGGACTACGCCATACGTCGTCCATGCAAGAGCGACGCGGATCGCTGGCTCAGGCTCCTTGACGATCAACGCGGCTGGGACCCATGCATCTCCACGCCTTCGCGACGTCTCTGCCCCGGGGGCGCTCCAAACTTGCGGGCGTACTCGCGGCTGAACTGGCTTGGGCTCTCGTAGCCGACATCAAATGCAGCGGTCGCGACGCTCGCACCGTTGGTGCTCAGGAGGCGTCGAGCCTCCAGCAGGCGGAGCTCCTTTTGGTACTGCAACGGCGTCGTCGCGGTGATCGTCTTGAAGTGTTTGTGAAATGACGAGCCGCTCATTCCGACCCGCCGTGCCAGGTCGGGGATGGTGATCGGCGAGCGGAGGTCAGCGCGGATGTGTGCGATCGCGCGAGCGATGGCGCTCGCGATGCTGTCGTGACGGATCAGGCGTCGAAGCATTCCGCCATGCGGCGAGGCCAAGAGCCGGTAGTGAATCTCCGTGGTGAGCAAGGGACCCAGCACCTTCGCGTCGCGAGGGCTGTCGGCCAGGGCCAGGTAGCGGCTCATGGCGTCGATCAGTTCCGGATCTGCTCGGTGCGTGCCCGCTGCGCTTGCAGGATCCGCTTCGATCACGGCGTCCTCGAGCTGGTCGTAGAGCTTGCGAACGATCGCGATGTCGATGGCAAGGATGAGCGCGGTGTAGGGCGCGCGCGTGATTCTTGAGAGCACCGGTAGGTCGTGACTGACAATCAGACACTCGCCGGGACCGAACGAGAAGCTCTGCTCTCCGATGCTGACCTGCTTGCGTCCCTGGAGGATCAGGCACATCACCGGCTCGTAAACCGTTGCTTCGAAGGAGGTCGGTGCGTCGTGCCCCAGCAGCAAGACGCCAGGCATGGGGTGAGCGACCTGCTGGCCCACTACGGGGGCGTGAAGGTGGCGATGGGCTCGCTGGATGAGTCCTTCCATAGGTGTGCTGGGCCTCCTGTACGCAGGGTAGACGGGGCAGGGAGCGCCAGGGCGAGATCCTCTCGCAGTGTGGAGGAATAGGCAAGAAGCTCGGAAGAACGGGCACGCGCAGGTCGAGCTGCCTTCGTAGCCTGTGTTCATCACAGACGCCAAGGAGAGGCGAACGATGACGCAGTCAAACACAGCAGATGGTGACTCCCCAAAGCGAATCCTTGTGACCGGCGCCAGTGGTGCTGTCGGGCACGCCACCTGCGAAGCGCTGGTTGCCAAAGGCCACCGGGTCGCGGGCTCGATGCGATCGCGCGGTGGCAAGAACACGGCGATCGCCAGCGCCCTGGAGGCCCTCGGCGTGGCTGTGGTTGAGATGGACGTGACGAGCGACGCAAGCGTCAACGTTGGCGTCTCGGCCACGATTACGGCGCTGGGCGGGCTTGACGTGGTCTTCAACAACGCTGGCATCGGTTCATACGGCGTTCAAGAGCTGTTCACGGCCGATGAGATGCACAGCGTCTTTGACGTCAACGTCTACGGCGTGCAGCGAGTGATGCGCGCAGCCTTGCCACATTTGCGTGCGCAGGGCTCGGGCACCATCGTCTACACGTCAAGCTTGATCGGCAGAGTCTCGATTCCATTCTATGCGACCTACTGTGCGTCAAAGTGGGCATTGGAGGCCATTGCGCAATCCTACCGCGCCGAGCTCGCTCGCTTTGGGATCGACTCGTTCATCGTCGAGCCAGGCGCGCTGCCGACGGCCTTTCTTGAGGGCATGATTCGGCCAATTGAGCACAGCGACGACTACGGACCGGAATCCGCCGCGCTTGAGCCCTCCTTGACGGGGATGGTCGATTGGTTGAAGAGCAATCCGGACCAGCGTCCGCAGATGGTCGCCAAGGTGGTCGTGGATACGATCGAACTGCCGGCGGGCAAGAAGCCGTTTCGAGTCGTTGCAGACCGCTCTGGCATGGGCGAGGCGATCGAGCGATGCAACGAGGTCCTGGACCAGGTCACTCGCACCATCTACTCCGCGAACGGCATGGCGGAGATGCTGAACTCAAACTTGTCTCAAACGTGAGTGGCCCTGAACGTAACGCGATCGATACGAGGAGAGCAGAGTCATGACGAAGACCATCTTTATCACCGGTGCATCCAGCGGAATCGGCAAGGCGACCGCGTACTACTTCCACGAGCGCGGCTGGAACGTCGTGGCCAGCATGCGTTCGCCAGACAAGGCAGGCGACCTCGCGGAATTGGAACGCACGCTTGTGACCCGTCTCGACGTCGTCGACGGCGAGTCGATTGCGAGTGCGCGCGACGCTGCCTTGCAGCGATTCGGCCGCGTCGATGTGCTGCTCAACAACGCCGGCTATGGCGCCTATGGCCCGCTGGAGGCGTTCTCGATGGAGCGAATCGAGCGTCAGTTCGCGACCAACGTCACCGGACTGCTTGCGGTGACCAAGGCCTTCCTTCCCGACTTCCGCGCGCAGAAGTCCGGCGTCATCGTCAACATCTCTTCGATCGGTGGTCAGATGACCTTTCCGCTGGGCACCCTCTACCACGGTACAAAATTCGCGGTGGAGGGACTTTCCGAGGCGCTTCATTACGAGCTCGAGGCCTTTGGCGTCCGCGTCAAGATCGTGCAGCCGGGAATGATCAAGACCGACTTTGGTGGCCGGTCCTTTGACTTCTGTAACGACGCGTCGCTCGTCGAGTATCAAGGCACGGTTCAGAAGCTCTTCGCGCATTGGGGCAAGGTTGCGTCCACGCCGTCGGACCCGAGTGTCGTCGCCGAGGCGATCTGGACGGCCGCTCACGACGAGACGGACACCTTGAGGTTTCGTGCCGGTCCCGATGCGGAGGCAAACCTGGATGCCCGAAAGGCGCAAGACGACGCGACCTTTCTCCGCGCCCTCAAGTCGCAGATCGGCCTGCGACCAAGCGAGTAGCGTTCGACAGGGGCTGCCCTTCGTGGCGCCCTTGCGTGATGCTCGACGACGAGGCCGTAGCTCATCGGGGCAAGCGGGGCGCCTCGTCTGCGGCGCGGGGCTGCGGCTAGACAGTCACTTCTTGTTCTGTTTGGCCGGCTTTGCGGCCGCGGCGTGGAGCGCAAGTAGGCGCTTTTGCTCGGCAGCCGGAAGCTTTTCAATGATGTACTTCATACCCTCGCGAGACATGCGGGCAGCGTGCAGCTGTGCGAAGGCAACGACACGCTTGCGGTCTGCGACGGAGAGTTCGCGCATGACCCAGCCCACGCCGGTCTGGGCGAAGCGCTCTGGGTCGCGTACCAACGCGTCGGCGTTTTGCTCAATCAACGAGGCGAGACCGCGGATCCGCCCGTCACCGTGCTTGGCGTGATTGACAAACGCCACGCACGCGGCGCGACGCTGCCACAGCGGCTTTGCGTGCCTCCACTCCGAGATCGCCTGCGCGAGGTCCAGTGGCTCTTCTGCGCGCTCCAGCATCTTGCCCAGCACCTTGACGCAGAACCAGTCGCACAGGTTCCAGTCAGCGATGTGTCCCTTTGCAAACAGTCGGGCAAAGGCCGGCAGGTCCTTCTTGGTGAGATGCGGCACCAAGGTCTCCGACAACAACAGCACGCCCGCAAGCTTATCTTCCGTCGGCCGCTCCTCAAAGAGCCGCAGTGCAAGCTGCGTCTGCTTGGCGACCGTCAGCTCGCCCAGCGACTCTTCGCGCCACCATGCGTGCACGACCTCGCGGACCTCCGCCATCGGCACACCACGAAACACCGCATCCCCCTTGAGGTACTTGGACCAAAATGCCCGCGACTTCTCCGTGGCCTTAGCCTCAAGCGCGGCCTGGAGTCTGGTGATCTGCGGATGGGAGACGGCGGTCATGATTCGCGAGGGTAGGGTGGCCCATATCATTCCACCAGCACAGCGCAGTCACGCCGCCGCCGTGTGCGTGCACCGTAACTAAGCGTGCACTCACCCAAGTGCACGCAGCGCGTAGCTGCGCTTGCCGGCTGCGAGGAGGGAGCGGCCGATGCGGCGGATCTCGGCTTCTCCGCGTGCGAGCGCCTCGCGGCTGGTGTGGACGGAGTAGTTGCCGAGGAAGAGATCGTGGGGGTGCTGGCGCGCGGAGCCGAGCACGAAGCGCGTCTCGCCATGAGCGACAAAGCTGATCGGCGCTTCGCCGTGTTCAAAGATCGCGAGCTCTTCGGACTCGATTGGGTCTGGAGTCCGCAGTGCGCCGTTCATGATGGCGACCCAGGCGACGTCGTGGCCGCTTGGCGGTTGAAAGGTCCAACGCTCGCCGTCACGCAAGAGCACGGAGAGATAGGTCATCGGCGGCGCGTCGATCGGGCTTGTGGCGTCACCGTAGGAGCCCAGCACCACGCGTGCGGGCCCGGCTGCCGGCACTTGCTCGGCGAGGAGGTACTGGCTGCCGTTGGGCGCGTTCTCAAGCTCGGGTGGCAGTGCGACCCAGAGTTGGAAGCCGCGGACCGGACCTGCGTGGAGGGTGCCCGTGTGCCAGACGCCGCCGCCTGCACGCATCCACTCGACGCCACCGGCATGGAGGAGTCCTGCGTTTCCGGTGGTCTCGGCATATTCGACACTGCCGTCGAGGAGGACGGTCACGGTCGCGATGCCCGAGTGCGGATGCCAGCCCGCTTCCAGCGGAGGGGCGCCACTTGGATCACCGCCAAACTCGAAGCGATCGAGGAACACGAATGGCTTGACGAGCTCCGCGCGTCGATCCGAGGGGCTCATCAAGCGCGTGATCGGGCCGCCCACGTGTCCGCGTGTGCGGTGAGTGATCGCGCGCGGTTGAGTGCTGGATGCGATGTCGCTTGTGGCTTGGGCGGTCATGCTGCTCATTTTCGTTGGTCCGATCGCGCGGCTGTGCTGGCCATCCCCTAATGAGTGCGGCCGAGGTTGCCAAGCTACCCAGATGGACGAGCGCAGGCGAACGCGAGGCGGGCGCCAGAAACACCAAGCCCCCCGTCGGACATGCCGGCGAGGGGCTTTTTGAGGTGTAGCGCCCTGCGAAGGGCGCTCTGGGCTCCGACTGCTGGGCTCGAACCAGCGACCCACGGATTAACAGTCCGTTGCTCTACCGACTGAGCTAAGTCGGAGTATCGGTAAGAGGGGACGGCGTTGTACTTGCGTCCGGCGGTCTCGTCAACGGGAGGGCGACTTTGCACGAGGTGGCGTGCTTTTCGCGCGCATCCCCCGGAACTCGCTCTGTGGCCGTTCGATGTGAGGGCTTGGCGGGCACGGCTGGACCCGGACCGTCACGGCAGTGCTCAGCGCGCGCTCGCCTTCGCGCTGGAGCTGTGGGATACGGGCGAGGGGTAGTAGGAGCGGGGCGGACTGCGAGGGGACGGAGATGGGTCGCGGCACCTCTCAGATGAGCCACGCTCGGGATGAGCCCTGCAGTGGGCAGCCTGGGGTCGGCGGGCCGCACGACGTCCCCGTCGGGTGTGCACGCGGGCACGCTGCGGGCGTCGCTGCTACAGTCGATTTTGTGCCACCGTGCAAGGCCGAGGAGCCCAAGGAGCAAGCGGCGGTGATGTTGACTGGCCGCGCAAGCGCTTGTGCCGACCACGCAAGCCGCGCTGCCATCGAACGGGTGCTGAGCATGTCGCGGCGCGAGAGGATTGCGCTCGCATTCTCACTCGGTGAACGCAACCGCCAGCTGCTCGAACTGCGAAACACAGAGAGGGCAGGCGCGCGGTGAACGAAGACGTCCTTTCAGGGACGCTTCGAGTCGCCGAGAACGTGGCGGGGCAGATACAGAAACAGGGATTCGAGACCCTTGTCATTGGAGGCGTCGCACTGTCTGTGCATGGCTACCCGCGGGCAACAGAGGGGCTCGATCTCGCTGTCGCGATGCCACTTGCGAATCTCCGAGGTATCGCTGAATCGTTGGTCAGCTTCGGATATCGCGTGGAACTGCGCGAACCCGACTCTCAGGATCCACTCGGCGGCGTGCTTGACGTCGAAGCACCGGGCGCTTTCCTCGTCCAAGTCGTCAACTTCGACAACGCTCCAGCCGGCGGCTTCCCTCGAGTCGTCGCCGACGCCCTGGAGACCTCAGAGCGCCTCATCCCAGAGAGTGAGCTTCGCGTCGTCGGAATCTACCATCTGATTGCACTAAAGCTGTATGCCGGTGGAGCGAGCTCGAAACTCGACGTCGTCGAGCTACTCGAGCGCAACCCCTCCATCGACCGCATTCGGCTCCGCGACCTATGCGAGAGCTATCGAATGCGTTTCGAGCTCGACGCCGTGCTGGCGTTGATGGAGCGCGGCTCGAAACCATAGTGCGCGCAACCTGGTTCGGAATGGTCGCGACTCGGAGCACCAGCCGCTGCCGTCGTTGCTTGTCGGCCGCGATTGCCTGACACGCGTCCCATTCGTGCTGAGCTATCACGTCGAAGCGCTTTGTCGCTTCCCGCTGAGCGTCGCCTCCACTTCATCTCGTCGTCGACAGCGACACGTGCTGGCGGACGAGTCGCTAACCCG
>CAZVEM010000205.1:0-11343 GCA_964626165.1 uncultured Nannocystaceae bacterium
TGTCCACGGACGGACCCGTCATGCGGCACGCACTGCTGTTCCTCACGCTGCTCCTCGCGGCCCAGACCGCGCAGCCGCAGCAGCCCGGGATCGTCTTCCCCAAGACCCCGGACGTCACGCCGCCCCCGCCGCCGCCCCCGCCCAAGGCCGACCCGTCGGCCCGCGCCAAGCTCCTCCCCGACCAGTACTACGTCATCGCCTCCGGCCGCCCGCTGCTCGTCCTCCAGACCGGGACCGGCGAGGTGACGGTGACGCCCCGCACCCCGCCGTTCATGCTGCCGCTCAAGCAGACGGTGGGCTGGCCGGCCGACCCCAAGGACCCGGAGTTCGTGACCTGGGGGCCGGAGAGCAAGTACCTCTACGTCGTCAAGGCCGCCAAGACCGGCACCGTCGACCTGCTCGTCTTCCCGGCGGTCACCGAGGTCGACCCCGAGACGAAGCAGCAGGTCCCGCTCACCGAGAAGGACGCCGTCCGCAAGGGCCTGGACGTCTCGGACGGCAAGACCCCGGCCCCGAGCCCGCAGCCCGGCCCCGGGCCGAGCCCCGGCCCCGGCCCCGGGCCGAGCCCCGGCCCCGGCCCGGCGCCGAACCCGACCAAGGGGTTCCGGGCGGTGTTCCTCTACGACAACGAGAAGCTGTCGACCGAGCAGCTGCACATCGTCAACTCGTCCAAGATCGCGGCCTACCTCAACCAGAAGTGCGCGAAGGGCGACGACGGCCGGCCCGAGTGGCGCAAGTGGGACATGACGACCGTGGACCGCCCGGGCGGGCTCGACCGCGAGCCGTCGAAGACGATGCGGCGCCTGTTCACGGACGCCAAGGCGTCGGGGCTCGGGGCGCTGCCCAAGGTGGTGATCGCGGTGGACGCGGAGGCCGCCCCGTTCGCGTGGCCGGAGACCGAGCAGAAGATGCTGGACTTCCTCAAGCAGTACGGCGGCTGACCCGACCCACACCCCACACCCGGCAGCACGGAGGCTTCCCGTGGCGTTCCAGAGCCAGATTTACGCTGACGAGCACGTGTGCGACGACGGAACCCCCGACTCGGTCGTCGAGGAGCTGTACCGCGTCCCCGAGGGCTACTCGACCGGCCTCGAACTCGCCCGCGGGTCGGCGGAGTACGCGTACGGCGACGCCGCCCAGCCGTTCCCCAGCGAACTGATCGTCCCCCGCGGCAACTGGCAGGGCATGATCCAGGAGATGGAGGAGCGCAAGACCCGCGTGTCCGACCTGGTCGAGCTCGCCCAGCTACCGTGCAAGGACCAGAACGGCACCAACTACTGCTGGATCAACGCCCCGGTGCACGCCATGGAGGTGCTCCGGGTCGTGCAAAACCAGGAGCCCGTCATCCTGTCGCCGGCGTCCGCGGGCGGCCCCATCAAGGGGTTCCGCAACGTCGGCGGGTGGGGCCTGGAGGGCCTGCTGTACCTGATCGAGCACGGCGCGTGCCCGGTCGACCTGTGGCCGGCGAACGCCATCGACCGGCGGTACAACACGCCCGAGAACCGGCAGGCCGCCCTGGCCTACCGGGTGGTCGAGTGGTGGGAGCTCCGCCCCCGCAACCTCGACGAGCTGATGAGCTGCCTCCTCCGCCGCATCCCGGTCGCGGTCGGGCTCAACTGGTGGCGGCACGAGGTCACGTACTACGACCCGGTCTGGATCAACGGCCAGCCGGGCGTGCGGCACCGCAACTCGTGGGGGATGAACTGGCCCAACGCCGGCGGGCGCGGGTACGCTATCCTCCAGGGGCAGCGGATGTTCCCCGACGACGCGGTCGCGCCGCGGTCGGTGCTGGCGGCTTGACCGTCGGCGGTCTGTTTCCTTCGCCCAGTCTCTCAAGGAGGGGAAGTCCCCATGCGGAAGCTCCTACTCGGCCTCGCGGCCCTCGCCCTGGCCGTCCCGGCCGTCAAGGCCGCCGACCCGCCGCCGTTCTCGGTGACGCCCGGGTTCGTCGTGACCCCGCCGGCCGCCAAGGCCAAGGCGGCCGGGTGCGGGTGTACGGACTGCACGTGCGACCCCGGCGACTGCCCCGGCCAGTGCGTCACCAGCCGCCTGGCCGCCGCCAACCCGCGGTGGTTCGCGGTGAAGATCACCGTCGAGCTCGCACCCGACGCCCAGGGGAACCGGCGGTACGCGATCGGCAGCGGCACGCCGATCCACTGCGAGGGCGGCAAGACCCTGATCCTGACCAACGCCCACGTCGCCCGGCAGGACCGCGGCGGGTTCAAGGTGCACGTGCCGGACGGCGGGACGTACGCCGCCCGCCGGGTGGACGGGTCGAACGTGACCGACACCACGGACGCGGCCGGGCGGGTGGTCGACCTGTCGTTCGACGGCCCCGACCTGGCGTTCCTGGAGGTCGACGCCGAGCTCGGCCGGGTGCAGATCGCGGCCGGGGCGCCGGCCCCGGGCGACACGGTGTGGCAGTTCGGGTACGGCGGCGGGGTCGGCCCGACGGTGAAGTCCGGCACGGTGTACGTCCCGCGGACCAACCAGCCGGTGCAGCCGACCCTGTGCTCGACCATCGACTGCATCCAGGGCGACAGCGGCAGCGGCGTGTTCAACAAGGACGGCCACCTGGTCGCCGTGAGCCACCTGACCAGCTACCGCGACGCCTACGGGCGGCCCACCGGCCCGACCCACATGGCGATCCCGGTGGCGACGGTGCGGGCGTTCGCCGCGTCGCGGACCGTGTTGCAGCGGCTGTTCCCGCGGCTGGCCGACCGCATGCAGGCCCGGGAGGGGAAGGTCGACCCGCTGAGCCCGCCGCCGGCCGCCCCGGCGCCGAAGGCCGCCCCCGCCGCGCCCAAGGCGGCGGCGCCGAGCGACCCGTTCAACCTCGCCGCCGACGGGTGGACGTACCGCGGCAACGGGGTGTGGACGAAGGTGACCGGCGTCGCCGGTAACGCCGCCAGCCCGTGCCCGAACGGCCAGTGCCCGGCACCGGCGTCGGCGGGCCGCTACTACCGCGTCCGCTGACCGGCCGCCCCGGAGTCCCCCAGGCCCGGGGCCGCGCGGCCCCGGGCTCGTTTCGTTCACGCCTTTCAGGAGACCGCCATGCCGAACGCCGTCGCACGGATGATGGCCCGCCGCCGGGCCACGGTGGCCGCCACCGAGAAGGGGCTGAGCCGGTTCGAGGCCCGCCGCCGGCTCGACAAGGTGCCGGACGCCGAGGTGGACACCGTGATCGAGACCGAGTGCCGGGCCGCCGGCGTCTCGACGGCCGTCCCCCGGGCCATCGGGGACGGGGCGATCATCGACCGGATCAAGCAGGTCTGCAAGGAGAACCCCGAGCTCGTCAGCGCGATCATGAAAGCGCTGCTGGCCCTCATCGGCCTCTGACGCGGGCGTCTGCTAGGATGGCCGGGGTAGTCCCTCAAAACCGGTTTTGACATGGCCGACTACACCTGGCCGGGCGAACTCGACGACGCCAGGCGCCTGCTGACCGTCGTCGGCTCGTGGTGGGCCGAGACGTACGGCGGGGCCGGCCTGGTGGCGTCGGTCCTGCACGCCAAGGCCCAACACCAGGCGCAGGCCCAGCTCGACCTGCTGGAGCTGCTGGCGGCCTTCTGCCGGTTCACCGTCCCCGTCTTCCACGTCGAGAACTGGACCCCGGTCGTCCTCCGCGAGTCCGAGCGGAACGCCCCCAACCTGCCGCTGTTCGACGGCACCTACGCCCTCGACGGCACGATCGCCTACGACACCCCGGTCGCGGCGGCCCTGTTCGCCTGGCCGGCCCCGGCCGGGCTCGTCGATGCCAAGGTGATCACCGACCGGATCGCCGGCCCGGCGGCCGCCTACACCCGCGGGGTCGACTTCACCCTCGCCCCGGGGGCCGTCCGGTTCCGGGCCGACCCGTTCCTCCACCCGGCAGCCCGGCCCGAGGCCGTCTACGAGGCCGGCGAGGTCGTCGACCGCGTCCTGACCCTGTGGGCGTACCGCGGCGAGTTCGACTGGGACACCGTGTACCGCCAGTTCGGATACGTCCTCGGGCTCCGCATCGCCTCCTCCCGCCCCGGCCGGGACCTCGTCAACGCGGTGTACGACGGGCTGGTCGAGGGGACGACGGCCCGGTGCGTCGAGGACTTCATGTCGGCGGTGTGCGACGTGCCGCTCGCCAAGGGGGCCGAGACGGTCCGCCACGTCCTCCGCGACCGCGACCGGACCTGGGTGATCACCGATCAGAACGCCTACGAGTTCCCGGCCGACGCGACCGTCACGGTCGCGGTCGGTGAGGCCGTGGCCGCGGGGAGCCCGCTGACCGACGCCCTGACGTTCCACGACCTCAACCGCGGCGGGGTGCCGGACGGGTTGCGGGCGCTGACCCTCGGCCGGGGCCTCCTGTCGGCCGGGTTCTTCCGGGAGCTGACGTTCGAGAACACCGAGGCGCCGCTCTCGGTCACCGAGGACGTCGACGGGTACACCCGGGTCGAGTTCGAGATCGGCGGGTGGCCGGCCGACGTACAGAAGTTCTGGGACGACACCCACGCGCAGGGTGTGGCTAGTAACGACACCCTCGCCATGCGGCTCGACACCCGGACCAACAAGGTCGGCCAGCCGACGGCTCTCGTCCTGCCCGCCACCGTCAACCCGCTCGCGTTCCTGGTCGAGAACGTCTACCGCGGCAACGCCTTCGTGGTCCGGGTCAAGCCGGCCGGGTTCGTGGCGAACGCGGTGGGGCTGCACGCCGCCCGGCACCTCCGCAAGCTGGTGCCGCCGCAGACCGTGTGCCTGCTCGTCGTCGAGCTCGCCGCGGCCGAGACCGTGCCCATGGCCGGGGCCGGGAGCACGACCGCCGCCGGGTACGATGAGGCGGTGCTGTCCTTCTCGGCCCAGACGTACACCGACACCGTCACCCCGGCCGCCTACCTGACCGAGAGCGTCCGCGCGTTCCAGGTCGGCGGCCACTGCCTGTGAGGGAGCCATGCCCGCTGAAACGATCAACCCGAGCGCGATCGCCCGCGGCGAGGTCCGGGCGCACCGCGCCCCGGAGCCCACGTTCCACGCCCGAGTGCGGGACATGATCCGCTGCCGGCACGGCCGGCACCTCTTCTCGCCGGAGATCAACCGCGGCTGGGTGCCGATCTCGAAGTTCAAGCCGAACCTGTTCCTGTACGAGTGGGGGGCGATCTTCGCCAACCTGCTCCTCCGCCGCGGCCTCAACTACGGCATCGGCGGCATGTACCTGGAGTTCGAGAACGTGGCCTCGCCGGGCGACCCGGTGACGGCCCCGGACTACGGCCGCGGGGCGGACCAGGGGGTCGAGTACTACAACGCGCTGGCCGGCAGCGCGGACCGCGACTACGTCCGGGCGCCGCTCATCGCCGGCACCCTGACCTCGACCGACGCCACGACCTTCCCGAACGGCAACCTGGCGTCGTTTTTTGCCCAGACGGCGGGGGTCGAGGGGGTGCACGGGAAGCCGTTCTCGGACGTGAACAACTCGGTCGTGTTCGGCGGCGCCCTGGTGGCGTTCGTCGACGAGGCCGACCACACCCGCGACCTCGTCCTCAGCCGGTTCTACTTCGACGTGGCCGACCAGGTGCCCAAGCTGGCGACCGGCCAGGTGGGGCTGGAGTGGCGGCTCAACCTGCAATAGCAGCCGGCCGCCCCGTCTAGGACAATACGGGAAACGGCAGGGAGGCCGCGATGAGTCTGGAACGGTTTCTTCAGCTGCTCGGCACGGGCGACCCGGTGCGGGCGGGGACCATCAACCGGCCCTTCCGCACCAACGACCAGAACATCAAGTACGTCTGGGACGTCCTCCAGGCCGCGGCCGTCGGGTCGACCGTCTACGCCCGCCGGCAGACGGTCGAGGCCGAGGTGCAGGTCGGCATGGCCGTGTACCTGGACCCGACCACCCAGCGGTTCACCCGCGCCCTGGCCGTCGCCGCCGTGGACGCGACGACGGGGCTCGTCTACACGGCCCCGTCCGCCCAGGTGTGGGGGGTCGTCGCCGCCAAGATCAACGCCACCCTGGCCGACATACTCCTCTACGGCCTCGACGACGTCGACCTGACCCAGGCGACGGCGGACGGCGCCCCGGCGGCCGGCACGTACTACCTGTCCGGGGCGGCCCCGGGGAAGCTGACCCGGCAGCAGCCGCCGGTGTCGGTTCCGGTGCTGCGCCGCATCCCGGACGGCCGGGTGTTCGTCCAGCCGCAGTTCGTCGACTACCTCGACCGGCACACCCACTACCGGTTCGACCTCGCCTGCCGCCCCGCCGGCATCACCGCCCCGCCCGCGGAGGACGCCCTCCACGTCGTCACCGCCCCGGACTCGGCCGTGCGCGGGTGGCTCCCGGCCGACCACTCCCTCTTCGCCGGCAAGGCCCCGCCCGGGGCCGTGTTCGGGTACAACCTGGCCGCCCACCCGGCCCTCCAGGCGGTGTGGCCGCCGACCTCGCCGGCGACCGCCGAGCTCATGTGGAACAAGGGGCTGTCGGCCGACGTCGGGTTCACCGGCGTGCCCCTCGGCACCGGCGGGCTGGCGGTGCTCGACGTCAACGGGATCTGGTGGATGAGCAACTGCTACGGCGACGTGCCGTGGCCCCTGTGGTTCGAGTCGGGGTCGTCGGACAGCTACTCGGACTCGGTCGGGGCCGAGTGCCCGCGGCGGCTCGACATGGCCCTCCAGCTGTACTTCAGCCGGGTCAACTTCGCCACCGACTCGTCGGTCGTGCTGTCCCTCCGCAGCGACGACGCCCGCCTCCGGGTGCGGTGCTACGGCGACCCGACCCGGGAGGCCGCGACCGGGCACCTCGTGCTCGACCTCGACCTCAACCTGGTCGTCACCGACGACGAGCCGGGCTACCTGGCGCTCAAGAGCTTCGACCCGGACACCGCCGAGTTCAAGCGCGGCCCGGTCGCCGAGGGGCTGTGGGCGGCGTCCGGCAACGTCAACCTGGCCGGGTCGGTCACGTCGACCCGGACGATCGGCGGCTCGCCGCGGACGGTCCACCACGGGGTCGTGGCGGTGTCGGTCGACCCGGCCGACACGAAGGAGCTCGACGTGCAGCTCGTCCGCCTGGACGGGGTCGAGGAGGCGTACGTCGGCGACCCGCCGCTCATGTACCTGGAGTTCGCGGCCGGGGACGAGCGGGCGTACCGGGGCAAGATCAACGTCCCCGGCGACCTCGCCATCACCGCCCCCGAGTTGAAGCTGCGGTTCACCGTCCTGGGGCGGGCGGTCGGCACGCTGCCGCAGCTGACGTTCTCGGCCCGGATCGTCCCCCGCCCGGCAGACGGCCTGGACACGCCGCTGGACCTGCCCGAGGATGTGGACGAGTTCGCCGTCACCTGCGTCACCACGGCGGTGCTGACGGACACGAACCAGTACGTCGAGGCCGAGAGCGAGCCGTTCGCGGTCGCCGCCGGGGACACGGTGTTCTTCAACGTGACCCGCGGCGACTCGGACGGGTACGCCGGGGACATGGGCGTGCTGCGGCAGGTGGGCGTCGTGGTGGCCGGGAGCTGAACCGTCCGGCTCAAAACCGGTTTTGACAAGTAGCGGGCAGGAGGCCACGCCAATGCGTACCGCGGTCCCCCTCAGCCTCATCACGGTCGGCCTGGTCCGGGCCGACACCGACCGGATAACCGTGATCGGTCCGTTCAGCTCTGTCCGGTGCATGGACTCGCAGATGATCGGGAAGCGCTTCCCGGACGACGGCGACCCGACCAGGTTCGAGTTCATTGCGGAGTACCGGGCGACGGTCAACCGGTGGTACGCGGCCGACGGGACGCCGCTCGTCATGGTCTCGGTTACCTCGGTGGACGACGCCATGAACCTCGGGTGCGCCGAGGAGCAGCGGCAGGCCCGGTTCATCTTCAGAGAGTTCCCGCCGGAGCCGGCGGTGGCGGCCAAGGAGGGCTGACGTGCCGATCGGGCACCAGAATTTGGAGTGGCTGAACCACAACGGCCAGCGCCGCTACCCCCTCGCGGACGACGCGGAGGCGGTGGACGACAGCGGCTCGTTCCGCCTGCCGGACGAGTTCCTGGTCGAGCTGGACCTGCCGATCCACGCCGGCCTGAACGTCGGCCCGGCCGGGTTCTACCTCCGCTACGTCGCCGCCTACGCCGGCGGGTACGGCCTCACGGTCGCGTACCAGCCGGCGGACGGCGACCCCGTCAACGTCGCCTCGGCCCTGATCCCCCGTCAGGGGTTCGTCCGCAACTCGGTCTTCGTCCTGGGCGGGGTCAACGACTTCGCCGACACGGTCGGCAAGGTCGTCGTCGGCCGGCTGGACGAGATCGACCGGCAGCCGCCCGGGCAGTGGGAGTTCACCCTGGCCGGCGCCCGGCTCGACCCGGACGCCGTCCGCCCCATCGTCCGCGGGGTCAGCTCGGTCGTCTGCGTCAACGGCGACCAGCGGAGCGTGCCCCTGTACGGCGACGTCGAGCTCGTGGCCGGGGCGAACATGCAGCTCGTGCCGATCCTGCTGCCCGGGCAGGACCCGGTGATCCGCATCAACGCCATCTCCGGCGAGGGGACGGTCAACGACTGCGTGTGCGAGGGGGACGCGGCGCTCTCCACGCCGATCAAGATGATCAACGGGGCGGCGCCGACGACCGCCGGCGACCTGACCCTCGTCGGCAACGACTGCCTCCAGATCGAGGCCATCACCAACGGGGTCCGGGTCTCGGTCCCCGAGGGGTGCGGCAAGCCGTGCTGCGGGTGCCCCGAGCTGGAGCGGCTCACGCAGGACCTGGAGCGGTTCGCCGCCCAGGCCGGGTCGGTGGAGGGCTTCGTCGACCGCCTCCAGTCGGCGGTCGACACGATGAGCATGACGGTCCTGGGGTCGCGCCTGGGCGACCGCAACTGTGTCCAGTGCGAGTAACCGGTGCCCGACGTCTACGACGAGCTGCCCCGCACCGCGGTCAACCAGGCCCCGGGCGGCGGCACCGACTACCCGTTCGTGCGGCGGGCCGGGGCGGGCCTCGACCCGAGCCGCCTGCTCGACTTCTACCTGTCCTACCCGGACGCGGGGTGCCAGTTCGTCCCCCCGTTCACCTACCGGTCGGCCGACAGCCTGATCACCGTGCGCGACGCCGACGACCGGGTGGTGGCCGAGGTCGACTGGTCCGGCGGGACGGTGCGGCAGTGGGGGGCCGACCGCTACGTCCGCGAGTGGATCAGCGGCCCGCTGGTCGTGCGGTGCGTGGTGTGGCAGACGCCCACGGACAACGACGTCGACCGGCTGGTCCTCGACCCCCGCACGTACAACCGCCTGCCCGCCCGGGTGACGGCGTTCCGGGTCGGCCTGACCCGCCTGACCGGCAACGTGCGGTTCCAGGCCGGGTACAACGTCGACCTGTCGGGCGAGCGCCCGGCCGACCAGGTCACCGGCGGCCGGTTCCGCTCGGCGGTCAACATCGACGTCGTGCCCGGGGCCGGGGACGGGCGGCTGGAGGGGTGCCAGCAGGTCGTGCCGGTGGTCCGCCGGATCAACCAGGTCGGCCCCGACTGCGCCGGCAACTTCCGGGTCGAGGTCGACCCGTGCCTCCGCCTGGGGCCGCCGCTGCTGGTCACCGGCCCCGCCGGCGCCGAGCGGACGGCCGCGTTCGACGCCGACGGGCTGACGGCCGACGAGGCCGCCCACGCCCTGCGGATCGAGAACGACTGCCGCCCGTGCTGCGACTGCGACGCCTACGTCCGCACCTACCGGGGGCTCAAGCGGGTCCGCGAGCGGTGGCGGGAGCTGGCCGCCCAGGCCGAGGCGGTCCGCGACACGTACGAGGACAACCGGGCGAGGTGGCAGGCGGCCGCCGCCTGCCGGCTGCTGAACCCGTCGCGGCTGGTCGTCCAGCCCGACCGCAACTGCCGGACGTCGATCGGCGGCAGCTACTGCAACGTCACCGCGTGCTGCATCAACGCGCTGGAGATCCGGTTCACCACCCGGAAGTACCGGGACGGCGTCCCGGTCGTCGGGTTCGGCAACGCCCGGGCCACGAAAGCGTACCGCGAGGGGTCGGTGACCGACGGGGAAGAGCCGTACGTGCCGGTCGACCTGGCCAACGGTCGGATCATCCAGTTCAAGTACGACTTCGCCAACCCGCAGGACGTGTCCGTCGCCAAGATGCGATACTGCGTGAACCCGTGCGCCGCGAACGAGTCGCTGGAGGTCGCCATGACCGTCCACGCCCCGGACCCGGCGCCCAACCCGTACACCGGCGAGACGTGCGAGCTGACCGACGCGGACGACGACGTGCCGGAGTGGGTGACCGAGCTGTGGGACACCATCGGACTGACGACGGTCGGGGACACCGTGCGGACCGTCCAGACCAAGCTCGTCCCGCTCGACCCGCGGCCGCCCGACCTAGACTGCGGGTGCTGACATGCCGATCCGCAACCTCCACTGGTACAACGCCAACGCCGGCCGGGCCTACCCGGTCGACGACGCGGCGTCGTGCGACGACGACGCCGGGGTCCGCCTGCCGAGCGACCTGATCGTCGACCTCAGCCTCCGCTGGCCCCGGCACCTGGGGCGGTACGCGTTCGTCGCCGCCGTCGCCAACACCCCGGCCCTCGTCACCCTCACCATCCAGGCGTCCGACGACCCGGCCGCGGCCGCCGGGCTGACCCCGCTGGCCGTCGTGTCGGCCCGCAAGCCGGTCGCCCCCGGGCGCATGGTCGCGGTGCAGCCGCAGGCCGCGGGCGTGGGCGGGTGGGTGGCGTTCGGCGGCGGGGTCAACGGCGGCCCGGCGTACAGCGGGCGGTTCTCGACCCCGGCCCAGAGCCGGCTGACGGCCCGGGCCGCCCGGGCCTACCGCGCCCCGCCCGTGACCGGCATCCAGGCCGGGCTCGCCGCCGCGACCAAGCTGACGGGGGTGGTGACGCTCCGGGCGACGGAGCCACTCGCCCTCGCCAAGGAGGAGCGGTTCCTGGGCGGGGCGCTGCGAGACTGCATCGTCGTCCGGCTCGTCGACGACGCCGGGGCGGAGGGGTTCCCGGTGCCGGCCGAGGCCGCCGACGTGAGCGGGTACAAGGCCCCCAACGTGTTCGCCCAGTTCGCCGGGCCGTGCGCCGGGCGGCCCGAGTCGAACACGTGCGGGTGCCCGAACCCGATCGAGTTCGTCAACGCCGTCGCCCCCGACTGCACCGGGACGATCACGATCGAGTTCCGCGGGTGCGCCCAGGTGGCGCAGATCCAGGAGCTGTGCGGCATCGCCCTCGCGTGCGAGCTCGGGCTGACCCAGGTGTGCCTGCCGCTCCAGATCCCGACCAGCGAGGGGTTGCTGCCGAGCGAGTTCGAGCCGGTCAACGTGCCGGTCCCGCCGCCGGTCCCGCCGGTCGTGCCGCCGCCCGGGGTCAGCGTGTCGCTGGTCGAGAACCCGGAGCTGCCGTAC
>CAZVEM010000206.1:0-11325 GCA_964626165.1 uncultured Nannocystaceae bacterium
CGTCGCCATCGCCGTCGCCGTCGCCGTCGCCGTCGCCGTCACCGTCGCCGTCGCCCTGCACGTCGTCTGTGTCGCCCACGTCGCCCGGAGCGCCGTCTTGGTCAAGGTCGTCCGTCGTGGAACAGGCCAGCTCGAGGGTGATGAGGGACAGGGTCAGAAGGATGGTGCGAATGTTGAGTGTGAACATTGTGTCCTGCGATTCTGGTGCGATGGCACCGGTTGGTGTTGAGAGTGCGTTTGCACTGCGTTGAAGAGAGGTTGGCTTGTTCGTCTGTGGGAGGTCTTGGCGCAGCACGACGTCAGGCACGTCTGCGCCGCGTTCGAGGCCCGACCGCAAAGGCGGTGCGGATGCGCTCGTCACTTGGAGGCCGCGACGCTGCTGCGATGCGGCTCATGTCAGGAGAGGCCTCGACGTGCCTGAGGCACAAGGAGGGCCGCGGAATCTCGCTATAAAAGCATCTCGAGATCTGTGCGAGACGTGTCGTCGAGATCTTGCAGCAAGTACCGGAGGATGTTGCGCACCGTGGATGATTTGAACGGCTTGGTGATGTAGTAGTCGACACCCGCACGGTATCCGCGAAGAACGTCGTCCTGGCCCTTGCGGCCGCTGATGACCACCGTGGGCAGGTTTCGACCTTCGTCCTCGCGGATCTCCGCGAGTGCGGACAGACCATCGAGGCGGGGCATGGCGATGTCCAACAACATGAGGTCGACCTGTGCGCCCGCCATCAGAAGGTCGACGGCTTGTCGGCCATCGGTTGCCTCGATCAAGTCGTGTCCCTCCGACCGAACGATGCGCTCAAGAACCCCGCGGATCATCGCGTCGTCGTCGACAATGAGAACGGTGCGGCGAGACGCGCTGCGCGTTGAGGTCACGGAGCTCAGTGCTTGAGTGGTTCGCATCATTATCGTCATGCCCCGTGTCTGGCCTTATCAAGTCGCGTGCCAACTCAACGCGAGGGGGACTTACCGTCAGTGGGGCTATCTCGCCCGTCCGCTACTCCCGTGCCACCCACCACTGGCAGTCGTGTCGTTCGCTCAGGGATGTTCTCCGCGATTCGCATCCAGCTGCCCGATTCGTGACGCCTACAGCGAATTTCGACCACGAGGGTGTTCGCCATCGCGCCCGCGGAACTGCTGCGGTGCCTAAGATGATGCCGGCTCGCTCGATGCTCGAGCGAGCTGCATGAAGCGTGTCCTTCGTGACACAACGTGCGCCGCATATACACGTGGGAGCGTGGAGACACAGAGGCGGGCGCCGGGACACACGATTGCGCGAATTCGGCCACTCTACGGCTCTCCGTGTGTGTGTAGGGATGACGTCCGGGGCCCACCTGTTCGGCCTGCCAGCAGGCTCGACCATGGTTGAGCCCGCCGTACTGTGGGTCTTCGTGAACGTGCCTGAGGGTCTGGCTGAGGCAGCCTCCGGGCGCTAGTTCGGCGGTCTGTGTTGCGCTGGCACGGGCCTTGCTGTCGTGGACCGCTATGTCTCGCAGCAAGATCGTCGAGCCGTTCGAGAGGGCCGTCCGAAGCGCGCTTCGAAGCCACCTGGAGTCCAGCCAACTCACGGAGTTCGCGGAGGAGTTTGGAGCGCGCCTCGAAGCGATCTATCGCGCGGCGTTTCCAAAGGTTTGCGGGACTTGTGGACGCGTCTTCGAGACGGAGGACGCATGGGAGGCGGCCGCCAAGCTGTCGGGCACGAGTACGATCTGGGACTCAAGCACGAATCTTTTGCACGACTATCGGGATTGCAACTGCGGCTCCACGCTCTTGGTGGTGCTTGAAGACCGGCGAGACGAAACTGCGTTCGGTTCAGCAAAGCGCGAGCTCTTCGTTGAGTGTGTTGAGCGCATCGTTTCGCTCAGCGGCGCCAATCGAGCTGTCACGGAGGAGCGAGTGCGATCCATTTTCCGTGAGACCGCGATGCCGATACCCCCTCGCAACCGCGAGCGACTTACGGCACGCGATGTGCAAGTCCTCATTCGTCGGGCGCGACAACTTCATCGAGATGGACTCAATGGGGCAAACGGGCCAACTGAACAAACATCAATCAACGACACGGAGACTCAGCCATGACACACAAGACAATCGCTTCCTTCGCTCTTCTCGCTTCTGTACTGACCGTCAGCACCGTCGGCTGCGAAGGGCCAACCGCAAACGACGGCGATGACGCCTCGATGGACGGCGACAGCACGGATACCGGTGGAGAGACAACCGATGATGGCAGCGACCTTGATCCGACCGGCGATGGCGACGGCGACGGCGACGGCGACGGCGACGGCGACGGCGACGGAGACGGAGACGGGGATGGCGACGGCGACGGCGACGGGGATGGCGACGGAGACGGAGACGGGGATGGCGACGGAGACGGAGACGGAGACGGAGACGGCGATGGGGATGGCGACGGTGATGGGGACGGAGATGGCGACGGAGATGGCGACGGAGACGGAGACGGAGACGGCGATGGGGATGGCGACGGGGATGGCGATGGCGATGGTGACGGAGACGGCGAGGGAGTCAGATACTGCATCCCGTCGGAGCTCTACGCATCTTGTGACGACGCACTGATGCCCAATGACCCCGGAATTGCTTCGCCGTTTCGAGCGATCGGCGTAGGGTGTCCTGGTTCAGGCGACGACGTCATCCCGATGGTGTCGCCGACCTTCTCAGCCGTTGATCCATCGAGTTGGAAGATCATCTCCGGTCTTGGGATCTTCATGGATCCGGAGGCCCCCACGCAGCTTTACTACAGCCCGCGAGAAGGCCAGAAGATGCTGATGTTGAGCACCGGGAAGATCGCTCAGCCCAATGAGCAGGGGATCGTCGTTCAGGCGGAAGGGCATGCCTGGCTTGAGACGACCAACGGAAATCCGGACGATGACGCCCTTCCTTCGCCGATCTCTGTGGAGAGTGGCGCGGCAGAGGCCTTTGTCGATTGCGACGGTGTCGGAGACTGCAGCAACACCCTCTTTGGCGAGTGGGCGATCTCGGACGGCGATCCAAACGACAAGATCTGGATGCGCTTCGACGCGCCGGTGCCGAATAACTTTCAAGAGGACGGCATGGGTGGCTATCACTTCCAGGTCGCGTTTCTTTCCGGCGAGTGGCCGGAGTACGTTGGAAGCTACAATGACCTCTTCATCGCGTGGCAGACCAACGAGGCCTACACGGGCAATGTGAGCTTCGTGCCGGATGAGAGCGATCCAAACTCAGTGCGTCCTTTCACGATCACCGCGCTCGACGAATACTTCACGGCTTTCGAGGGCGCCTCTCCGGACATGTATGATTACATGGAGGGAACCGGATTCCGTCAAGGCCACGTCAACGGCGGCGCAACCCGTTGGCAGCTTGTTCGCGGCGCCGCGAAGGCGAATACCAACCTGACGGTCGTGTTTTTCCTCGCAGATATGGGCGACTCGTGGCTCAACAGCGCGGTACTCCTCGACGATTGGCGCTGGGAGTGCGAAGGTTGCGAGCCGAGCGAAGTGAGTTCGTGCGGTATCGTTCCGGTATAGAGGGCGGCGCAACACTGGCGCGCCGAGGTCGCGAAGGGCGCACCGATTGATGTCGGTGCGCCCTTCGCGATCTCGGTCGGCTACGCGACCAGGGGCTGGCCCACGGAGAGGCCGTGTGGGCACGACCGTGCCGTCGATGTACGGCGTTGCTACTTCGAGCCGCCCTTGTCCTTGTCTTTGCCCTTGCCCTTGCCCGGGTTTTCAGGTTTTCACTTCTCTTTGTCTTTGCCCTTGCCCTTGCCCTTGCCCTTGCCGGGCGTGGCCTTTTCGAAGGTGACGTCGATCTCGTGGTCGAGCGACTGCATCGAGACGTTGTCGCGCACCGTGATCTTGAGCTTGTAGGTGCCCGACTTGGGCGGGATCACGTTGCCGACGATGCGACCGCGCGGCAGTCCTTCGGAGGGGAAGGCGACGTCGAAGGTTATGGGCTCGTAGAAGGCGTTCTTGCCGGAGGCGTCGATCAGCATCGAGGAGACCGAGACGTTGTGGAGGTCGTTGAGCTCTCCCAGGCCGCCCACCACCATCGCGTAGTCGATGCGTTCGGCCTCACTGAACTCTGCACCGCCCGGGTTGGGCTCGCCGCTCTCGAGGAGCCACTGGAACTCAAAGACGTCGAAGCGGTTCCACTTGTCGAACTCCGCGCCCTTCTGCGCGGCCTCCCAGCCTGGGCCAGACACGTCAAAGCCGAGGACCATCAGGTTCTCTTTGCGGAAGTCGATGGTCACCTCGCCCTTTTCGAACTTGAGGAGGTACTTACGTCGCTCGCCGCCCACGAGTGGTTCCTTCTCCAACACCTCGCGTGAGCGCAGCGAGCCCAGCCAGTGAAACGCGTCGCAAAGCTCGGCAAAGTGAGCCTCACCAAGATCGGCGTAGAGCTCGGGCGAGCTGATGCTCTGCACGCACTTGTGCTCTTTGCGGTCAAAGCAGTTGAGCATCTGCTCCATGCTCGCGTCGGTGGGATCGACGGTCTCGGCCGTCTTGGTCTCGCCACCCTTGCCGGACTTGTCGCAAGCGGGCAGCGTCACGACAGCGCCAAGGCCGAGCACCAGCGCGAGCAAGTTGGCGTAGGTCGAGGAGGGACCTCGTCCAAGGAGCGGCCGCCCGGCGGAGCTCACAATCCCGGTCGAAGAGTTGTTGCACACGCGCTTGGAGGTCGAGGTCATGCTTTCCATGGCGGATCGAATGTGTTGGCGGGGAAGAATACCTACCGCTCGTCGCGCGAGGGATACCACCCGCTCGGAGTGTTCTGCGCGGCTCAAGTCACGCGCGGGTGAGGGCCCGCCATGAGTTCGCGGCGCACGCGGACCCAGAGCCTGTGCGCGCCGAGTCGGGGCGACGAAGGGAACGGCGAGGGTAGGTCAGCCGTCGCTGGTACCCTCGCCCGTCTGGGGGCTTCCCTGCGCCGCTGCCTGCTGAAGCTGCTGCTCTCCCTGCCCGCCGGGACTCGACGGCGGCGCCTCATTGCTTGCCGGCTCGGACGCTGAAGCACTGGGCGTCTCGGGCGCTTGGAGCTCATCGGGAGCGTCGCTGTCATCCGCATCCGGGGGTGGGGTCGCGCGCGGATCCGCACCGTAGCCCGCCTCTTCTCGGATTCTCCACGACGCCGGTCGATCGCTGGTCCGCGGCGCGGATTCTTCGAGGAGCACGACCGAAACCTCCACCTTAAGCGACTCCCGTCCGCCACCGACGAAGATGGTCCCCGAGGTAGGGGTGGCGTCGACATAGGTTCGCCCGACGGCGAGGCGGACGTGCTCGGTTTGCGTGATGATCCCGTTGGTGGGGTCGAGTCCCTTCCAACCGACCTCCGGCAGGTAGATCTGCGCCCAAGCGTGGGAAGCGTCGGACTGCACCTGATTGGGATTCTTGGGCCCCGTGTACACGTAGCCGCATACGTATCTTGCCGGGACGCCGAGCAGACGTGCAAGACAGATCAGCAAGTTGGTGAAGTCCTGACAGACACCGCGTCGGTCCGTATAGACCTCAAAAGGCGTGGTGTAGATCGAGGTCACGCCCTGGACGTAGCGATACTCGCGGAAGATCGTCTGGTTGATGTCGAGGAGCGTCTCAAGCAGGTCGTAGTCGTTGCGCTTGACGAAGGTCATCGCGTAGTCGACCAGCTCAACCAGCTGCGACTCTGGGAGCTCGGGCGGCAGTAGGTAAGGCGCCAAGATCTGTCGTTGCCACGGCATCCACACCAAGGGAATCGTCGTGCGGGCGTGGAGCGGTCGGAAGCTCAGCGGATCGCAATCCGAGACCTCCACGCGCGCGCGCATCCGAAACTCCATACGGGTATACGGCGACTCGATGCTCAGGCGGCGGACCTGGTTGCCAAAGACGTCCTCATAGCTTCGCTGTCGGCCGTCCACGTTGATGTCGATCTGGTGATCGATGAGGCGCTGCCACGGATCGTGGTAGGGGGTGAGTCGCAGCATATGGGTGCTGTGCTCGACCGGTGAATTGTAGGTGTAGCTGGTCCTGTGCTCGATCTCGTAGGTGCGAACGGGGGCGACTTTGGGTCGCGAGTACTCGACCCGACGCACGATGATCCCGGACGCATCCGCAGCGCTCGCCCTGTCCAGGATGCTGGAGCGCGATGCGGCCGGTGCGGCTTTGGCAGACGCTGGTTCCTCAAGTGAGGACTCTGCCGACGAGTCAGTGGCGTGGCTGGCGTGGTGCTCGGTGAGATCGACGCGTTGACGAACTGTTCCCTCGCGCAGCACCAAGAGCGTTCCGCCGGGAACCAAGGTGGAGGTCACGTTTGGCGCGTCCGAGAAGCTCATCAGGTCTGAGCTCACCAGCAAGCCTTTGCGCGGCTTGATGCCGCGTTTGGCCAGATCGACGCTCACCCACTTGTCTTCAAAGCGAGGGGAGTCGTGCGGAGGAAGGACCTCGTAGAGGTACATCGGGGTCTTGGGATCCGCGTAGACGACGACGTCCCGACCATCCGACAGCACGCAGCTCATGCTGCCCAGCGCAGCGAACTCAGAGAACCACTCGTGCAGCGAAGCGACATCGACATAGGACAGATTGCGCCAGCGCCGAGCGGCGATCCGACTGAGGACTTCGCAGAAGATGACCTCGCTGTCGGTCGAGCCCAGCGGCTCAAAGAGGGATTCGCCGGCAGCGTCGATCTTGTGATCCATGCTGCCGCCATGGGCGAAGATCCACTGCCGAGCGCCGTGGGTGCGCACGAAGGGCTGGGTGTTCGCACGGCTCTCGACGCTGCCCCATCGCGCATGGCGAACGTGCAGCAAGAAGATCGACGAGGAGAGCTCGGTCCAAGCACGGACGATCTGACTGTGGGCGTCTCCCCGATGCGGCGCGGGTTCCTTGAGCACGACCGCCGTTGGCTCGCCGTTGTCGTAGCAGGCAAGGCCCCAACCGTCCGGCGCAGCGGAACCTGCGGTCAGTGGGTTGAGGTCGAAGGCCGGCGAGAACTCGCCTTCGAAAGACATGGCAAGCAGGCGGGGCATGGGGTCGGGCTTCCGGAAGGCTGTACGTCGAAGTTCGGCGTCCGCCAGTCGAGGCTAGCTCGACTGGCTTGCCTCACTGATCTGCGCGTAGCCGAGGTACTCGCTACCTATCACATCTGAAGCGGTGTGCAGGCGACCGATCACGTGGGTCAACACCGCGTGAAGCTCGTCCCCGACGACGTCCGCGGGCTCAAGGCGTGTCAGCCAGCGCTGCAGATCCGCCATGTACTCCCGGCTCTTTGCGCCGGGTAGGGAAGGGTCGGACTCCCTCGGGCGAATCGCGAGCAAGCGCCCGGCTCCCTGGTTCACGGCGAAGGCCACGGATCGGGGGAAGCGCGCGTCGCACAGTAGGAAGGCCGCGACCGCGTCTCCGGTCACCTTGCCGCGGTAGCGCTTCATGAAGGGCTCGTAGCCGCAGCAAGCGCGGAGCAGGCCCAGCCACATGGAGGTCTCCACGACTTGGTGAGACTGCGAGAGCCGAATCGAGTGATGGTGCACGTCGAGTGCGCGAGCGGTCTGGCCGGCGCGCTCGACCATCATGCCAAGGCGAATGAAGTCGAGTGGCGCGTCGCGCAACATCGTGCTCATCAAGAGGCCGGCGACGAACTGCGAGCCGTTGATCACGCGGCCGTAAAACTGGGCGCGATCGGTCTTCCACATCATGTTGCCGCGATCTTCTTTGAAGCGCAGCCACAGGGCGTTGAGCGAGCTCCAGGTCTCGAGGCTGATGACCTCTCGCATCGAACGTCCATTCTCGCGCAACGCACGGAGCGTCGAGAGCAAGCTGGCCGCGGACTGCTCATCCCATGTCAGGTAGCGCTCGACTGCTTCCCCGTACTCTCCTGGTGCGTCGCTGGGCTTGAGGGTGAAGCGATCGTGCTCGCCCGTCACGGTGACGACGGGGCTCCACAGTTCAAGGCCGGTGGCACCACCACCGAGCGCGAGGTTGCGCGTCACCGCAAGCAGGCGCGTCGTACTCTCGAGTCGCTCCAGATAGCGGCCGAACCAGTAGCAGTGGTCTGCGATACGAGAGATCATGCGTGCGTACCTCCTGTCGCTGCGAGATCAGACATGCGCAGCGTGGTGCGGTGAGCGTTGCGGTGCGGCATCACTCTAAGATCCATGTGTCCTTTGAGCCGCCACCTTGACTTGAATTGACGACGTAAGAGCCACGCACGAGCGCGGTCCGTGTCAGTCCACCCTGCAGCACCCAAGGGCCGGCCGGGGAGTTGACGACGTAGGGGCGCAAGTCGACGCGGCGCGGCTCCACGGTGCCGCCGCCTTGCTCGTCTGGGATAAAGGTCGGAGACGCAGAGAGGTCGACGCGAGGCTGGGCGATGTACTTGCGGGGCTCTGCGACCACTTTGGCGCGGAACTCCTCGATCTCTGCCTTGCTCGCTTGCGGACCCATGAGCATGCCGTAGCCGCCGGCCTCGTCGACGGCCTTGACGACGAGTTGGTCGAGGTGCTCGAGGACGTATTTGCGGTCGTCTTCGCGCGCGCACATGTACGTCGGCACTTGCTGCAAGATCGCGTCTTCGCCAAGGTAGTAGCGGATGATGTCGGGCACCATCGGGTAGACACCCTTGTCGTCCGCGAGTCCGTTGCCCGGTGCGGAGGCGAGCGCGACGTTGCCCTTGGCGTAGGCTCGCATGATGCCGGGCACGCCGAGCATCGAGTCAGGCCGGAACATCTCTGGATCGAGATAGGCCTCGTCGATCCGGCGATAGATCACATGCACGCGCATCGGCCCGTCGATGGTGCGGGCGAAGACCATGTCGTCGTCGACGTAGAGGTCCAGCGGTTCAACCAACTCCACGCCCATCGTCCGCGCGAGGAAGCTGTGCTCGAAGTACGCAGAGTTGTAAGCGCCCGGCGTCAGCACCACACAGGTCGGCTCATCGCTCCCCGCTGGTGCGCAGGCCCGCAGCGCACTGGCGAGCTGCGCAGGGTAGGCCTCCACCGGTGCGACACGGACGCGGCGGAACATCTCTGGCACGACGCGCTTGGTGATGATCCGGTTCTCCAGCACGTACGACACGCCCGAGGGGCAACGAAGATTGTCCTCCAGCACCCGAAACACGCCGTCGGGATCACGGATCATGTCGATCCCCGAGACGTGCACACGGATGTCACCGGGCGGCCTGATGCCGCGAAGGCGGGGCTCGTAGTACTTCGAGCCGAGGATCATCTCTGCATCGACAGCGCCTGACTTGATGATGCGCTGCTCGCCGTACATGTCCGCGAGAAAGAGCTCAAGTGCGCGGACGCGCTGCACGAGACCGCGCTCGAGCGCAGCCCAATCCGGCGCAGAGATCATGCGTGGGATGGTGCAGAAGGGGAATACCTTCTCCGTGCCGCGCTCATCCCCGTAGACCGAGAAGGTCACCCCCTGGTTGAGCAGGGCGATGTCGGCGAGCCGGCGATGCTGCACCAAGTCGCTCGTAGTGAGTCCACTCAGCCACGCGGCAGCCTCCACAAACTCCGGCCGCACCTGGCCGTCGTCGCCAACCAGTTCATCCCAGGTGGAGGCTACGCGCACGTATGAGTCGAACAAGTTCGGACCAGACGCGCTCTGCACATCGCGACGCTACCATGCCATAGGCGTGTTGTCACCCGGCGCGCCATCGTTGCGGCGGGGGTGGCGGCGCCGCTGCGACTCGGCTGCGTCTTGTCGCAGACCCGAAACATGATCAAGCGCCGGGCTAGTTGCGTTCGTCTCGTGCTCGTCGGACGCTATCGTCATGCGGCTGCTCATCCAGCACACGAGCACGTATCACTATCCCAAGCCGGCAACCCTCGGGCAGCATACGATTCGGCTGCGACCGACGGGACACGGCAAGACCAACCTCGGTGCCTACAGCCTCAGCGTCCCCCAGTCCGCCTGGCAGCGCTGGATCAGCGATCCTTACGGCAATCGCGTCGCACGCTGCATCTTTGATCCCGCGCATCCCGTCGATCGTCTCGACGTCAATGTGGAGCTCGAAGTCACGCTCAATGCGGTCAACCCGTTTGACTTCTTCGTCGAGCCCTACGCGACGGTCTCGCCCTTCCGCTATGCGGGTGACCTTGAGACGGAACTTCGCCCCTTTCTCGCGCTTGAGAGCGCCGCCTACGAGCGCGGGGAACTCTTCGAGCGATTCTGCGCGAAGCTGCCGCGCGAGGGCGACACCGTCGATCTTGTCGTCGAGGTCAATCGCCTGGTCGCGGCTGAGATCAAGTATGTGCTGCGTGAAGAGCCCGGGATTTGGACCCCCGAGGAATGTTTGCAGCGTGGGCGGGGGAGTTGCCGCGATGCCGCGGTGCTCTTGGTCGCAGCGTTGCGCTCGCTTGGGTTCGCCGCGCGATTTGTGAGCGGATACCTCATCCAGGTCATGGACGAGGGGCTGCTCCCCGATCTCCCCAAAGGACTCGACCATGACGTCGCCGATCTCCATGCATGGGCGGAGGTTTACCTGCCCGGTGGCGGCTGGATCGGTCTGGACGCTACGTCAGGACTGATGTGCGCGGAGGGCCACATCGCGCTTGCCGCGAGCGCAGAGCCTTCCCTTGCAGCACCGATCGTCGGGACCTCCAACGTTCGGGCCGATCGCGTCGAGTTCTCGATGAAGATCGCACGCATCGGTCATGAGGCGAGCCCGACGCGTCCCTACACGCCCGAAGTTTGGCAGGGCATTGTGCGCGCCGGTCGGCGCAGTGACGCACGCCTCGCGGCGCAGGGTCTGGTGATGACCATGGGCGGCGAGCCGACCTTCAACGCGCGCGAGAATGTCGACGCCGAAGAGTGGAATGGCGCCGCGCTCGGTCCCCACAAGCGTGTACTCGGTGTGCAGCTCGCCACCGAACTGGGTGATCGCTTGATGCACGGTGGGCTCATGCTCCATCGCATGGGCAAGCACTATCCCGGTGAGTCCTTGCCTCGTTGGGCGATCGACGTCATCGGTCGTCGCGATGGCGCGCCACTGTGGACCAAGCTCGGCGCGTCGAAGGGCAACCAAGCGCGCACGCTGTCGGACTGTGCACAGCAAGCCAAGACCTTCGTGGAGCGCCTCACCGAGCGCCTGGGAGTGGCCGGCCACGCCCACGCCGCCTACGAGGATCCATGGCACTTCATCCATCAAGAGGCGCTCACGCGAGTCGACGAAGATCCGATGGAAGCGCCGATCGAGTCGGCGGAGGAACGAACTCGGCTTGCTCGCGTGCTCAATCGAGGGTTGCGGACGGTGGTGGGCTGGGCGGTACCGCTGGCGATCTTTGACGGCGCTTCGGCCGTGGGGTTCTTCTCTGATCGTTGGCACTTCCGACGTGGTCACCTCTTCTTGCTGCCTGGTGACAGT
>CAZVEM010000207.1:0-11302 GCA_964626165.1 uncultured Nannocystaceae bacterium
CGCCATCGCCGTCGCCGTCGCCGTCGCCGTCGCCGTCGCCGTCGCCGTCGCCATCCCCGTCTCCGTCCCCATCTCCATCGCCTCCGGCATCAGTCGTGCCGGAATCGTCTCCGCATCCGGCCATGAGCATCGCAGGAAGACTGAGCACGCACAGCGCAAGCGAGACAGAACGCAGAGTGGAGACAGAACGCATGGCCCAACGCTAGCAGAGGGCTCGCGCTCGCGCCGAGCAAATTCGCGCTCGTCCCGGCCTCGCGGGCGACTGTGCAGCCGACGCTGGATGTCTCGCTGTGCCTATGAATCGTGTGGTTGAGTCGCATTGGTTGGAATGTGGTCTATCGCGTTCGCGCGGCAGGCTGCCGGCCATGGCCCCGACGCGCGATCACGTGTTTCCTGGTCCCGTGCCGGGTCGCTCAGAGCTGGTTGCGGCCGGTTCGCCGCCGGGCAAGATCGAGAGCACGACGCCTGCCAATACGATCGCACAGCCAAGTAGGGACGCCCCGGTGGGCACCTCTTGCAAGATCAGCCACGCGAGCGCAACCGCGCCCACAGGCTCGCCCACCGTCGCGATTGCGACCGTCGTGGGCGTCGCGTGGCGTAACGCCCAGGTGAGCGCACCGTGTCCGATCAGCTGCGAGACACCCGCGGAGAGTGCAAGCCACAACCAGGCGGAAGGGGTCGCGAGCTGGAGACTGACGCCGGAGACGACACAGACAAGTGCGAGCGTCAGGCCGCCCACCATGCAGGCCGCGCCGAGGAAGCCCCAGACCGGAATTCGGTCCGCGTGCTTGCGCGCAAGCACCATGTAGACACCGATTGCCGCCGCCCCCAGGAGCGCGAGCAAGTCGCCGGCGAAGGCCCTCCACGACCCGCCGAGATCCAGGCCGCTGAGAATGGCGACACCAACCAGGGTGATGCCGATGCCGATCAGTTGACGTCGTGGCGGCACGTCGCGACCCGTCACCATGCCCCAGGCCGCCAGAAAGATTGGCGTCGCGGTGACCAGCGTGACCGATGCCGCCACGGTGGTGAGCTCTAGAGACCAAACCCATGCGCCAAAGTGCAGAGCGTAAAGCACCCCGCAGATCGCCGAGAGGCCAAAGAGTCGGCGATCGAGCGAGCCATCACGCAGGGCCCGCCAAGTCGGCCACGCGAGCATTCCTGCGGCGATCAGCAGGCGAACGCTGGCCATCACCAGCGGATGCGAAGGCGCGGCCAACCGGAAGAAGATCGCGGCGCATGAGATCGCGATCACTCCAGCGGCAAGGACCGCGAGGAGCGTCGCGCGAGCAGGCGGATGTGCTGACGAAGCCGCGCGCTCGTTCACGGCAGCTCCGCCACCCCGACTTCGATGCGCGTTGGGTAGCGCGAGGAGTGATAGACGCGATGTTTGGCCGCTACGAAGTCTTCATCCTTGGCCGCGAAGATATTCGCGACCCAGCGCTGCGGGTTACGGTCGATCAACGGGAACCAGCTGCTCTGGATTTGGATCGCGATGCGGTGCCCAGGCTGAAAGGTGTGTAGAACGTCTTGAAGCGGGACACGGACCTTCGTCGGCTGATCGCGAACAAAGGGCTTGGGCTTGGCGTAGCTCTCCCGGTAGCGGCCGCGGAAGGCCTCGCTTCGGACCAGCATGTGGAACTCCGACATGTGCTTGCCACGATCCATTCCCTCGTGGTCCGGCGCCTGCTCGGGATAGATGTCGATGAGCTTCACGATCCAGTCCGCGTCGCCCTGAGAGGTTGATACCCAAAGGTCTGCCGTCAGCGGGCCCGCGAGGGTCACGGCCTTGTCGAGCGGCGGACTGACGAAGGTCAGCACGTCAGGTCGTCGCGCGTTGCCGCGCTGATCGTCGGTCATATAGGGGCGCGTCATCCCGACCTCGACATCCTCAGTGAACGGAACGGGCTTGGCGGGATCGCTGATGAACTCGTCAAAGCCTCCGCTCGCGACCGCGGCATCCCACGCCAAGGTACCCTTGGGGCCGAGGTAGAGGGCCTCTGCGTGCGTCCCCTTGGGCGGCCACACGTCGAGGTGATGCCAGCGGTTCACACCGGTCTCGAACACCGTCGCCTCGGCGACTGGTCGCTTGGTGGGTTTATCTTTCAGGAAGTGCTCAAAAAATTCGCGCTCGACCTCTAAGCGGTAGTACGCCGAGGTCGCACTGCCAAAGTTGACGTTCCCTAGCGCGTCTCCGTCGCCGCGCGCCCAGCCTCCATGCGGCCAGGGGCCCATGACAAACCCATTGAATCCCGCGCCCTGCTTGCGCTCGATCGCACGATAGATCTGCAGCGGCCCATAGAGGTCTTCCGCGTCAAACCAGCCGCCTACCGTCAGCACTGCGGGTGCGACGTGGTCGAGATGGGGGAGGAGATTGCGCTCCTCCCAGAACGAGTCGTAATCCGGATGCGCGACGATGTCGTTCCAAAAGCCGATCTCATCGTGGAAGTAGCGGACGTTGGCGTTCGCAAGCGAGCCGAGCCGCATAAAGAAGGCGTAGCCGTCGGCAGTTTTGTGATCGAAACGTGGCCCCCATGATGTCGTAGGCCCCTCACGCTTGCGACCAAAGGTCGCCAAGAAGTTAAAGGCGTGCGGCAGCCAGAAGGTGCCGTGATGGTGGAAGTCGTCGAAGTACCAATCGGCGATCGGTGCCTGCGGCGACACGGCGATCAGCGCGGGATGGGCGTCGATCATCCCTGCCGCAGCATAAAAGCCGGGGTAGGAGATCCCCCATTGACCCACGCGTCCGTTGTGGCCGTCGAGGTTCTTGAGTAACCATTCGATGGTGTCAAAGGTGTCGGTGCTCTCGTCCGTCGCATCGGTCGCGCCGGCCTTGCGGGCGGCGCCCTTGTGGGGCGTCATATTGACGAACTCACCTTGCGACATGAATCGGCCGCGCACGTCCTGATATACAAAGATGTAGCCGTCCCGCATCAGCTCTGTGCTGGGTCCAAGCGTCTGACGAAGCTTGTCCTCGCCATAGGGCCCCACGCTGTAGGGGGTGCGGTTCATCAAGATCGGATAGGTCTTGCTCGCGGAACGGTCGCGCGGCAGATAGATCGAGGTAAAGAGCGTGACCCCATCGCGCATAGGGATCTGCACTTCTCGCTTGACGTAGTGAGACTCGATATAGGCGGCGATCTCGATCGCGGACTCCGTGCCCGCCGTCGCTTTGGTCTCGCTCTCCTTCGAATCGGCGGCGACCTCTGTCTCTGCGCACTGCGCTGAATCAGCGACGGGTGTGCCGGCGTGCGCGCAGCCCACGACCGCGAGCATCACGCCTGCCCATGCGCTCCATGCATGCCTCCTCGTCTGCATGTGAACGGCATGCCCTGGCGTGACCGACTCCGTCGTTCGAAGGGTTGAACCGGCGATCGGAGGGGACAGGGCAGGCATGGAGCCAGAGCCTACTCCAACCGCCAACCAAGACAGCAGTGTCGCGATGCGCCGGTTGCAGCCACGTAGGCCGTGGGTCGGCGCTCTCAGCACCCGCGCTCAAGATCGCTTCGTGGCATTGATCTGCGTCAGACATTTGCCGAGACACGATCGGGCACGCATCCTGCAGTTGAGGTACTCGGCCGCACATCAAGGCCCGCACCTGCCGGCGACCCACGCTTCCAGCGCAACTGCCATGTTTCCGCGACGACCGATCTCTCCCAGGCCACAAGCGCGCTCCGCTGCAAGCCGGGCGCGGCGCGCTGCGCCGGGCCAGACCGGCGACCGCGGGGGAGCGAGCGGTGGCCTTGCGTCGACGGCACTCCGCGAGGGCGCCGCTCGATCCCCCCATATCCTGGCCAGCCTCGTCGCGTGTCGACCCTACGTCCACACCTTCGGCGTCTCACTGGCTCTCTTGCTCCTGGCGCCCGCGTGCTCGTCTGCGACCACGGAGGATGGCGCGGCCTACGGCGGCGATCTCGACGCGGGCAGCGGCGACCAAGATGAGGGGGAGGACGGGACGAGCGGAGATACTCCAGATCCAGGCGACGGTGATGGCGATGGCGACGGCGATGACGATGACGGAGGCTCAACGGAGGACGATCCCCAGGCCTGCTACGTCGACTACAGCGACCGCGTCGGCATTCCCCTGGCCACCGGCTGGGATCGTCGCGCCCCCGCTCGCCTGCACGACCAACTTCTCCTTGGCGCGGAGGGCAGCCTCTCTTCGCTCGACTTCCGTTCCGACGCCTTCTTGGCCTACTACCGTGATCCAAGCGACGTCGGTGATGTGGCCACCCTCGAGCCGCGCGTGGAACTTTGGCAGGGCGCCCTGGATGGCTACGGCACCTGGCACCTCGATGTCACCGTGCGCACGCCTGACCCGGCCGACTTCCAGCGCCCGAGGATGCGTCTGGTCGCGGTCCTCGACGACTCGCAGCGCATGGGAACACAGGGTCTTGCGCTCGCGAAGTCTGCGTTGCTCAAGCTCACCGCCGATCTACGCGATGGAGATGAGCTCGCGCTCATTCGCATGAGTCAGAGCCTTGAGCCAATCTCGATCGCATGGTCGGAGAACAGCCAGGCCACAGTGACCCAGCTCGTGGGCTCGATCGAGGTGGGCGAGGCGGCAAGCATGGACGCTGCGCTCTCGCAGGGGCTGATGCTGGCGCAAGAGGGCATCGACCTCCCGAATCAGCTCCCGCCATCGCAGAGTTCGGCCAAGCGCATCGTCGTCCTGAGTGACGGCGAGCTCGGGGTCAATCAGGATACCCTGGAATCACTCGCCCTCGCGCGAGATCTTGACCCGTGGCTGACGCTGGCCGGCGTTGAGCTCCGCTCGGAGGACGGCGGTGGCTCGACACTGGAGAGCTTGGTCGGTAGCGGCGGAGGATCGCTCCTCTACGCTGGCGAGCTCGGCCAACTTGAGCGACAGCTCGACGATGCCGGCGTGGCCTGGCTGGTTCCGGTCGCTCAGCAGCTGCGATCCGAGATCACCCTCCCTCCTGGCTTTGTCATCGATTCCGGCGCGAAGCTTGAATCGACGCAGTGGAGCCTGTCGACCAAGATGCCCACACCACCCGCGCCGGAGGTCGACGGCTCGGCACTTCACGTCGGCGAGCAGAATCTCACGCAGCTGCAGCTGGCGACCTGCCTGGCCGTACCCGATCTCGCCGCGAGCAAGCTCCATCTGCACGTCGACTACGTCGACCCGACCAGCGGTGCAGACAGCAGCATAGATGTGCCCAATTCGCTCGCAGACCTCCTCGTCCAAGACGAGGCAGACCTGGTACGGGTTTACCGGCGCTGGGCGATCACCCGCTACGCGGGCGCGATGAAGGCGTGGATTGTCGATGGCAACAAGTTGCCGATCGCATCGGCGCTTGCCGCCGTCGAGGCGGTGCTCGCGATCCGTCCCAAGGACGAGCAACTTGGCGAGATCCACGAGATCCTCCTCGCAGCCAAAGCCGCAGCGTCGGTCCCATAGGGGGAGCCGGCGAGCCTTGAGCGACGACGCCAGCGGCGTCATCCGGAGGTGTCGTCACGGATCGATCGGAGCAGTGACGTCCCCTTCGCGGGCGGACGGCGCTCCTGCGGCTCTTGTCTCGCGCGCGAATGTGCCCGGCACCGGCGGCCACTAGCGACAACGACCCGTGCGCCGTAGGCTCCGACGCATGGCGCCTTCGCATCCGCCTCTGATCTGGATCGACATGGAGATGAGCGGTCTTGACCCCAAGACCTGTACGATCCTGGAGATCGCCGCCATCGTGACCAACGAGCGGCTTGAGGTGCTCGATGAGGGCATCGACATCGTGATTCACCATCCCGAGGCCGTACTTGACGCGATGGATGATTGGAACACGCAGCACCATGGGGCGAGCGGTCTCACCGACGCAGTCCGCACTTCGACGTGCAGCCTTGAGGCCGCCGAGGAGCGGGTCCTTGAGTATCTCCGGACGCACACCAAGGCATTTACCTCGCCGCTATGCGGCAACACGGTGGGGCAAGACCGTCGCTTCGCGGAGGCCTACATGCCAAGCCTGGCATCGTTCCTCCACTATCGGACCATCGACGTCTCGACGATCAAGGAGCTGGCGTCCCGCTGGTATCCGCAGTTGCCTCGATTCCCTAAGCAAGATCGGCACCGTGCACTCGACGACATCTTGGAGTCGATCCGCGAGCTCGCGTACTACCGAGAGCATGTCTTTCTTCCCACAACTCGGACCGACGCCTAGCCGATCCGTCGTGGTTACCGTTTCGCGCCCGGCTCCGGCTTGGGACGCGGCCGCCCGTGCTCGCGATGCCCCCGCTGTGTTCCGGGCTCGTCTCCGTGCTCCGCCGTGGGTCGCTCGCCGATGATGGACGCCGGCTGCAGCGCCTGCTTGCCAAAGCGGCCACGCACGGCGGACATGGTCGCTTGCAGCGCGCGCGCGCGTTCCAGACTCATCGCCGGCTTGCTTTCGCCGACGGCGGCTTGAGGTGGAAGGGCCGTCGCGCGGTCCGGGGCCGCCTGCCTCCCACGGACGGCGTCTTCGATGGATGGACCCGAGAGCAGCGCGAGCGAGAGCTGCTCCGGCTCGTCCTCTCCTTCAAAGCCGCTGACGGAGACACCGGTGAGCCGGATCGGCGTGCCTTGGCGCCATGAGGCCGCCAGTAGCTCGCAGACCACCGCGTAGATGATCTGCGCCTGCGCGACCGGGCTTTCGACGCTTCGCTGCCGGGTGATCGTACGAAAGTCCGCGTCGCGCAGCTTGAGTCGAACGACGGTGCCGGCACGCGCTGCACGGTGCAGGCGATCGGCGAGCTCGGTGCTCTGCCGCAGTAGCTCCCGGCGCAGGTCCTCAAGCTCTGTCTTGTCGACAAGATAGGTGTCTTCGCAGGAGATCTGCTGCGCGACACGACCCGTGCTCACGACCCCTTGTGCGCGCGCGTTCGCCATCGCCAGCAAGGAATCCGCGGACTCGCCCAGGAGTCTGCGCGCCCGCGTCGGCTCAAGCTCCTGCAGGTCCGCAACCACTCGAATTCCAGCGCGATGCAGCGACGCAAGCGTCTTTTGTCCCACACCAGGCAACACCTCAACCTTCAGTGGCGCAAGAGTTGTGCGTTCGTCTCCGGGGTACACCACGGTCAGACCGTCGGGCTTGTCGAGCCCACCCGCGATCTTGGCGACAAACTTGATCGCGCAGATGCCCACCGAACACGTAAGGGCCGTTCGCTCGAAGACTGTGCGCTTGATTGCGCGTCCGATCTCGTCGGGCTCGCCCAGGAGTCTCTGGCTGTGACTGAGATCGAGGTAGGCCTCGTCGAGGCTTAGGCCTTCAACAATTGGCGAGAACTCCGAGAACACGCGAAAGATCTCCGCGGACGCCTCCGCGTAACGAGCCATGCGCGGAGGTACGACCACGGCCTTTGGGCACAGCGCAAGGGCCTGCGACATCGGCATCGCCGACCGAGCACCGAACTTGCGTGCCTCATACGACGCGGTCGCGACCACTGACCGCGGGCCTCGCATGCCGATGAGCACCGGCTGGTTGCGCAGCGCTGGGTTGTCGCGCACTTCGACCGCGGCAAAGAACGCGTCCATGTCGACGTGAGCGATCACTGGCATCTGCGTCGGCCAGCTGCGTTTCGTCGATGCCATGGGAGATGCTGATGCTAATCCGATGCGGCGACCGGGTCGACGGCGTTCTTGGTATCGTCCTCGCCGCCGGACGCAAGATGGCACCCGATGGCGCAGCCACACAGCTCGCGTCGTCGTTACGCTGCACCGAGCACGACGCTACGCCCGCTGAGATCCGCCAGAAGCTCGCTGACGCGCGAGAGGGCCTCTGCGTCCAGCGCGAGACCGCTTCGCTCGCAGGCGAGTGCGACGGCGGCCCGCAGGGTGCTGCCGTGGAGGAGTTCGTGCATGAGATTGGCTGCGAGCGCCGACAGCTCCAGATAGCGGACATCATGTCTCGCGTCGCGGTACGCGAGCAGGCGCACGTCACGGCTCCTCGGCAGATCTCGCGCGTCAAGGGCCACGTCGAGTTCGTGGACCGCGAAGTGGTAGTCAACCAGCCGCGCGGTGCGATGAATTCGTACACCCTTTTCAAGCTCCAACTCCGAGCCGCGCGCCTGCTCTCCGTCGGGCTCGCCCGTCGACGCCGCGACCGTGAACTCCAGGAGTTCATGGCGAGCGAGGTCGACGATCCACTCAGCCTCTCCGAGCTCGGCGTCCCACCTCGGCTGCGCCCAGGCGAAGAACTCCATCGGAACTTCCCGCAGGATTCGGCTGGTCGGTCCGACCGCTTCCAGCCAAAGGTCAAAGTCCCGATCGAATCTCTCTCCCATGCGCGCGCGTGTACGTGGAAGAAACTGTCGCACCACGTCCGCGAGCCCTCCCCGCACCAGGCTTCGATACACGCTCGGCCGATGCGGTCCGTCGCTGAGCAGCGCGCGTGCTTCCACCTCATCGCCACCCGCACGCTCCAGAATTGATCCGATCACGGAGTCCACATCTTGGCGCGCAACCCACTCGCTGAGGTCGTGGAACAGACTTTCCTCGTCGAGCTCCGCATCCCCCTCCAACGTCCTCACATCTCGCACTTCAGGCTCGCTGGGACGCTCTTGCTGAGAAGCGGTGCCCGCATCATGGCGTGCGAGCGCGGCCTGATAAATCACGTCGAGCGCTTCAACCTGCTCAAGAAGGACATCAAAGGGTGGGATCTGATTGTCGCGCTCGTAAAGCACCGGAACTGCACCGATCCGTTCGACGACCCAAGCCATCATCGCTGCAACCTCGTCGCTGACATCGGCGCCGTGCGTGTCGATCAACAGGCGGTCGAGGTGGGCGCGTCGCTCACCGCCCGCGACGTGCAGCTGCACGACGCGATGCAGCGGCACCTCGCGCAAGAACTCATACGGATCAAAGCCGAAGTTCGTCGAGTTGACGAACACGTTGTTGACGTCGAGCAAGACGCCGCAGTCGGCAAGATCGACGACCTCGTTGAGGAAGTCGGTATCTTGACGAGCGAGTGTCTCACCATGGCCGCTCGCAGCGCTCCGTGCGATCGCCCGAGCGGTGCTTTGGGACATCTCGCTCGGTGGAGGGAGCAACCCGAGATAGCTGCTGATGTTTTCCACCGCCATCGGCAGCCCGATGCCGTCCTGAACCCGCTTGATCCGGTCCGCGACCCGCCGTGCACCGGCGCGAGTACGGGGCAATGGCAGCAGGTCGTGGAGGACTCGGCCGTCCCAACCGCTAAAGCACAGATGATCGCTGTGGTAACGCACACCAAGACGACGAAGAAAGTCGCCCAGCTGTCTGAGGTACGCGGGGGCGAGCGGCGTGTTGCCCCCGAGGTCCATCATCAAACCGTGGGTGATCAGTCTGCGGCGCTCGACCAACGATTCCATGCGCGCGACGACATAGCCGCCGCGCCCCATGTAGTTCTCCGGCGAGACCTCAAGAAAGCGCAGCGCAGTGGGCAACTCGGCGTGATGCGCCTCGTCGATGAATGCCCACCGCAGGCCTAGGCCGATCCCCGTCGGCACCTCGTCGCGAATCGACTCAAACGTACCTCGCGGCACACCGCTCGCATCGCTGCGGCGCGGGGCCACCTCAGAGTGCGGCGTAGACGGAGTTGGGGCAGAGTTCATGCTTTGGCCTCATTGTGAGGGATCGACGCGCGAGCGAGTGTCAGGAGCTGCGTGCTGGCGCGCGAGCGCAAAGGCGAGGCATTTGGCACGAACCTCGCACCACACGCGCTAGTGTTCGCGTGTCGGGAGCGCAGTTCTCGATGTGCCACTCCCCTCCGGGCCTCCGTCCGGAATGGGCAGCGCCTCAATCGGGACCTCATCGGTCGGCTTGGCTTCGCTCAAGCGCGCCTTGATCTCCGCCTGCTGGGCGTCGAGATCCGCCTTGCGCTTGGCCATGGCTTCGGCCGCCACTGCGCTCGCCTCGAACTCGAGCTCAACGCTGACTTCGGCGACCTGAGCGACCTTGTTCGAGAGCGTCGACAATGTCTTTTGAGCGAGCACGCCGAACGATTCGCGGGGATGCACGTCATGCTGCGCGAGACCGACGAAGAAGGGCTCGCGCGTGCTGACTTTCACCGACTTGAGGGTGTCGCCTTCGAACTTAAACACCGCCTGCATCGGGACCGACTTCTCGATCTTGCGCTGATGCAGCAGGAAGTCACCCACTGCCATGAAGGTCACGGTTCGCTCGTCGCCGGGCAAGTCATAGACATTCTCCGCAGAGAGGCCCGAAACTTCGCGCAGCGAGAAGTCCACGCGCTGGTTCTTCTCGCGAATGTCTTGGGGCACGGACTCGTCAATCTCAAGCCACGCGCGCGCATGCTGATTCTGTGCGTCGTTGACGGTCGCCTCGCTGAACTGTCCGTCGTTGTCGTCATCGCGCTGCTGCGACAGCACCAACGTCGCGAGACTGAGCGAGACCAGCCCCGTGGTCTTGCTGAGGGCGCGCGGGTCCATATCGAGCGTCGCGCTCACTGCGGAGGACTCGACCGAGCCATGAATGCGCTCGATTGGCGCTTCCATGTCGAAGCTGAGCTTGGTGCCTTCGCTCTTGAGCGTCACCGCGAGCACATCTTCCGCGGCGACCTTCTCCTTGGGCTTTTCAAGCTGCTCGGCCTTCTCACCGAGCGGAGCGGGCGCAGAGCACGCTGACGTGGAGAGACTCAACACGGTAGAGAGCACGGCGAGTGCGGCGAGACGCATCGGGACGAGGGGGCGGCGAGTGGAGGGATTTCGAGGGATCACGGGGAGACGCTCCGGGCGGGCCTACGTCGGCTGCGGGAGCAAGTTACTCGCAGATCCCCCCAAGCGCGAATCGTGGTGCGCATGGTGGGACTCACGCCGGGTCGATGGTTGCCGCTCGTTGGGTGCGCCCGCACACACGACGTTGCCGTTTTGTGGCGCGAACACAGCGTTGCGATCCAACATGTTGGGACCGGCATGACGCGCCGCGTACCCCCAAGGCACCATGAGAATCACCCCGATCGAGCGACTTGGCTGCAGGCTCCTGAACCTTCAGGGCTTTCGCTCGAGCTACGTCCAGAGCTCGGTCGGACGCCTCCACATGCTTGAGGCACAGGGTGCCGGCACACTGCCCCCGATCATCGTCTTGCATGGGCTCGCCGCCAACGCGTCGGCCTACGGCGTGCTCTTGCGTCACCTTGTGCCTCACACGACGCGGCTGTACGCGCCGGATCTGCCAGGCCACGGCCTCTCCGAGCTGCACGTGGAGATGAAGGCGGATGTGCTTGAACGCGGCGTCTTTGAGCTGCTCGACAGGCTCACCGAGGAGCAACCCTGCATCCTCCTCGGCAACTCAATGGGTGGCTTTGTCGCAAGCCGTTTC
>CAZVEM010000208.1:0-11229 GCA_964626165.1 uncultured Nannocystaceae bacterium
TCGACGGTGGGATAGATGCGCTCGAGGTTCCGCCCGGCGTAGGAGATCTGTGGGCCACCGAGGATCAGCCGGCCCCGGAAGCCCAAGCCCCGCATTCGACGGAGCACGTCTTGCAGCAGCGCCTCTCCCCACACGTATGCCCCGAACGCCACGTCGACTTCGGCCGGAGGAATACCCTTCGTCTCTTTGAGGATGGCTGCGGTGATTCCGTCGGCGTCGAGGTTGGGCTCGTTGACGGCCACGACGATCGAGTGGACGTCGAGCCCACCTCGCTCGCGCAGTGCGGTGAGGATGGACGCGTGGCCCAGGGGAATCCGCGGATCCTTGTCGCGCGTCCAATAGAAATCGACGAGAATGATGCGGCGGTTCACTGGGTCTCCTCGGCTCGGGCAGTCGTGAAGACCGAGACGGCGCTGGGTTCTGGATGCGGACACCGAGCAGGAGCGATCGACGAATCGACAGGATCGAACGGAAGCGTTGTCCGCATCGGCCACTGCCACGCGTCTACCTCCCGAGGTGAGTGACCAGGAGCAGCGATGAGTTCTTTCGATGATCTCTTGAGGCGGCTCGACGCGGCCGAAGACGCGGAGTGGGAGAAGGAGTACGCGAAAGTTGCGGTCGAGCTCACCCGGGACCAAGCCTTCGAGGTGATTCGCTCCGAGCGTGTCTACGCCGGCTGGTTTGCGTTTCGGTTCGACGCGGGACCCCCGGGGGAACCTCTCCCAAGCACGCAGGCCGCCTTCGATGCCGTCCTTCTGGGGACCAACGGTTCGCCACTCGACGCCTACCGCGTCTTGTTCGGATCTCCGCCGATCTCGGAGGAGGCTCCCGCGGACCTGCGGCTGGCGCTCCTCTGCAACGCGGCCGCCTGCGCGCTGAAGCGCGGCGCCTACTGGTTCGCGACGTGGCTCGCAGCTCGCGCTGGCTTGGCCGCCATCGCGCTCGGGGCTCCAGAGCGAGCATGGCACTTCCTCGACACCCTCTCCGCCGACGGTCGCCGTCTCCCCCACCTCGACAAGCTCGCCATCTTCGAGCCGCTGCGTCGCAGCGAAGCTGCCCAGAAGAGTCTGTGGGTGCGCGCCGCCATCTGTCACCTGTGGCCCGGCCTCGGCGTGCCCGTTGTCCCATCGCTACCGTTTCCGAGCTTAGCGACCGCTGAGCTCACATTCGACGACACGCTCGAAGAGCTCTCCCGCGTCGGCGCGACCCAGGTCCGAGCCCTGGTCGAGTCTTTCGTCGAGGCCATGGAACTGGCGGCGCTCGAGCGGCACGCCGACGAGTCTCTTGTCCGCGAGCTCCGTAAGCGGGCCGTGGAAGGGATCCTCGAGGCCCCCACGGTTGACGACGTACCTGTGTGGTTTCACGACTGGGCGCGTGCGGTAGGACGATCCGGCGAGGTCCACCTCGCGCGGCTTGCCGGACTGGTGCTGCGTACGGCCGAACCCGATGAAAGACGGCTGCCCGCCGTCCTTGTGCTGCCCTCCGCGCGTGCCCAGGACCTGGAGCTCCTTGCTGAGGGGCTCGACATTCCAGAGCTGCAGAAGCTCTTCGCCGAGCTCATCTCCACCCGAGGACGACTCCCAGTCGAGGCGGCAGACGCACTCGTGGCGGTGGCGCTGCGTCGCCACGTTCGGCATGGCGAGGCACTGGGCGTGCTTTCCCAATACGTTGAGCAGCTACTGAGTCTCGGCGCGCCACCCGGTGGCATCGTTGACTACGTCGCAACGATGATGCGCAGCTTGGTCGAGGATCGACAAAGAGACCGCGTGGCAGTCCGTCCCCACTTCGAGCGATTGGCCGCCGCGGTTGGTCGCCAGGCCGGCTTGCTCAGCACATCGGGTCGCCGTCTGAGCACGGTTAGTGTGGAGCGAGCCGCCGAGAAAATCGAAGTCCCGGAGATCACGACAGGCCTGCTGGAAGCCGCGACCGAGGCGACCGAAGGCGTGCCCGCGCTCGATCTGCTGCTGCTGGTCCTCGCCCTTCGACGAGCACTCCGCGACTCGGACCACAAGGCTCACTGGGATGCCGCGCTCGCGAAGTTGGCCTCGGACGCGATCTACACCGTTCGCGAGCCCCAGCTGTTCGATCTGCGGCTGCGCCTGCTCGACGAGGCGATCCATGCGGCGCACCCTCAGATGCCGGTCGCGGACCTCTACTTCCAACGAGCGAACACGCGGCGAGCGGTCCAGGTGGGAGACTGCCGTTCGACAGAGCTCGTGCTCGCCGACCTTCGCACGGCGATTCGTAGGGCGCGTGCCGAGGGTAACGCTGGGCTGTACGCCGCCGCGACGGCTGCTTGGGTGAAGTCTCTCGTGTGGGGCGCCACTGCGGATCGCTTGGATGATACGGATCTGCTCTCCGATGCGGCGTCGGCCCTCGCGGAAGCCCTCGACCTGCCGCTGGAATCCGTGGACAAGGCGGCTCTTCATCAGGCGCGGGCCCATCTCGTGCGCATCCGGAACCCCAAGGAATCCGTGGCCGACTTTGAGACCGCGCTGGCGTTGCTGATGCCCAGCGAGTCGTTCTGGACGGAGATCGCCGCAGAGGTCGTGGCGACATTGTTGCGCGTCGATCGCGTCGAGGAGGCCGTGCGGCGCGGCACCGAGTACTTGAGCTTGGCAGGGGGAAATGGGCGTGGAGTCGAACTCGGGATGCTCCACATGGCGCTTGGTGAGGCGCTCGCAACGAGCGGGCGATTCAATGAGGCCCGGCGTCAGCTAGAGAACGGCCTCGAACTCGTCCGTGGCCGCGATTCGCTGAACGAGATGGTCGCTCGCCTCAACCTCGTGCGCCTTGGGTTGGTCGCCGGCGATCACACACTGACCGAGGAGCACCTCCGGTTCCTCCGGGACAATCGAGAGCAGCTGGACCCGCAGACCCGCCAGGACCTCGAGGTGCTCGAGGCCGCGGCGGTCGCAGCCCGAGGAGACGCACCACAGCATCGTGCCGCACTCGCCCGGACGCTCTCCACCGTCAGCGATGAGCGCGTGCGCGTCGGCCTGCGCCTTGAGATCGCACGGCTTGATCTTGTCGCGGGGCACCCGGTCAATGAGCTCGACAAGCTGGTCCTGGTCGGCCTCAACACTGCGCTCGATGGCCATTCCGACGACGTGCTGACTGATTTGATCTGCAACCACGGCGAGGCGCTGACTCCCTCGACGCGCGACGCAGTGCTGCACTGGGCGCGCCATCGCGGACCGAGCATCACTGCGCGGCTCAAGCACCAGTCGGGCCAGACACACGCGGCCCGCTCGATGTTACGCGCTGCGCTAGCGGGCGACTTAGGCGGCCGCGAGCGACTCAGGTGCACCCACCTGCTAATGTGCCTGGTCGACAACGAGGACCACCGCGAGCGGCTCGAATTGTGTTTCGAACTCGAGCGTCTGCTCGACCTCGTCGAAGATGTGCCCGAGATTCGGCTCGATCTCGCTGCTGGGATGTCGCTGACGGCGCGCAACGACCAGGGGCTGGTTCTGCGGGCGCGGGCGCACGCCCTGCGAGCATCTGAGGCCTCGCTCACTCCGCGTGAGCGAGAGTCCGGGCACCGGACCATTGGGGAGACGACGGTTAATCTTCTTCGTCTGGCGTTCCCGCTCTCGTCAGCTTCGCTCTCCCATGATGCGAGCTGCCTGCTTCGAGAGCTTGCGCTCGCAGAGCCGGAGGCCTCGCAACTGCGGCTCGCGGCCGCGCAATTGCTGTTGCTGCCCGGCCCGTTGACCCACCCAGATGCGGTGAGCGTCGCAGGCCGCCTGCTCGAGCTGGTGACCGCGCCGCCCGACGCCCGCACGTTGGGCGAACTAATTGAGCGGCACCGCGTGGTTCGAGACCACGATGCACTCACCGCGGCTGCGGGGTCGACGCGAGCCGAGCTCCGTGGCCCATTTGACGAGTTCCCGAGCTGGCTCGTTGATCACGTGCGCGGACGCGGTAGGGCCGTAGATCCGGAGCTCCTCGCACTAGCGGCGAACCTCCTCGCAACGGTTGCCCGAGTGCGGCCGGACGTCGCCGATCCTCTGCTCGCTACAGCGATCTCTGTGCAGCACAAGCTCTCGCCGAGGCCGCGCCAGGAGATGCTCGAAGCGGTCTACTCGGCGGTGCAGTCCGCCGGCGAGGTTGGGAACACGAGCTGGCCGCGTCTGCAGGGGGTGCTCGAGGGCGTTCGCAGGAAGCACCGCCACCCGCTGCTCTCGAACGTCCTCTCGGCGACGCGGCGTTCGGCTCCGCCACAGCCTCGCGAAGCGATGTCGCGCCAGGAGACGGCCAACGAGCGGAAGCGCGCCTCCGTCGTGCAGATCGGCGGCCGGCAGCGAGCGCGGGACTGCTTCGAACAAGGCGTGGCGCTGATGGAGAGCCTTCGTCTCGACCCCCAGGCCGCCGACGCTGTCCAGCGCATCTCCGAGTCGCGCGCGCTTCTGGGAGAGGCGGTCGCCATCGCCCGAAAGAAGCGGATGCCCGAGCTCTTCGACTTCGTCGTCTCCCACGGCAATGCCTGGAGGATGAGCCCGGGCTTGGACATCGAGACGGCGCTCCGGATCTACGAGTCCGCCGCGAAGCTCGATGCCGTGCCAGACCAGGAGGCCAAGCTCTGGAAGGTGCAGGCGGACGCGCTCCGGCTGAGGGGCGCTGCCGACGACCTCCGACGAGCTGACCGGCTCCTCGAACGAGCATGCCGCGTCCGACGCGGGCGCTGGCTCGCGGAGACCCTGATGTCCCGGGCACAGGTCGCGCTCGCACATCCGGATCTCGACGAAGTCGCCAGGCAGCGAGGCGCCGCCAACTTCGTGATGGACGCCGTGAGGGCGCACCGCGGCTTCGGTGACCAGGACGCGGTGGTGGGCTTCCTGCTCCATCGCCTCGCGGCGTGGGAGCGAGCGCAGCCCAACGACTCGACTCCAGCGCGCGTTCGTGACGAGCTCAAGACCATCTACGCGGCCCGCGCCGCTCAGATCGATGCACCGGTGCCTCGCGTCTCGGACCGTGAGATCGAGAGCGTCATCGGGGTGATGAAGCACCCCGCGGGCATCGCCTTCCTGGAGGTCCGCGCGCGGCTGGCGACCGCCGCAGAGCACAGCCTGGACCCATTCGGCTTGCTGGACCAGTTCGGGCCATCCGCCAAGGAAGCAGTCGCGGAGCAGATGACACGCTCCTCGTTGGTCGGGCACCCGGATCGCGCCGAGGAAGTCCTCGCCTCGTTGGCAGCCGCTCCCGCTGACGCCGCACGCCCCGGACGTCTCGCAGCACGAGCTGTCTTGCTTGCGTACCTCGCTCGCATCGGGCGACGGTCGGTAGGTGAGGTGCGATCGGCGACCGCCGAGGCCATCGACGCGATCGGTGAGATCGAGGATCTCCTCGTTCGATCCACGCTCGTGCGAGAGGTCGCGGTCGCCTGGTCCCCCGACGACCACGCCGACGATCCCGTACGCGACTTCGCTCTCGCAGCAGAGCTGCTCCGGCGCTGCCTCGAGCTGGAGGGTGGCGAAGACAACGCAGTGGGCGACACCCTGGCATACCTGGCCCGCGCCCTGCGCTACTCCCCCGTCGGTGATCTGCAGGCGAATCTTCGGGAGGCTCGACGGCTGTACACGCTCCAACTCGAACGGGCGCGCGCGGCGGATGGACCGGACGTAATCGCCAACCTCGTGCACAACCTGGCGGACGTCGAGAGCCAGATGGGCACTGGGAACCGGCTCGAGCGCATGCGCGCCGCTGAGCGGCAGCTGGAGGAAGCGGCCGCGACAGCGCAGTCGCCCCACAAGAAGGCGCAGTACATGGCCAACCTCGCCTGGGAGCGGACGCAGCTAGGCGCGATGCTCGGCGGCGCCGAGGGCCGCAGCTACCTCGAGAAGGCGCTCGCCACCTTCGAGAAAGTGGATCCCGCACTGCTGGACGACCACGGCCGGAGGAACGTCGAGAGCAACCGCCACGTGTGCGAGGCCACCCTCAACAGGCTCGTCGGCGGACCAGCCGCCGAGATCGCGTCGTGGCGGACGTACCTGGCGAAGCTCGACGAAGGCGTCGCCCCGTACAGCGTCGCGACCGCGAAGCACAACCTCGCCAGTGCCCTGATGTTCGGCGGCGACGCTACGCGAGAAGCGCTCTCCGAGGGGCTCCGGCTGTCTCGGGAGGCCGCCGAGGTGCGGACGCTCGAGGCGAACCCACGGCATCACTGGGAGACCGCGCTCAACATCGGTCGCGCGCTCCTCGGCGCGTTGACGTCGGGGCGGCACGATCTTCTCGCGCTCTCGCCAGGCCAGGCCGCGGCCGAAGCCGGCATGTGGCTGCGGCGCGCGGCCGCTGCGGCGCGCGCCCTTGGACCTGGGGAGGAGCTGCTCGACGCCGCCTTCGCCCTCGTCGCGCTCGCGAGCGGCGCGCACACGCCAGAGCGCTTCATCGAGGCGACCGACGAAGCGTGGGCGCACGTCCGCCAGGCCTCGGCCTACCTGCTGCTGGATCCGCCGAGCCGAGAGCGCGAAGCCTGGGCAGCCACCGGGACGGCGGTACAGCTGGCCTACCGGCTCGCCGAACGGTCCCTGGCGGTGCCATCGCGCGGCCTCGCCTTCGTCCTGCAGGGAGAGAGCGCTCGGCTCGTGGAGCGCTGGATCGTCCGAGCGCAGCAGCCGGCGAGGCGGCCGCTTCAGGCGAGGCTGTCTCGCCCCCAGCCCGTGTCGGCGTCCACGTGGGATGCATGGCGGAGCGCTGTCAGCTCCCGCGACCAGAGGCGGATGGCTGACGCGCTCGAACGCGTCCGAGAGACCGCCCCCGCGTTCCTCGCGGAGGAACACGCCAACGACGTGACGTGGCGCTGGCTGGAGGCACGACCGGGCAGCGTCGCTGTCGCCCTCGTCCTCGCCGAGCCCGTGTCGCTCGCGCTCCTGATGCAGGTGGACGAAGCGGGCGAGCGCAAGACCTGGGTGCTCGGGCTCGTGCTGGAGCCGCCGCCACTTCCCCTCGACACGCTGGCGGGGCTGATGCGCGGCGCTGTCCCAGACGCTGGCGCTCACGCTGTGCTGAACGAACTCGCGCAGTGGGTCAGGCGGGGCGCAGTGGAGCCGATCGAGCGGTTCCTCGGCGCCCCTCCCACCGCGGTCTTGTGGAGCCCCGGCCCTGGCCTCCGTCTCGTCGCGCCCAGCGCCGTCTGGCGCAGCGTTCCGGTCGTCGGGGCGACCTCTCTGGTGCTGCCCGACCTCACGTCCGTGCCGAGCCGGCGGCGCTCGTCGCTGGTCGTGCTCGCTGACCCGGGCGCCTCGACGGCAGATCCGCGGCTCGACCTCCGTGGCCAGGGAGTGCTGACCCTGGAGGCGCTCGAGCGTGTGGCCGCTCGACGTGGGCCCGTACGCCTGCTGGGCAGCGTCGGAGAGCGGTTCGGACGGGCGCTGCTCGGGGAGCGCTCGGTGGTGCGCGACACCCCCGCCAGCGCTCGCGACGTCCTGCTGGAGGCAGGGGAGCACGAGACCGTCGTCCTCGTCGCCCACGGCGAGGTCGAGACGCTCGAGGATGCGGCGGTGATGTGCGTCGATGCGTCAGGGAACATCGATCGGCTCAACGTCGCGCAGCTCCGGCTGTCCCCGGACGCCTTCGCCGGCGCCACGGTGCTCTTGCTCGCGTGCGAAGGCGGACGGATGGGCGACTCGCTCGTTGACCCCGGAGGCCTCGCCGGAACGCTGCTGGCGTCCGGCGCAGCGTGTGTGGTCGCCCCGCTGTGGCCGGTGCGCCTGGACGCCGCGGAGCAGGTCGGCTGTGCGGTGCTCGACAGCATGGCCGCGGGCGACGAGCCGTGGACCGTCCTGGCGACGCTCCAACTGCAGGCGCAGGCGTCAGGCAACTCGCCGACGATCGGTAGGCCGGCCCCGTCGCTGTCGGAGCGACAAGCGGCGCAGGACCTTCAGCGCCTCGCCTTCGTCGCGTGGGTCGGCTGAAGCTCTCTCGCGCGCGCCACCACGTCGTCCCTCGTGGACGCCTCATTCAGCACCTGCGCCATCCCCAGGCCAACCAGCGGCCGCTCGCCCGCGATGATCACGACCAGCGCCTGCTCGTGGGCATCGAGGCGCCAAAGCTCGCCGTCAGCATCGGTAAACTGCTCGGTTACCTCCCAGCCGTCCGGGTGCGCCTCGTCCACGACGAAGACCCTGTAGGGAGACGCACCGGGTGCAGGACGCCCGCGAACCGCCCACTCGTCATTCGCGTCGCCGGAACCGCCCATGGTCGGCGCCAGCGGTGCGATTGTCAGCCCTTCGATGCTTCGATCGATCCACGACGTCGCTGAGGCGGTCGCACGCTCCGCGAGGTTCGCGATCCGATCTCGCCAGATCGACCAACGAGGCTGATGCGGGATGAGGGCATCGACGAGCCGTGAAGCTGGGCGAACCGCGGGTGCCATCTCGCGCGCGATCGCTGCAGTGGCAGCATCCTCGACGGCGCTCCAGAGCCGAACGACCAGACTCGGCTGCGCTGACGTGACACGCAGGCGATGCCGGGCACGATCGGCTACATGCGCCCACTCAGCTGGCAGCCACGGGAGCAGCATCTCGGCCTCATCGCAGAAAGCCTCGGCCTCTGGCGTAGCGCCCACGACAGCGCCAACCGCGAGAAGCTCCTCGGCATCAGCGAGGACAACCTCGAGGTCCTCCGAGCGCGCCTCCTTGAGCGCGGCCGCCAGCCGCTCCGCGAGAGGCTGCCAGTCGAGTGCCTGTCGCAGCTCCTCCAGAAGCGAGTCCGACGTTTTCGACAGTGCCGCCTCCGCGCCGGCGAGCACGTCGAAGACCTCGGGTACATGCTGCAGCAGCCGGCCGTATCCCACGGATGACGCCAGCCACCAGAGGTCCTTCGTCGTTGAGGGCGTGCTGGACGCACGTCGTAAGTTCGCAGCAACGGCCGGTGCAAGGTCATCTACGTTCACGCCGGTCTCCTTCCGGAAGTACCAGACCCCATGTCGCCGGAGGTCGGCCTCATCCCACTCGACGTGTTGGACTGGGGGATGCGGACGAAACGCTGTGACGACCCAACTCCGCGGTCGGTCGAGCTGGACGACGACGAAGACCGCGCGCGGGGTCAGCGCCTGGTGACGGTGTGCGCGGTCTATAGATGACGTCCAGACCGTTTCGGGCGAAGACATCTCCTTGGCGTAGGCGGGCCCGTAGTCGCTGGCGTGGTGCGCGACCAGCAAGTCCCTCGCCCACCGCCATCTCTCCACCCCGAGGCGCGGGAGGTCGCGCGCGGTCGCACGGGAGGCGCCCACGATGGCCTCAGCTTCGAGGCGCAACGCCGCGACGTCGACGGCGCAGACCCGCTCCCAGTGCTCGTCCTCGTCATAGAAGTGCTGCCAGACCTTCTTTGGGCAGAGCTTCGGCGGGATGAGTTCGATCGTTCCCAACGATGGATGCGTCCACGCGCTCATGCTCCGTCCTCCTCGAGCAGCGCCCTCAGCTTCTCTCGGGCTCTGGCTCGGCGACGTCGGAAGCGCTCCATCCTGATCCTGCGGGCCTCTGGATCATCCGGCTCGTCGTGGCCAGGTTCGAAGATCCTCGTAAGCGCGTGCATGTCTTCCGCAACGTCAATTGCCTCGCGAACTTCATGCTGGTTCGAGGCAGTGCGCTCGGCGAGCCAGGCGACCTCCTCCTCCTCCAACCACTCCGGGGCGAGTTCGAGCTTAAGCACCACGCGGTCCGCGGGGGACAAGCGAGCTAGTGCCGCGTGAACGCTCGCGCGTTGCTCGTCGCGAAGCACCGCACGGAGTGGGGAAGCTACCGGATCCTCGGGGCGCTCCCATTCACCAGCGCTCGCCTCGAAGGCGGTCTCGCGCTTGCGGGTGCGAGCACGGTAGCTGTCGATGCAGTGGTTTCCGAACGCGCGCCGAAGATAAGCACGGAAGTCGGAGATGTCGCTCGGGAGCTGGTGTTCCACGAGTCGTGCGAGGAAGTCCCGAAGCGCATCCTCGACGAGGTCGTTTGGCCAGGAGCGACGGACCTTCGCTGGTGTCATGAGCCGCAGCTCGCTCTCGATGAAAAATAGGACGGCACGCCCTTCCTCTGGGCGCCGCTTCTGGTGCCACCGCCGAAAGAGTTCGAGCGCATTCGCCCAAGTTGCGCGCGGCTCATCATCCATCGCGCTCTCCATCAGGCTGCTGTGAATGCAGCCGCTCGCCAATCCACGCGTCGCCGTCAGCCCTCCGGAGCCGGCACTGGTCACGGACCTTGATGCGGGGCAGTTCGCCAATCTGTGCTATCGCGAGCGACGTCTTCTCCCCGATCTTCAGGCGCGCCGCGGGTTCACGGATGGTCAGGATCCTGTCGTCCACGGTGGGCACTACGCGCTAGAGTGGCGAGCACAAGCTACCAAAGGACGGCGACGCTCACAACGCGAGTCGGTCTCAAACGGGCACGCGCAAGCACCCACAAGACAGCATAGCTCGCGGCGTTGGCGAATCTTGCGAGGCGAGTGCTCGCCGACGGTCTAGACTCTGGCGGCTCTCGCTCGAGTCTTGGTGTGCACGCGACGCGAGCTGCTGCCGTAGGCTAGATTAGGCGCAGCGCCAACCACAACGCACTCAGCGCAACTCCGGCGGCGACATACGTTGCCGCCAACTCTCCGTCTCCGTCGCTCTGGGACGACGAAAGCGCGGGCCGAGTGGACGGTTCTCGGCGCTTCGCAACTGGTCCCTCGCGGGCTACTAGAGCTTCGGATGGCGCAACCAAGCGGCAGGAACATCGCCGTCCTCGCGCGCACCGGACGCGCAGTCAGCATCTAGGCCTACCTCTCCTCAGGGGCCGCGAGGCAGAGTCGGCGTTGCGGGCGGACGCGCTTCATCGCGCGGGTGCCGGCTGCTCCTTCGGGGGTGTACACCGCAGGCTGATTGAATCCTCGCTATCCCGGCTCCACATTCGCGGCATGGAGACGAAGACCCGTGTGCTGCAAGAAAGCGTAGAGAGGCGGAGTCTTCCGTCGGGTGAGCCCGCGATCGCACAGCGAGTAGGGGGCCACTGCACTCAAGCTCCAGCGCGTCCCCATGAGCGCCAGATCAACCGCGACCAGAACCTGTTGGTGTGATGCCTCCGTGGCAACGGCCGTTCGTCCCGCTTCGAACGTGAAGTACCGCGTCGTCACGCCAAGGGCATCGAGTGCTTGCCAGAGTTGTCTCATGTGGGCGCCAAGACGCTCGTGCTCGATCAGGTAGTGATCTGTCAAGGCTCGGCAGAACTGATCCGCCTCAGCTCGGCAGAACTGATCGCCCAC
>CAZVEM010000209.1:0-11207 GCA_964626165.1 uncultured Nannocystaceae bacterium
CGTTCAGGGAATCCTCGGGATCGGTTGGTCCTTCGATCCCAAGGGCCGCCGTGTCGAGGTTGCCAAGCCAGAGCCCGCCCCCGCCGACCCAATCGATGGTCGGGTCATGGGTCGCGTCCTGGCATCGGATGGCACGCCGATCGCGAACGCGAAGGTCAGCTTCCCCGGCCAGAACGCCAACACCCTCCTCACCGACAGCGGCGGTGGCTTCACCAGTGTGCGCTTCCCCGCCGGCTATGTCGGCGTCACGATCGAGCTGGCCGACGGCAGCATCGTCGAGCAGCAGGCCGAGATCGTCGCGGGCCAAGACACGCTGCTCGATATCCAACTTGAGGGTCCGCCCCCGCAGGCCGGTCCGCCCGAAGGTGTCGCACAGGCGACCGTCACCGATCCCGCGGGCGTCGGCATCGCCAACGTCGCAGTTCGGCTGACCGGACAAGGCATCGACGAGGTGTTTGTCGGCGATGCCTACGGCCAGCTCGCGGTGCAGCTGCCTGTGGGCACCTACGCCGCCCACGTCGAGATGCCGGGCTACCTGCCGGCGGACGCCACCATCAACGTCGAGGAGGGACAGACCGCACAGATCAATGTGCAGCTCATCCCGCCAATGCTGATGGATACCCCCAATGTCAGCGGCAGCGCCAAGGCGATCAAGCTCAAGAAGGCGATCCGGTACGAGGGCGACACCATCTCGGACGCGAGCAATCCGATCCTGGATGAGCTCGCAGCCTTCCTCCAGGCCCACAGCGAGTACACGCTCGTCGAGATCCGCGTCCACACCGACGATCGCGGCAACCCGACTGCTCGCAGCCAGTCGCGCGCCGACAGCGTGAAAGCCTACCTCGTGAGCAAGGGCATCTCCGGTGCTCGCCTTGAGGCCGTCGGCTACGGCTCCCGCGATCCGGTGGCGGTCAACATGACCTCCGCGGGCCGCCGCCAGAACAATCGCACGCAGCTGATCAACAAGTCGGGCGGCTAGCGTCCCCCGGCGACGACATCCGGCGCCCGCGGCGTCACGGCCCCTCTTCGGGGACGCCGGGTTGCGGTTGCTTGGCCGCGTGCTCGGTCGACTCGCTCCGTGCGTGCGCAGCCGAGTCACTTCGCGCGTGCGCCGGTGCGTCGACGTCGTCGAGCATTGCGTCGACGACACACCGAGCCCGCCCGGCTAGCCGCCACCGAAGGTGTCGCGGATCTCTGCGACCTGGGCGAGCACATGCGGTGGCACGGAAAGTCCATCGCGCGTGAGCTCCCGAAGCCGAAGCTCGTACTCGTGCAGACCCTTTCCGGGTATCCGTGGGATGCGATCGAGTGTCGCCCGCACGCGATCGAGCACGTCATCGGCCATCACCCAGCCCTGCTGGGCATGCAGCTTAAACACGCGATCGAGCCAGATCCCCGAGGAGGTCTTCTCAACGACCGAGAGCAAGGACGCCACGCAGGCGACCGCCGTGGGATGGTCGCGCGCGACCTTGGTGACCGCGATCTGGTTGAGCAGCGCCGTCAGGTAGCGCTCCGCCTCCTTGACCTTGCCGACCTTGAGGCTCTTGTCGACGAGCTGCCCGATCAGCGAAGGGAACTGTGCGTCCTCGCCAGGTCCCATCGTCTTGCGCAGGCGATCGTCGGCGGGCTCCTCCGCACCATCCACGGTCGCGACGCTGACGACCACGATCCGCTCACGTCCGATGATGACCTCGTCACCATCCTTGAGGGGAACTCTCCCCTCGATCCGCAGCCCATTGACGTGGGTGCCGTTGCGGCTGCCGAGGTCCTCGACGGCGAGCTGTGCTCCGTCGACGTGAAACCGTGCGTGGTAGCGGCTCGCGAGGTCATCGTCGAGCGTCAGCCAGCAGTCGGCCATTCGGCCGACATCGAGCGCGCCTTTGGGAAGTACAAGGCTTCTTCCTCCGATGCGCAGGCGGTACTGCTCGGACACCGGAGAGACATTAGCGCAACTCCGGTGACCTCGTCGCGTTCCGTGCGAACGCGCTCAGCGCACCTTGTCGAAACTCGCATCCGGGAAGATCCCTGTGGGATCCGCGATGTTGACCCGCATCACCTGGCCTCGCACGCCCGAAACCGTACCGATGCCGCTGGCATCGACGACGAACACGTAGCCCAACTCAGGGGCGTTCACGACCCGAACGGGATAGACCAGCGAGGCACCGGAGAGTGTCAGGCCATCGAGCAGAGGGTCATAACCGAGCGACTGCGCGATCGAGAACTGCTCGCGGTAGCCGGGAGGAATGCGGGACCGGCGAAACTGTCGAAATGACTCGGGCCAGTAGCTATCGACGCTTCCCGCGATCGGGGCGGTCAGCGAGCCGAGATCCACGAGATCGAGCGCGAGGACCAAGATCGGGTTGGCGAAGCGGACGACGCTGACTGGACCCGCGCCGCGGTAGTTCATCGTGTGGAAGAGGCTGTCGCCGGTGCCACGGGGCAGATTGACGCGGCAAGGGTTGATGTCGCCGCTCGTCGGGACCGAGTCATCGGTGGCGCAGTTCGGCAGCCCGAGGTTGTCGTCGTCCGGCCCGAGCGGGATGCGGCTTGTCAGGAGCGTGGAAACGTTGGTTGTGTTTCCCGTGAGCGTGCATTCGCCGGTATCCGGATCGACCGCGACCTGATCCTCAAGAAAGTCCGCGGCTCCCGTCCCTCGCACGATAAAGCTATTGCGCGCCCGGACCTGGTAGCTGACGAACTCGCGGAAACAGCGTGGCCCGGGCAATCGGCGGAGGGTGCATTCGTCGGGTGAGTTGCAGGCCCGCTTGCAGCGCTGATCAATGCAGAGGAACTCTGCACCGCCGGGATCGTCCTCAGTGCCCTCAAGCAGGATCTGGCACTCCTCGTGGGACACGCAGCCGCCCTCGGGCTGATCCTTGGTGCAGACGAGCCGCTCCTCATCTTCCTCGAGCTGGCGCGTGCAGACCTCGACGACCTTGCCGTCGACCGTCACGTCGGTGCAGACCGGTTCACCAACCTCGCGCACGAAGGCCTCCAGCGGACGATCCATGGCCTGAAGCCACAGCTCGCCCGGGAAAGCTTTGGTGATCAGGTACTCGCGGCGCGCGTCGCCGCAGGTGTCCTCGATGAAATGGCTGCAGACCTCGGCGAGCTCGGGATCATTGGCGAACGCGTCCGCCGACACGCACACGCCGGTGCTCGTCGCCAGCGGGGAGATCAGGCAACGTTGGCCGGGACCGCAGTCCGAGTCCTCGTCGCAGCCGACCAGGACGACCTTGTCCCCGGCGAGCACGCCATCGGCACAAAAGTCGGCGCTAAGATCGATGAGCTTGGAATCACCAGGTTCGGTGGCCAGACAGGTGGTCTCTTCCCAGCCCACCTTGTCGCCGTCCGGGTTCGCGGGATCGTAAGGACAGCTGAGAAGCCCCGAGATCGAGGTGGTGCCGGGGATGTCGCCCTCCCAGTTCAGGCTCCACACGCCCGCGGTCCACGCCCGGTAGTCGCGGACGACGACGCGCGCGACGTCCTCGCTGTAGATCCCAAAGCCCCCTGTCTCACCCGCCGAGGCGCTCCCCATGAGGTCGACGTTGGTGATTCCGCCCAGCAGCGTCGAGGCGAGCGCCGCAGCGCTGGTCGCGTCCTCCCCCGATGCATACGCGAAGTCCACCTGGCGGAGCCCCGGCGAGAGCAAGTCCAGCGCGTCACCCTCTTGGGGCACTCGCCGCTCTGCCTCCGCGTCGGCAAGCAGTGGCCAGCCCGCGTTGTTCGATCGCGGATCGTTGGTCGCAAGGAACATGTGCGGGCCAAGCTGCGCATCGAGCAAGCCGACGGGATCATCCGAGCCGACATCGCCGTCGAAATTTGCGTACTGACCAAATCCGCTCAGGCCGATGCGACCGCCGTTGGTCGTGGCGATGCCGACGACCTGTCCCGGCCCGCCAAAGGTCCCCACGTCGGCGTTCTCGGCGATGTCATCGACGCGCTGGAAGGCCCAGTCGGTGACACGCGAGCCGTCGTTGGTTCGGATGCCCGGCCCTGTCGCCAGCGGCCGTCGATCGACAGGCTGCTCGCCGCCGGGCTCATCCGTGACCGGGTAACAGACCTGGTTCACGCCAAGGGAGGGATCGACCTGGGTGTCGCACTCTTGACCGATCTCGGTGCGCTCACGCTCAAAGAAGCGCGCGACCACGCGGGTCGAACCATCGCCGGCGATGACGTAGAGGAATTGCCAGATGTCCGAACCCGCGCCGATCTGGCTAAGGAACATCGGCGGCGTCGCGCGGATGCGCTCAATGCTGAGCGCGTCGACGAGGCGGAGTTGATTGACGTCGTCACGCCACACGCCGTCGTCGTCCATCCGGATCTCCAGCAGGCGATCGCTGAGCAGACCTCCGACGTAAAGTGCCGGACCCGGATCCCGTGAGCGCATCGCCTGATCTGCGGGATCGAGGCTCAGCTCCGAAGGCACGGTGACAAGCTCGATCCCCGAAGGACCAAAGCGGGCAAAATCGGGCAGCGGATCTGGGGGCACAACGCCGAGGTCGTCGACCTGGCTCGGGCAGTCGACCGGGCATTCCAGCGTGCTGCCCGTCGACACCACACTGACCTCACCATCCGCGTCGACCGACATCTGGAAGGCCTGGAGGATGTGCGAGGTCAGGAGGTCAACCTCGACCACCGCGTTGCAGCTTGGCAGGGACAAGTACACGCTGCCGGGAACATCCGGACCGCAAAAGAGCGTGGAACCACCGCCACCGCCACCGAGCGACTGACTCTGGGAGAGCCCGGTCGGCACGGGGATGATGTCGCCGATGCGGGTCGCCACCGGCACCCATCCCAGGTTGGCATCAAAGCGCTCGGGAATCAGACGGGAGACCAAGGCACCCGGCTGCGGGTCGACCTCGGACTCATCATCGCGATCCTCTTGCCCGAAGGCATAGGCCGCAAGCCCCGGCCCGTTGAGGACGGTGAGATCGCAACTTCCGCTATTGGCGGCCACAACCCGGCAACCACCCTGCAGCGTCACAATCCCCGCCGGCAGGATACCCGCAGGGATGAACGAATATCCGGGCGAGGACGGATCCATGTCGACCAGCCGCCCGTCGCAGCGGCGAAACATCGCGATCTCATTCCGCTCGGAGTTGGTGACAAAGCCCACCATGTTCGGCGAGTCCTCGTCGGTGCAACTCCCGAAGGTCTCGCCGTTGCAGTCGCCCAGCCCCAAGGGCTCGACGTCGCATCGTCCGGTCGCATCGTCGCAGACGGTTCTCGTGCACAACAGCGCAACATCGATCGGGCGGTCAAGCACGCGATTGGGGATCTGATTACGTCCCTGGCTCCGGCAGCTGGCGGAGCCGAAGAGCACGCCACCCAGCAACGCAATCGTCGCCATCCCACGCCCGCATCGCGCGAGCGACCCGCTGCCGTGGCGGGTGGAATCGCGGTGAGTGCCGCAAGAAGAAGGGCCACCTTCACGGGCGCCGAGGTCCGTCGCGACCGTGGCGGACGCGTCCAGCGGGGCAGCCGCGCTGCGCTTGAGCTTGCCAACGATCATGACGAGTAGGGCTCTTGCAGTCCAAGGCGCGCGACCTCGGCAAAGCGTGTCGGTCGCTTGGTGGACAAGTCGATCACGCTGATCGTCGCATCGAGGTAGTTCGAGACGTAGATGTACTCACGGGCGTAGTCGACGATCATCTGGCTTGGACCAATGCCCGCCTGAACCACTGCCGCGACCTTAAAGGCATTGAGGTCGATCATGTAGATTTGCCCGCTCTGGTAGCAACTCACGGCCGCGATGCGAGCGTCGCCGTCTTCGTAGAGCGTGACGGTGCCAGGTCGGCTGCAGACCTCGATCTCACCTGCCGGCAGATCGACGGTGTTGCCCTCGTCATCGACCGAGGTATCGACCCGCACGAGTGCGCCGGGATTGGTCTGCACCACGTAAAGCTCGTCCCCGGTCCGCGAGAAGGCAATCTCTGCGAGCACCGGCACGCGCGAGTCCCCCGTCAGCGGGAGCCCACCGGGGACCACGCGGGTCACTAGGGAGTTCCTCGCGTCGCAACTCACGCCTCCGGGCACCCCGATGTTGTTGGCATCGAGACAGGTTTCGGCGAAGGTATCGTCGAGGACGTTCGGGTCGAGGCCAAACGTCACCATCTGGTTGAGCAGGCGGGCGAAGCGGAAAGCACCGTAGACGACCGGGCGCTTGCACGCCTCGCAGGTCACGATGCCGTTTTCTGTCACACACTCCTCGGAGATCTTCGGTGCCGCTGCCGGATCGCAGGGTCGCTCGGCGATGCCGTAGCCGCCAAGTCGGACCGCGGAGCCCGAGAGGAAGAAGTGCGGCGACTGGTCGACGATGACGGGGCGGCCGTCGCCCCCGTCGAGACCATCGAGGTCGACCAAGGTCACATCCGCAAAGCTGAGGTGACTCAGCCAGGCATAGGGCTGCTTGGACTCCGCCGACACCTGCAGATAAAAGCCCTCGCGCGCGATCTCGCGAAGGTCCTCATCGTTGCGGCGATAGCGGAGGATAAAGTCCTCCGAGCAGCGCCGCTCGTCAATGGTGGAGTCGTCGCCCTGCCCGCACTCGATCGAAGCGCTGTCTTGCGTGGTCGTGACGCGGAACCAGTTGAGTGCTCGATCGCCGCGGACGGGAAGGAGGAGCATCGATTCACCGTCATTGGGGACGGGGTTATAGGCCCGCAGCACGGAGGCGAAGTCACCGATATGGGCACGAGCCTCCGCTTGGGCAAAGAAGCGCTCGGCACATTCGATCACCTGTGGCTCGCCTTTGGCACGTCGGCACGGCTTTTGTGAGCTGAGGCTCTCGCCGGGGCCGATCAGCTGGTCGGGATCCGTGGCTGCGGTCAGGAAGTCTTCGAGATCGAAGATCATCAGCGAGCCCGCGTTAAAGCGGCGATCGCCGTTGGCGTTGGCGACAAAAAGCCAGCGCGAACTCTGTCGGCACGTGTCGTTGACACAGGCCCAGCCGTCGTTGGCATCGCCGCACTCGGCGTCCGTTGTGCAACTCGGGCCGATCCCCTGGAAGTGATCAGGATCGAGCGCGATCCCAGCCGGGAAGAACATCGAACTCTCCGGGGGCGGACGACCCCGATTGGTCCAGTTGCAGCCCAGCAGCAGGCCGGTCGCGAGCGAGGCCGTCAGCGTCAACCCGCTCAGGCGGCGGCGCACGCTCCTTTGATCGCTCGTCTGACGCGGCCCCGACACGGCGGCAACCCTACCGATCACGCCCCTGCCCCGCCAGCCCTGCTGGTCGCGCCTCGCGGCCCACCGTCCGCGTCGGATTCGGGTTCGACCTCCGGCACGATCGCGGGGCCCAGGGCCCCCTGCCGCGTGAGCTGCGAGAGGAGCGCCAGCGACTTGAGTTCGCTCCGCAGATGCGGACGAATCAGCAGCTGACATAGGTCCCGCAGCCCTCGGCGATCGCGCGGGCTCAGATCTCGCAGTTCCGCGGTGCGACCTTCGAGCAGCGCCGTCGCGAGCGCGAGCTGACGGGGCGGTCGCCCACCGGCCCCCAGCCGGTGTTGGCTGCAGAGCGCACCACCGCGCTGGGCATCAAACCCAATCGCGTCATCGCTCGGCTCGCGATCGTTTCTCGACCCGGAGTCACTCGGCCCGGCCTCGAACGAGCGCTGGTCGACCAACTCGACGCCACAGACCGCGCACTCGGTCAGCGCCGGGCGAAAGCCTGCGTGGTCGAGCAATCCAAGCTCGAGTCGCCGCAGCAAGAGCGCGTCGGCCTGGCCCTTGGCGAGCACCTCGATCAGGTCGCGGACCAGCTCGAAGGCGCCGCGCTCTTCCGTGCTGCTGGCGAGTAAGCGATCAGAGAGTTCGCACGCGTAGCCCGCCCACGCGAAGGCCTCAAGGTCGCGACCCAATGCGGCGCGATCGTGATCGAGCTGAAACTCGACGAGGTTCCAAAGCTCGCCCCGTGCCCTCGCGACCGTGGCGACACCGATCGCGGCGACGCCGACACCGCCCGAGAAACGCCGCTTGCTCTTGCGCGCCCCTCGAGCCCGGGCCTCAAGGCGTCCTTGCTCCTCGGTGAGCAGCACAAAGATGAGGTCCGCCTCCCCCACGGGCGTGACCCGCAAAACAACTGCGCGCGTCTCGATTGGTGCCCGAACACCCTCTCCGGGCACGTAGCCGCTCAAATTGCGACTCCCAGCAGGATCGTCGCGAGCGCAAAGTAAACCAGCAGTCCAAGCATGTCGACCGAGGTCGTGACAAAGGGTCCGGTCGCAATTGCGGGATCAATGCGGAGGCGACCGAGGGCGATCGGCACGCAGGTTCCGACCGTGGCGGCGATGGTCGTCGACCCCGTCACCCCCAGCGCGACCACTCCACCCAGTCGCAGCGCCTCCGCCCACGATCCCGTAAACATCGGCGTCGCCAGCGAAACCACCACGCCACACAGCATACCCAGCGATGCACCGAGCGCCACTTCGCGCACGATGACCCTGCGAATCGAGTGCGAGGTGATGTAACCGACGGCAAGTCCTCGGACCAACACCGTCGAACTCTGGGTTCCGACGTTTCCCCCCATTCCCGCGACGACGGGCATAAAGAGTGCCAGCGCTGGGACCACGCGAAGTGCATCGGCAAAGCCGGAGAGGCCGGTCGCGACCAACATGCCGCCTGCGGCGGTGAGCAACAACCAGGGCAGACGCGCACGAAAACTGGTCCAAAACTCGGCCGTGTCGATGAGCATCTCACCGGCACCTGCCATCTTGAGGATGTCCTCGGTCGCCTCTTCGCGAAGCACGTCGACGATATCGTCAATGGTGATGACGCCGAGCATGCGGCGCTGCGCATCGACGACCGGGACCGCCACCAGATCGTAGCGACCGGCAAGGTCCGCCACAATCTCCCGATCGACCTCGGGACCGACCGTAATCAGCTCTCCGCGCATGATCTGGCGCAGCGGGGTGTCGGGCGGACTGATGACGAGGCTGGCCATCGACACCTCGCCGACGAGCCGCTCGTCCTCGTCAACGACGAAGACGGAGAAGGTGTCCTCGCTGAAGTCGGCGACCTGCTGCAGGCTCTCGATGGCGGCACGCACGGTCATGTCGCTGCGCAGCCGAGGCGCATCAGGGGACATAATGCCGCCCGCAGACTGTGGCTCGTACGCAAGGAGGTCCTCGACCTCGCTTTGTTCTTCCGGCTCGAAGCGAGCGAGGATCTCTTTGATCCGCTCGGGTTCGAGTCGTTGAAGGATGTCGGCTGCGTCCTCGGAGTCGAGGTCGTCGAGCAGACTCGCGGCCTCGTCGGGTGCCAGGCGATGTACGACGCGTGCCGCGACCTCGTAGCGCATCGACTCAAGGACGAGCGCGCGTCGCTCGACGGGCAGATGGGCGAACACCCGGTCTTGCGCCGCGGCATCCATCGAGTCCAGCTCGGCGGCGATCTGGACGTCGTCCATCCGCTCCAGCGTTCGCACCAGCTTCGGGATCTCGTCCGCTCGACGGAGCAGTCCCAAGGTGAGCGCGGCCGTGCTTTGAGTTCGAAGATGCTCCACGTCTCCTCCGCGGGACACCCACCAGGTGGCGCCCCGCGGACCTTCCGCGTGTTGGCGGCGAAGGTCAAGCGTGGCCGACAGCAATCGAGGACGCCGACAGATCCTGATTGCCCTCGCTCGAAGGCCCCGGCCGGGGAGCGCGCCCTTGATCGGGGGAGCGGCTGATCCGGCGTCACCGGCTGGGCCGTTTTCACGAGCACCGACGGTTGATGCAAGCCGCGCCTACGCGGTCTCACAGCGCAAGGGGGCGCGAGTGGGCTCCATCCATGCGCCCGCGGCTCCTACGTCGCTCGGGTGGAGCTGACTGGTGACCGGAGCACGTTCCTGTGCCTGCGTCAGCGAGAGAGCGACCATGATGACCGCGATAATCACCAAGACGATCGCAACCACGAGCGCGATGCTTCGTAACGAGCTTGGCACACGCAGGCCGATCAAACGCGACCACAACCCGCCGCGGGCAGGCGAACTCGCCGGCGAGGTCCCGACCGGACTCGCACCGGAATCGCGGCGACGCGAACGCAGTTGCTCCCGCTCGCGTTCGTAGAGGAGGCCAAGCATGACCTCCTCCTCGACCTTGAGTGCGCGCGCGCAACATCGAAGAAAGCCCTTCACAAAGACGGGAGCCGGCAGTTCCTCGTATCGATCGGCCTCCAGCAGCGCGAGCTGCCCCTTGGGGATCTTCGTCGCCGCCGCGAGCTGCTCTAGACTCATCCCCCGCGCGCGACGCTGCTCTTGCAGATAGCGACCCGGCGAGCCCGCTGCCGCCGGGCCCAACCCCGAGTCGCTTGCCACGACTCGAAGGCGTGCTTGTTCCGCCTGCATGAGCGCGCGAGTCTTGCCGACCTCCTGGACCGGAGCAAGCGGCCACAGCACCCGACGCGCTTGCGGACCAGACGCGGTCCGCGACATTGACGTGTGAGCCGACGATGTGACAAACCCTCCATTGCGCGCGAGATCGCAAGCAATTTCGCTTCGGCACGACAGCGCTTTGCGCCGCCAACGCGAAGCGACGCACCCGAGAAGCACAGCGCAAATGACCGCCGCGGCTCGTGCGTCTTCGCGATCAAACGGCGCGGCACGCGGCGGCGCGAGGCTTCAGCGCGGCACGACGGGCGTTCGCGCGCTGCTTGCCGCCCGCTGTGCGGCCCCCATGTCAGGTCACGCGCTTACTCGCGCTGCGCCGTACGAGCAGGACTGACCTGCCCCGATGCGAGGGCACGGCACGACTGCGCGAGGCAAGAGCGAGGTGCGAGCGCGATGCACTGCTCGTAGCTTTGCTCTGCCTCTTGGCTCAATCCCAGGCGCGCTCGGACCTCGCCATGGAGCCGATACGCGTCTTGAATGGGACAGCGCTCCGAGTCGACGAGCTTTTGCAGCTCATCGAGCGCCTGCGCATCAAGCTGGTAGTCGAAGTAGACTTGTCCGAGTCGGTAACGCCCAACGCAGTAGTCTGGATTCATCATCACGGACTGCCGCAACTCGGTCATGGCCTGGATGAGATCGCCCTTGCCGTAGTAGGCCCAGCCAAGGTTGGCGAGCGCGGAGTAGCGCTCTGGGTAGAACTGCACAGTCAGCGCCTCGCGACTCTGCTTGCCGGGAAATACAGCCCTATACACACCACGCATCAGGCACTGGCCGATGAGCTGGGCAGCGTGCGCGAGATTGTCAGCCGCCTGCTGAAAAATTTTGCCGAACAAGGCTG
>CAZVEM010000210.1:0-11140 GCA_964626165.1 uncultured Nannocystaceae bacterium
CGCCCGACTCAAGCGAGTGCTGCCCGCCGCGATCGTGATGGTGACGCCGGAATGCTGCCTCGCGACCGTCGCAGCCGAGCGCACCGGCTCGGTGATGCCCCAGCGATACGCGGTGCTTGCGGCCGCTTATCTCGCGGAGCATCGCAGCGCTCGCGTCCGCAAGCCGGCCCCGGCGACGCCAAGCGCGTCCCAGCCCGCCGCGCCCAAGGGCCCCGCGCCCGCGCCATGGTTGGCCGTCACGCCGCCCTCTCAAGATCGACCCCTCGTGGCGGTCGCGACCGCCAACCTGGCCGCGCAAGGCACGGCAGCCGCAACCTCGCGGCCCGAGCCATTCTCGCCTGCATCCTCGCCGGCATCGTCGCTGCCATCGCCGACGGGCACGCTCATTCAGCCACCCGCGAAGGCCCCTGTTGCGCCGGCCAAGACGGGACCCTTGCCAAGCGCAGAGCCGGCCGCACGGCCGAGCGCTGCACGGGCGGGCTCGGATCCCTTCGCTGCCGCAGCGGAGGCCGAGCGTCAGCGCGCGCAAGCATCGAGCTCAGCTCCGGCTGCACTCACGCCGGAGGAACGACAGGCCGATCTTGCGGCCCGCGTCGCACCCTTGCAGCAAGCGCTGCTGAGCGCGGAGCAACGCGATGAAGTGACGGATCTGCTCCTCAAGTGCGCGGCCCAGCTTTCGCCGCGCGTGGCTCTCTTTGGAGTGAAAAAGGAGGGTCTCAAGGGACTGGCGGGGCTGCACACACTCCACGAGATCACCCAGGAGATCGTCGAGCCCGGCGCTGCGCTTGAAGAGGCGCTCGCCGGGCAGGGTCGCGTGGAAGAGGTTCGCGACCTGGGTCTGCGCATGGCGGTTCGTCAAGGCGCCGCGGTGCCGTGCATCTTCCAGCCCATCCGCGTGCGCGATCGTGCGGTGCTCGTGCTCTACCTCGATCGCGACGGCGCTCGCTTCGAAGCCTTCGAGCGTGAGCTCGCCAGCATGCTCGCCGCACAGGCAGGCGAACGGCTTGAGCAAGTGCTCCGCAAACTCCGTGGTGAATCGGCAGCGCCGACTGCGGCCGCCGGAGCCGCCAAGCCCAGCGCCGCCGCGCCGGCAGCCGCACCCATGCCCCAGGCAGCGGTGCCACCTGTGTCGCAGGTACAGGCAGTGCCCCCCGCGGCGATCGTGCCGCCACTGACGAGCGTGGCTCCGCCTCCCGGGAGTTCGCAATCGTCGACCGCTACCGCCGCTGCTGCTGCCGCTCCGACGCCGACGACCCCTGTGACCTCATCGGCGCCACAAGAGGCCGTCGCAACACCACCAGCATCGATCCGCCTGTCGACGACGCTCAGCGGCGCAGTGCCGCCGACCCCAGCGAAGAGCCCCAGCGGTGGCGGTGCAGATACCAAGACAGGCAAGCGTCCACTCTTCGCGCCGCCACCTCGTCCGGGTCAGGCCAGTTCGGAGGACAGCAAGGCGCCCGACACCGCCACCACGGACGCAGCTCCGAAGAGTCCACTCGTCGGTGCCCGTGGACCGCTCATCGGAACGGGTGGCTCTGGGGGCGGACTTGAAGTCGCTCCGCTTGAGTCGGTGCGTCGACTCCCGAAAGATCTCAGCGGTGGACCGGCGATCGCCAGTGCGGCCGATCCGATCCGTGCGAACACAGAAGAGAGTGCGACGCGCTCACTCGCCGCTTCAGCTCCGGGCGGCGGTCCTGTCCCCCTCGATGCGCCGGCACCGATCGAGCTGCACAAGCCCGTCGTCGGCCCGCCACCCGATCGCGCCGCCGCAGCGCCTCCGACGAGCGGACCGATTGCAGCGCTGCTTGCCATGCCACGCCTGGTCAGCACCGCACCGGGCCCCGCCGCGAGCCCCCCCAGCAGCGCCCCGCAAGCCGCACCCATCGCGAGCGCGCCTGGGCGGGAAGACGTCGTCGCGCAGACGCCCCCGAGCCGCGACCCGATCGACGACCCGCTCGCACAGACTGCAAACGCGTCGGCGCCCTCGATTCCACGCCTCGTCGCCAAACCGCCGCCGGAACGAGCGACCACGCTCGTCGACGCACGCGTCTCGATTCCGCGGGTCGGTGCGCTTGACGACACGGTCGGCCAAGGCGCCGTGCCGCTGCAGTCGCCGCTGAGCGTAAAGGCTCCGCCCGTCCGCAATCCCCGTGTAGCGGCGAACTGGGGCGGCGCCGCGGAAGGTGTCGTCGGCGTCCCCACAGACGATGACGATGATGCGAGCACGCTGCCCGTCAGCGGCATCACCGAACCCCGACTCCCGGCCTACGACGTCGTGCGACGTGCGGTCGCGCAGCGGCCCCCGCCCGACGAAGAGACCCTGATTCGCTCCCACGTCACGATGCTCGCCTCGCCGCCGCCGGTGGCACCGCCGCCGCCGCCAAGCTTCAACGCGAACCGCAGCTCGACGCGTTCGCCCGCCGTCACCGAACCGGCGCTTATTCCCCCGCCGCGCGAGGCACCCTCGGCCCGATCCGCAAGCGCTGCCCAATCCAAGTCCGCGGAATCGGAAGACTACGGCGGTCCCGATTCCACGCTCGTCGGCGCGACACCCAGTCCGCCGCGTGCGGTCGCGGGCCCCCATGCAAGCGCATCCGGCGGTGCCAAGGCGACAGCATCCAAGCCATTTTCGGCGAGCAGCGGCCGGACGCGGATCGAGCTCGATGATGAAGAGCGTGTCGATCAGACCAGCGATTCACTGACCGCGCGCATCGATGAATGCATCAGCCGCGTGATGCGACGCGAGGCCGATACGCGCGAACTCGGGGCATTTGGCGACCAGGCACTTCTTCGTATTGCCAGCCGCTTTCCAGGCCCGCTCGATATCATTCGCCGCGACGTCGACTCGCTCGCGCCACCGTCTGCACACGGCTCACTGCTCCGCCTCTGCATCTCGCTGGGCCATCACATCTCCAGCCACCTCATCGAATTGCTGGATCACGGTGGCACAGAAGTTCGTTTTTACGCGTCGTTCATCTTCCAAGAACTACGTGACGATGCCTGCGTGGCCCACCTCGCGAATCGTGCGTTCGACACCGACGGTGACATCCGCGTGGTCGCGATGCGCGTACTCGAGACGTACAATCGATCGCCTGCCTTCCCCACCGCGTGCGAGCAGATCCGCCGGCAGCTCGATAGCGACAGCGGAATCCGGCAACTTCAAGCCACGCGTGCGGTCGGTACCCTGCGCGACGTCGCCAGCGTTGAGCGGTTGATCGACTTGCTTTCGAGCCGCGATCGCACGACCCAAGAGAGCGCGCTTGAGTCGCTGTGCACGATCACCGGCCAGCAACTCGGGCTCAAGCCCCACAAGTGGCGGGCGTGGCTGACCTCGCACGGCCATGAGCATCGCGTCGAGTGGATCATGTCGGGCCTTGAGCACGCGGACGCGGGTGTGCGTCGCTGGTCCTACGACGAGCTGCGCCGCATCACAGGCCACCATATCGACTTCCCGGTGACGGGCGATCGCGCCGAGCGTGACGCCGCGCTCGCACAATGGCGCGCGTGGTGGGCAACCGCGCAACACCGCGTACGCGGCACAACTCGATCGTAAGACAGCCTGAGGATCCGCGACGGTCTACCGCGCCCGTGACTCGCAGACGCGACCACGCCACGGCGCAGGCCGTGGCAAGTGCTGCCACGAACGCCGACCTCGTCATCCGCAATCGGGCCGCTGGGCCGCTGGTTGCTCGCCGCGCGAGCACGGCGAGTCGCCCGTGGCCGCCCCCACCCGGTCCGCGCCGCGGCAGCGTGGGCGAGCCTGACGCCCCACAATCGCGTCGCATCACACCGCTGCGGGCAGCCGCACCGGCAAGGGCAGTGCGCTGCAGGCGTTGACGGAATGACAGACTCGCCCTAGACAAGCGCGGTGTTTGAGACGATTAGCCGAGGATTCCGCGCGGCGCGTGAGCGCTTCACGGGCAAGGGAGAGCTGACCGAAGACGTCATCGACGCCGCGCTCAAAGATGTGCGCGTGAGTCTGCTCGAGGCGGACGTTGAGTTCCGCGTCACCAAAAAGTTCCTCGCGGCCGTCAAGGAGAAGGCGCTGGGCGAACAGGTCATGCTCCGCGCCAAGTCCGAGGCCGGCATGGTGCGCGTTCGAACCGAGGACCACTTCGTTCGCATCTGCCACGAAGAACTCGTGGCGCTGATGGGAGAGGCCGACAGCTCGCTTGAGCGCGCGAGCAAGGGCGTCACCGGCATCATGATGGTCGGCCTGCAGGGATCGGGCAAGACAACCTCCTCCGGCAAGCTGGCGCGCCGTCTTCAGAAGCAGGGCGACAAGGTCATGTTGGTCGCGTGCGACGTGTACCGGCCCGCTGCCGTGCATCAGCTCCAGGTGATCGGCGAGCGCCTCGGGGTACCGGTGTTCGCGATGCCGCACGCCAACCCTGTCGACATCGCCCGCGAGGCGACTAAGGCGGCGTCGGTACAGGGCATGGATTGGGTCATCTACGACACCGCGGGTCGACTGAGCATCGACGACGCGTTGATGACCGAGCTTGAGAACATCAAGGCGACCGTCCGCCCCGCCAACACCTTGCTGGTCATCGACGCGATGATCGGACAAGACGCGGTCACGACCGCCAAGACCTTCGACGAGCGCGTCGATCTCACCGGCGTAATCCTGACGAAGCTCGACGGCGACGCACGCGGTGGTGCCGCGCTCTCGATCCGCGCGGTCACAGGCAAGCCGATCAAGTTTCTCGGCATGGGTGAAAGCCTCGAGAAGCTCGAGGACTTCCGCGCCGAAGGCCTCGCGAGCCGCATTCTTGGCATGGGCGACATCGTCGGCCTCATGCAGGACTTTCAGGGCGCGGTCGATGAAGAGACCGCAGCGAAGGATGCCGAGAAGATGCTCGGCGGGTCGTTCACCATGGACGACTTCCTTGGGCAGATTAAGACGCTGCAGTCGATGGGATCGATGAAGGATCTGATCGACAAAATGCCGCTGGGCAACATGTTCGGTGGTCAGCTCCCTCCCGAACTCCTTGAGCAGGCGGCCGACGATCGCGAGCTTGGTAAGATCGAAGCGATCATCCGATCGATGACCAAGGCAGAGCGGCGCGATCCAGAGCTCTTCCTGGCGGCCGAGGACGAAAAGCCCGGCGTAGCGCGCTTCACCCGACGCAAAAAGCGAACCCCCAAGGCGATGGACCCAGGTTCGATGAAGCCCGAGTCCTTCGTCGACAGCCGCGTCGAGCGTGTCGCTCGTGGCTGTGGCCGACCCGCAGACGACGTGCGCGGGCTGATCTCGCGATTCTTGATGATGCGCAACATGTTCGGGCTGCTCGGTGACCTCATGGGTACGACCAAGCCGCAGGGACTGCTCGATCGAATCCCCGGGATGGGTAAACTCAAGCAACTCAACGCGGTCCGTAAGCTCGCGAGAGATCCGCAGGCGCTGCAGGCCCTTATGGGCGGCGCGGGCGGAGGCATGCCAGGCATGCCAGGCATGCCTGGCATGTCCGGCCTGCCCGGTATGCCCGGCCTTCCTCCCGGCCTCACGGGACTCCCTGGCCTGGGGGCAGCTCCTGCGCATAAGACCGCGGAGCAGAAAAAGCAGGACAAGGACAAGCGCAAGTCCGCCAAGGACGCGAAGAAGAAAAACCGCCGTCGCTAGCGGGCTCACGTCGGCCTGAAGGGTTTGACTCGGAGAATGGCTCTGACTCGGAGAATGGGTCTGACTCGGAGAACAGGCGAGCATCCCAAGTCGCCCACGCGCCACGGTGTGGCGGAGCGAGAATCCGTAGCGAGAGTCCGCAGCGAGCATCCGCAGCGAGAAACGCGAGCGAGAGTCGGCAGCGAGAAGCGCGAGCGACAGCCTGCTAGGTCGAATCGCCGGTCTCCACGCGGCGCCCAGGCTACCGCCGCGCTACCTTGAGAGGGCGTGCTCCGTCGACGATGTTCACTCGCACTCGCTGTCGTCACCGCGGCGTCGATGAGCGCATGCGCTCGCCCTCCCGCCGCAAGCGGGGCGCCTCCCAGTGCGAGCTCGGGGGCTGCAACGGACGCCGAGGATGCTGCCCACAGCTCGGGTGGTCCGACGTCCAACACCGATCGAGGCGCCACCGGCAATGTCGGCGAGGACGGAGACGGGACACCAGCCACGGAGCGTGCCGACTCACCCGAAGCAGTCGTCGAACTCGACACGTCGCAGAATTACCCGCGCGGCCACTACTGGCCTGAGGACTTCGTCTTCCCCAAAGAGCTCGACACGACGCACGTGCAGCCTCGGGAGGGAGAGTACGGCGATATTCGGGTCGAGCACCACGTCGCAACTCGAGACATCCGAGGTGTTGCGCGAGTCTGGCGCAAGGCTCTCAAGGAAGCGGGCTACCTCGAGACGCAGCCGTGTCGAGAGGCGAACAACCTCATCACTTGCATCGTCGAACGACGCGATGCAGTCGGGGTGCGGCGCGGTCGATTTGAGGCGCGCATCTATCCGCAGGCCGATGATTTTGTCGCGGTGTCGATGCAGCTCTATCCAGTTGCGCATGTGGCCTTGGATGCGCCGCCCGGCGCGTGCGTCATCCCTCCGACCACAGCCTTCGGCTTTCGTATGGAGGTCGAGGCGCGCGACGAGGATGCAGAACCATTCCGCTACGTGACAGGACTTGAGATCGGGCCCATCGAGCCCATCGATCTCGATGGCGATGGCGAGCTCGATCGCTTCGTCCCGCGGAAAAACGCCGGCAAATGCCCTCGTGACCTCATCTACGACGTGTACCTCATGCGAGGCGAGTGCGGTCACCTCATCGGCTCGTTGAGCGGCGAGTTGCGCGACGACTCGCATATTTCCAAGCTGAGCCACGGGGTTCGCACCCTGTACACCGAGGAACGTTGGGGGACCTACAAGAGGGGCTCGAAGCTCGGAGGGGAGGAACACGATCGCGTATTCCAGCCACGCCTGAGTCATCATCGTGTCCGGCAATACCGCTTCGATGGCACCAAGCTCAGGATGTCGAGCGACAAGGACAAGGTTGAGCCGTGCAGGATGTGTTCCGTCGCCTCCTGTGCGGATGCGCCGCTCGTGGCACCACCGCAGCCCTGATCCTCTTCCGACTTCGGCAATACGCGGTGGCCCGACATTCAGCCCGCCGCCGCGCCTGCGTCCCACCTTGCCTTCAATCTGATCTTGAGCGCCGCTGCGAGGCCGACGCCGGAGTCGAGCCGTGGCCGCTTGAGGAGCAACCTGAGCGCAGCGCTGCCGATCTTGCGCGTCGTTGCACGATGCGCAACTGTGGCGCGTGGCCAACCGCAGCATCGACCAGATTCTCGACTTTTGGTTTCCGGCGGACAGCAAGCGAGCCAATGCGCTCTGGTGGGGAAAGAACGCGGAACTCGACGCGGAGATCAAGCGCGAGTTCGAAGAGACCTTGCGCGCTGCCGTCAACGGTGATCTTGTGGGCTGGGAGCAATCTGCGCGCGGCCGACTCGCGCTGATTCTCCTCATGGACCAAATGAGCCGAAACATCTACCGCGGCGACGCCCAGACCTACGCGGCCGATCACCTGGCGCGCGCCTTGACCAAGGCAGGTCTCGACCTCGGCCATGACCGTGACCTCAACGCCTCACAGCGCATGTTCTTCTACATGCCGCTCGAGCACAGCGAGGAACTCGTCGACCAAGACCGATGCGTGGAGCTATTCCGTGCCCTTGCCCGTGACGTGGCCGAGAACAAAGTCGAGCACGACCCGGACGCGAAGTTCGATGGCTACACCGACTACGCCATCCGCCATCGCGATATCGTCGCCCGCTTCGGCCGCTTTCCCCACCGCAACGCCATCCTCTCCCGCCCCTCCACCCCGGAAGAGCTCGAGTTCCTCACGCAGCCGGGCTCGAGCTTCTAGCGGGGCGACGTTCCTGGGAGGCGGACCTGTAACGCCGGATCAGGAAGCGCTTTGCATCCTCCCGACCATCGCAGCCAGGCTCGGGGTCAGGTTCGGTAAGAGCCTCTTGAGGGCGATGAGGGCGCTGGCTTCCGGCGTCACTGGGACGACGGCCTGGTTGCGTTCGATGGCGTGCACGATCGCGGAGCCGACCCGTTCGGGGCCAAAGGCGCGGCGCTTGTACATCCGGTCGATGCGCTGGCGCAGCGCATCTCCACCTCGCTCAAGGCGAGCCGCGCCGATGATCCCGGTGGCGACAATGCCCGGACAGATTGTGCTCACCCCCACGCCCTTGCGCGCGAGCTCAAGCCGCATCGACTCGGAGAGACCAAAGACCGCGAACTTGCTCGTTGCGTAGGCGACCGTCTCGGGCGTGCCCACCACCCCCAGGACCGACGAGACGTTGACGATGTGGCCGTGTCCTCGCGCGGCCATCGCGGGCGCGAAGAAGTGACAGCCATGGATGACCCCGTTCAAGTTGATGTTCAAGAGCCATTGCCAGTCGTCGAGTGGCGTGTCGAGAACGCCGCCAAGAATGGCGACGCCGGCATTGTTGACCAAGACGTCGAGCGCACCGTGGCGGCCGTGCACCTCGGCCGCCAGGGTGGCCATCTGCTCGCGATCGGCAACGTCAACAGCCTTCGACATCACGCAGGCCGGTCCCAGTTCAAGTGAGACCGACTCCAGCGCACGCTCCTGAATGTCCACGACGATGACGCGGGCGCCCCGGCCCGCGAGTGCGAACGCAGTCGCACGCCCGATGCCAGAGCCTGCTCCTGTGACGAGCGCGAGTTTGCCCTTGAGATCTTTCACATGGACTGCGTACTTCGCTCGCGGCCGATACGCAATGCAAGCAGAACCGTCGTCGTACGCCGTTGCGGGACACGACCTGTGAGCCGAGCAGCAGATCGTGCCGCAGCGTAAGCACAGTGCCCCCTACACTCCTCGCCGTAGGACAGGCACAATCCCCTGGTGGAGCTACCTGAGTTCCCTAGCTACGTGGAGCTACTTCGTTGGCGAGCACAGCGGCACCCGGATGCCAAGGTCTACGGTTTTCTGCGCGACGGCGAGGAGTTGAGCGCCGAGCTGAGCTACGCCGAATTCGACGAGAAGGCCCGCGCCTTCGCGACCGGACTGCGAGAGCTCGCCCCCGACGCCGAGCGTGCGCTGTTGCTCTACGCCGCAGGCCTTGAGTACCCCGTCGCGTTCCTCGGCTGCATTTACGCGGGTGTCACAGCGGTGCCCGCCTATCCCCCAGAACCTGGTCGGGCCGTGCAGACGCTTGAGCGCCTGCACGCGCTGGTCGGCGACGCCAAGGCCGACGTCGTGCTCACCCGCGACGATCTCCTGCCGGGTGCCACCGAGCTTCTCGGCCATGACGAAGGCGTCCGCCACGTCCTTGGCCACGGTGACGTACTTGCCCATGGCACCCCGGAGCGCTGGAGTGCCCCCGATCGGCTCGCCGACCGCACTGCGTTCCTCCAGTACACCTCAGGATCGACCGGCATCGCCAAGGGCGTCGTCGTCAGCAACGCGAACTTGATCGCGCACCAGCGTTACGGCCATCACTACTTTCGGCAAGAAGAAGGGGCCACGTGCGTGAGCTGGCTTCCGGTCTATCACGACATGGGCCTCATCGGGGCGATGCTCTACCCGATCTACTGCGGTGGACGGACGATCTTCATGTCGCCGACCTCCTTCATCAAACGACCGATGCGTTGGATTCAGGCCATCGATCGCTTCCGAGCGGGCGTCAGCACCGGCCCAAACTTCGCATACGAGCTTGTCGCCAGTCGCGCAAAGCCAGAGGAAATCGCCAAGCTCGACCTCAGCTGCTGGCGACTCTCTGTCCTCGGGGCCGAGCCGATCCGCCACGATACCGTCTCAAAATTCATGAGCGTTTTTGCAGCGTGTGGCTTTCGTGAGTCGACGTTTATGCCCTGTTTTGGCATGGCGGAGACTACGCTCATGGTGAGCGGCACCGATCTCGATGCGCCGGTGCGCGTCACCAGCTTCGACCGCGCGACCCTTCGAAGGCGCCGCGCCGAAGCGACCACGCAGGATGAGGACCGCGTCCGCGCCTGGCCGATGGTCGCCTGCGGACAGGCGATGCCCGCCCACGAGCTTGCGATCGTCGACCCGGGCACGCGAGAGCGCCTCAAGGACGACCAAATCGGCGAGATCTGGGTCCGGGGCCCAAGTGTCGCTCAGGGATACTTCGGGCAACGTGAACTGAGCGCGTACGCATTTGAGGCGAGTATCGCCGGTGAGGATCGCGAGGAGGAGGCCTACCCATGGTTCCGCACCGGCGATCTCGGCTTTGTCCACGACGCTGATCTCTACGCGTACGGACGGCTCGCCGACCTCATTATCTTGGAGGGTGAGTGGCTCGCCGCGCACTCCGTCGAGTCAACCGTGCAGCGCCGGCTCGACGAGAAGGTCGTGCAGGAGGTCATCGCGTTTCAGTCCCGCGGAACGGGACCCCATACCAATGCGCAGACAGGCGCGCCGACACAGCAAGCCGCGGATGCCGACCTCATCCTCGCGCTCAGCGTCAAGAAGACCCTGTCGGCGGAAGAACTCCACGACTGTGCGACCAGAGCCTCTGCTGCCTGCGAGGAAATTCACGGCCACGCACCGACGACGGTGATCTGTGTTCCGCTGCGCAGCGTCGGCAAGACCAGCAGCGGGAAGCCACGCAGATTTGAGTGGCGCAATCGCTATCTGACCGGCGATCTGGAGGTCCTGCATCGGCTGCAACGGCCCCGATCGTGACTCATGCTGTCCTGGGGACCGACTGCGCGGCCACATGACGCGCGGCGCAGAGAGTCCTCCGTCGGCCAGCCATCGTTTCGAGTCGGCATCGATGTAGGCCCTGCCGGAGCGGCCGCCGTCAAATTCGTCCCTCGAGCAGGCTCAACCAGGGCCTCCTGGCCCGCTGGAGAGGGAAATCGCGCCCACCGATAATTTCCTTGCCTCGCTTGGCACCGCGCGAATACGCTCATGCGATGACAACTCGATTGATCCTTGTCCTTCCTATCGCTCTCCTCTGCGCGCTTCCAATGGGCTGCGGTGGTTCCGACGACGACGCAGGCGATGCCGGCGGCACCGGTGATGGTGACGGTGATGGTGACGGTGACGGTGATGGCGACGGCGATGGTGACGGCGACGGCGACGGTGACGGTGACGGCGATGGTGACGGCGACGGCGACGGCGACGGCGACGGCGACGGCGACGGCGACGGCGAC
>CAZVEM010000211.1:0-11051 GCA_964626165.1 uncultured Nannocystaceae bacterium
GCGCCGCGCCCGGCGGGGCAAAGAACGCCGCCCCCCAACGGGGGGGGGGGGAGGCTCGCAGCAAGTAGAGGGGGGCAAGGCGGGGGACACCCGCAAGAACAAGAAGAAAAAGCCCGCCAGCAAGCCTGAGCGCGTTGGCACCGACGCACAGGGCGTTGACGATCCAAACAACACCGCGGGATCCGGGACGGTTGTCCCGGCGACCAGCGCCGGTGTGGCCGCTGACTCCGGTGCCGACGAGGGGGCAGCGAATGAGGCGACGGGTGGCGCCGCACCAGGGCATGACGACGGTGCGCCGGCCGGCGACGACGATGGCGCTGTCGCAGACAGCGGCGGAGACACAGGCGGTGCAGAGCCGCACGTCGATCCGATCAAATCGCCGGAGGTCCCGGTCACAAATTCCAATCCGACCTCCAGCAGCCCCAAGCGCGGCGAGGGAGATCCTCGGGCCGTACCCGCCGGGACCCCGGAACCAAACGCCGACGCATTCCGCAAGATCCCGGTATCGGTGGGCGATGGCCCGCCCGTCGGTGGCGTTGGTGAATCTGGGATTCACATCGATGAGATCGCAGCTGGACCGACGCTGGAGGGCAGCAGCTGCGTGGACGACCCTGGTGTGTACCTTGTGGGTACGCACAAGGTGATCAACATCTGTGTCCGCGTGGTTCATGCTCGTGGCGCAGATGAGGAGCTCACGGTGTTGTGGCAGCGCGATGGAAAGACGCTCCGTCGGTCGAAACTTCGCATTCCCAGCAAGCTGCACGCGTACAAGACCGCGACCATTTTCTCGCTGCGCGCGGAGTATGTCGGTACTTGGGTCGCACGCATCATGTCCGGTGACGCCGAGCTCGCGACGATGCAGTTTGAGGTTGCGCAGTGACACGCGCGCGGATTCAAGGACCGGTCATCGCCATGGCAGCCGCATCCATGAGGCGCAAACGCCCCGCACGAGGCCTCGCCCGTGCCCTGCCTGTGGCGCTTGGCTTTGCGCTGGCGGGGAGTTCGATCGTCGCGTGGGCGTCACCCCCAGAGACGTCCACCGATCCCGCGTCGGCATCCTCTTCGAGCAGCGCGGTCGAAGCGGCGGTCTGGCGTTTCAAGGATGCGAGCCGACCGATCAAAGTCGTGGTGCTTGCCGGCTCGATCGGTGCTTGGCCTCGAGATCCCTACGCAGAGCAGATCGAGGCGATGTGCAGCCAAGTCGAGGTCAAGAACCTCTCGAAGGTCGGAGAGGGCGCGCTCGCGCTCAAGCAGCGCTACAAGCGTGACGTCGTCGCGAATCGACGTGTCAACTTGCGCGCCCCGGGCGAGGAACATTGGCTGATCTTCCAAGGTGGGCTCAACAGCGTCGGTACGCCCGAGATGACCAACCACCACATCCGAGAGCTTTTCGTGCTTGCCCACAACAAGGGCGCCCACGTCATTGGCCTGAGCCTCACGCCGTGGGGTGACGACAGCGACCGTCGTTGGAAAGGGGTCTCGGGCCTGCGCTACCTCGAGTACACCAAGAAGGTCGTCGACTTCGTACTCGGCCGGCTCTCGCCAAGTGAAGCGCTCGGCTCGTATGAGGCCAAGCGCGAGCTGGCGGGGCAAACCTGGTCGGCGAATGAGCTGCCCGACATCGCCGTGGATCTCTACGACTCTTCACTCCGAGCACGAGACGCCGCGCCGCGCGATGCGGCCGCGCTCGCGGTCGTCCTCAAGAAGGAGAGTTGGTGGGTCAAGCGCAACAGCCAGCTCGACGACGCCGCGCGTCAGGCCGCACTGCTCAACGATGCCGCCAAGGCAGCCTCGGTGCCCAGTTGGTATCTGCGGGACGACCTTCGTAGCTTCGATCACATCCATCCCAACACCGAGGGTCACCGCTTGATCGCAACTTCAATTTGCCCGTCCTTGCCGACAAGTTGGGGCTGCACATGCCCCGCAAGCTGAGCCCGCGCTCGCATGCTTCGGGGCTTTGACGGTGGGGGCGGCGCGAGCGCCACTGCCCGACGCCACGAACCGGCGTTCTAACGCTAGCAGGCTGTCGAAGAGCCCCCGTGGAGTGCATGGACGTGCGGTCGCCATGCAGACCGAGGCGCGAGGAGGGAGCGTACCGGGCGTACGTGACCGACGAGCACCAAAGGGATGCATGGTGAGTGCATGGCCATGCGCCGCGCGGGGCTTTTCGACAGCCTGCTAGGGCAGCGCTCTCCTCGAGGCCTGCTGCACGCGCCATCGCTGGGTTGCACCTAGGGCCAAGGCGCGCTCTAGTGCGGCCATGGTCAGCGCGTCGCTCTCCGCATCCCTGGCATTCCTGCTCCTCTTCGGTGCGCCACAGGGCGCGACCGCGGACACGCGAGAGGCACTCCAAGCGCTGCGCGGGCATGGTCCGAGCGCCACACAGACCGCCCTCGAAGAGCTCAAGTTTGACCACTTCCGCCTCGCCAACGGGATGGAGGTCATCCTCGTCGAGGATCGGAGCGCACCGCTCGTGGCCGTGGATGTTTGGTACCACGTGGGCTCGGGAGATGAGCAGCCAGGCAAGTCCGGCTTTGCGCATCTCTTTGAACACATGATGTTTCAGGGCGCCAAGCACATCGGCGAGGACGTTCACTTCGACACGCTCAAGCGCATTGGCGGAACCGGGATCAACGGTACAACAAACAGCGATCGCACCAACTACTTCGAGGTTGTCCCTTCCAATCACCTGGAAACCGCGCTCTGGCTTGAGAGCGATCGCATGGGCTATTTGCTCGATCTCCTCAACGAAAAGAGCCTCGCCAACCAGCGAGACGTCGTTCGCAACGAACGGCGACAGCGGTATGACAACGTCGCCTACGCTCCCGATCGGTTCGCGACCGCTGCCGCGCTCTACCCGGAAGGTCACCCCTACCGCTACCTGACGATCGGTCGCCACGAAGATCTTGAAGGCGCCGCGTTAGAAGATGTTCGCGCGTTCTTTAAGCGCTGGTACGCGCCGAGCAATGCAACCTTGACCGTGGTCGGCGACTTCGATGTCAAGGCAGCCCGGGGCTTGGTCGAGAAGTGGTTCGGCAGCTTCCCCAAAATCGAGCGTCCCCAGCAGGCAGGCGCGGGATCGCAGGTCGCGTCCCTCAGCAAGCCCGTCCGCGTCGAGGTCGAAGACAAGTTCGCGCGGATGCCTCGCCTTCACTGGGCCTGGCACGCACCCAAGAGCCGCGCGCCGGGTGCAGACGAGCTTGAGTTGCTCGGCAGCACCCTCTCGGCCGAGGGCTGGGGCCGCCTTCACAAGCGCTTGGTGCTCGAAGAGAAGCTGGCTCGCAGCGCCTTTGCGTATTACCAAGACGGCAACATCTCTGGTTCCTTCCACGTCGTGATCGACTTGGTCACCGGCGCGGACGCCTCGCGGGTTGAGGCCATCGTGAAGGAAGAGATCGACAACGCAATCGCCAAGCCAGTGGATGCGGAAGCGCTCGCTCGGGTCGTGCGGAATGAGGAGCGTGGGCTCGTCATGTCGCTTGAGTCCCTGCTGGGCCGCGCCGAAGCGCTGCAGCGCTTCGGTCACTACGCAGGCGATCCAGCGGCGATCCGCAGCGAGATCCCCCGCCTGCGAGCGATCACGCCCGCGGCCGTACGCGAAGCCGCAGCGACGCATCTCAGCAAGCCTTCTGCGCTGATCGTGACCAAACCCGTCGCCGCGCCCGTCGCCCCCGCACAGCCCAAGGAGAAGTAGCGAGAATTCACGCGCGCCGCTTTCTTACTCAGGTCACGCCCACGCGGGTACCTGCCTCGTCGCGCCGCTTCGCCGCTCGTTCCTTCCGATTGTCTGCACCTGCCGGGTGCCTCGTCCATTCCCGATCGCATGAGATCCGCCATGAACAACACGACCGCTCTCCTCCGTCGTCGCGCTCGCACCTCCGCACTCGCGACTCCTCTGCTGCTCTCAGCGAGCCTATCTGCCTGCGTGGTCAGTCAGGGCACGCCCTATCCCCAACCTGCCGATGACGGAGACAAAGGCGACGCACGCGAGAATCAGGCCGCTTGGCCGGATGAGGACTTTCGCGCCAGCGCGCCGGCGCCAGGTCCAGTGCGTGACGTCTCGGCTCCCACGCCAGAGGTGTTTACGACCAAGAGCGGGATCGAGGTTCGACTGGTTCCCGCGACACTCCCCTACGTTTCGATGACGGTGTACTTCGACACCGGCGCGGTCAGTGACCCCAAGGGCAAGACCGGGCGTGCTTCGATCTGTGCGGAGCTGATCGAGCAGGGAACCAAACGGCTCGACAAGGTCGCGTGGTCGCAGGCGCTGGACGACCGTGCGCTGAGCATCGGGGTCGGTAGCGGCAACGACAGCACCTCGATCAACCTCACCGGACTGGTCGATGACATCGAGGAAGGCGCCAAGCTCTTGGAAGAGATGCTGCGCGAGCCCGGCCTGCGGCAGGAGGATCTCGATCGGATCAAGGTTCGCCGCAAGGCAGCGATCGTTCAGAGTCGAGCGACGCCCGAGAGCATCGGCGGACGGCTCATCATGGGTCTGCTCTACGGCTTCGATCACCCCTACGGACGCATCGACAGTGAAGCACAGGTCGACGCCATCACGGTCGCGGACTGCAAGGCATTTGCCAGCGGGTTGCGTCCAGGCGGGGCGAAGGCATGGGTCGTCGGACGCACGAGCAAGGCGCAGATCGAGAAGATCTTCGACGAGACCATGGTGACCTGGAAGGGCAAGGCCAGCCGAGCACGCGCGGTGGGGCCGGGCAAGTCCAGCACTGCGGGCATCTACGTCGTTCACGTCGCCGGCGCAGCGCAGTCGCAGATCTTTGTCGCGCACACGGGTCCTGCACGAAGCGCGCCCGACTTCGAGGCGACCTTGGTGGCGGCCGCGGTGTACGGCGGAGGATTCACCAGCCGACTCAACATGAACCTTCGTGAGGATAAGGGCATCGCCTACGGCGCACGCGGAGGCTTCTCCTACTCGCGGACCGATGGGCGCTTCATGTCGTCGTCCTCGGTCGACACGCCGCATACCGACGTTGCGCTTCGTGAGATCGCCAAAGAGCTCGGCCTTCTGCGCAGTAGCGAGCCCACCGCGGACGAGGTGAAGCGCGAGATCGACGGCGCGCTGCTCTCGTTGCCGGCCGAGTTCGCGACGCCGCGCAGCGCCGCCAACAGTCTGCGATCGCTGGAGTACTACGGCTTGCCCTTCGACTGGCACGCGGGCTTCCAGCAGCGACTTCGTGCGGTCAAGCCCAGTGACGCGCTCAAGGCGGCGCAGGCACACATCCAGGCCGAGGGGTTAACCGTCCTGGTGGTCGGCGACCTTGAGGTGATTCGACCGGGACTTGAGAAGATCGTCGGCGAGGGACTCTATGGCTCGCGCGTCATCGAGCTTGATGCGGATGGCGCGATCGTGAAGGGCAAGAACGTCGCGGCGCTCGCGCCCAAGGGAGCGGCCAAGGCCGACCCGAAGTAGGACCGGGCGCCTGCCGTGGACAGAGGGCCGTGCGCAAGGGCGCTCAGCCCTCCGCCCACGGGGGCCACGGGGGCGTCGCGCCTGTCGCCTTCGAACGTGCTAACCCGAAGACAACATGGCACCGGGCCAAGCCGCTCGAACCCGTGTTCTCCGCGATTGCGTACCGACCATGAACTGGCAAAGCCTCGCGATTCTTGCGCTCGTTGGATTGGCCCTGGGATTTGCGTTCGGCTGGTGGCTGCGACGCCAAGCGCTCCCTGCCGCCGGATCGAAGGAGGGCGATGCGTCCGTCCCGCTCACCCAGCGTATGAGTCGCTGGGCCCGTGGAAAGGCGATCGATCTCGTCCTTGGTCGACGCGACAAGGGCAAGGACAAGTAGCTCGGCGAGCACGGCTGCGCGCGTGCGGATGTACCAAGCGCGTCACTTGACGCGGAAGCAGTACGCAACGCATCCTGCGTGGCCGTGCAGCCCCGCGAACCGATCCGCCTCTTGGGCTTTAACAACCTCACCAAAGTGGTGAGCTTTAATCTCTACGACTTCTTCGTCGCGCGTTCGGATGAGGAGCGCGAGGCCTACGTCAAACGAATTGACGATCGGTTTAGTGCGGGGACGATCACCAAGACGCTCGAGAAGATCGCGGAGATCATCGATGCGGAGGTGATCTCGGTCTCGGCGCAGGACTACGATCCGCACGGCGCGAGTTCGCTCGTGCTGATGGGCGACATGGGCCACGAGCGCGACAAGCAGGCGCTGTTGGACTCATTGCCCGGCAACAAGAGTGTCGCGGCGCATCTGACCAAGAGTCACCTCTGTGCCCACACCTATCCTGACTGGCTCGACCCCAAGGGGATCTGTTCCTTCCGTATCGACATCGACATCGCGACCTGCGGCACGATCGTCCCGCTGCGCGCGCTCGACTTCATGTTCGAGAGCTTTGCGAACGATATCGTCGTGATCGACTACGTGGTGCGTGGCCACACCCGGGACACGGCGGGACGGCGGGTCTACATGGACCACGTCGTCAATTCGATCAAGGACTACATCGCCCCCGAGATCGTCAGCCAGTACCATACCGAAGACCTCGTGCTGCAAAACGAGCTGATCTGGCAGACCAAGATGATGCGCCGGGATCTCGACCCCGCGGAGTATTTCCCCCCGGGCGCAGACGTCTCAAGTCCCGAGAACGTCCAGGCCCTCGAAGATGTCCGCCGCGAGATGGCGGGTATCTTCTATGGTTGGCCAAGCTAGGGCCGGGACCATCCTGGGGCCTGCGAGCGAAGGCCCTAGGGATCGGGCGTCTCGGCACCGAGCGCCCAGAGCAGTGTGCGAACGGCCACCTTGCCCGCTGCCTCGCCTCCGCGGCGGCGTCTATCCTTGTCCCTGATCTCGCCTGCGCTGTGCATCAATGAATGACGAGGAAAAGCCGGGCGAAGAGCCGACCAAAGAGCGCTCGCCGGCACTCCGGACGGGCACCTACGCCCAAGTCGGGCCCGCACCTCGTCGCGGCCCGGCGCGCTTGCCATCGCAAGACACAGCGCCCCGTAAGGGTTTGGAGGCGGGTGCCCATCACGCGCTTGGATCGACAGGCGCGAGCCCAAGCGCGGATGCATCGAGCACGGACGGCAAGTCCTCCCAGTCCGCCAACGATCTTTCGCTGAGCGTGGAGGCACGCACGACGGGTGAATCGGAATGGGAGTCGGGGACCTATCGCCTCGAAGACGTCGCGGCCGCCGGCGGACAAGACCTCGGGAGCGCCGACGCATCGGGCGGGCGAGCGCGCCCAGAGACGTCGAGACCTGCTGAAGGACGCAGCGTGGGCCCTCGCGTGGGTGGTGCCGCGGCCGCACACGAGGATGCGTGGTCCTCATCCACGAGTCAGCGCGTCGAACTCGGAGGCGCTGCCCAGAACCTCACGCCGCGCGAGATCCCGGCGGGCCGGATGACCCGCGGTGTGGGAGGTCGGGTCACCCAGAGCATCGCGGCGCGACTCAAGACCGGCTACTTCAAACCGCTCCCACCGACGCAGCAAGCGCGTCGTCACGTCGATGCACTGGGACTTTTCCTCGGACAAAACGCCGCTTGGTTCGTGCGCGATGACTCGGTCTATCTCCTGCTGATGGCGGTGATCGTTGGGACCAGCGCCGGGCTTGCTGCGGGCGTGCTGCTCGCGTGGATCGAGCGTGCCAACGGACTTTTCGCGAGCGTCAGCGGCCTGGGTTTGATCGGCGTGCCTGTGTTGATCGCGATCCCTGCGCTCGGCGGCCTGCTTGTCGGCATCCTGCAGGTCGTGCTGACGCGGCTCAACGTCGAGATCCCGACCGGTCCTGGGACCGTCATCGTGTCCGTCGCTCATCGCGGTGGCCATCTCGATGGATTTGGTGGCGCAGCGCTCGGAGTGGGAACCGGCCTAAGCATCGGCAGCGGTGGATCGTGCGGTCACGAGGGTCCCTCGGTCGTGATCGGAGCGACTGTGGGGAGCGTCGTGGCCCGCTTCTTTGGCCTGCGCGCGCGCAGGCAGGTCGCGATGGTGGGCGCTGGCGCGGCCGCGGGACTGGCTGCGGCCTTCAATGCACCACTGGCAGGCGTGATCTTTACGGTCGAGGTGATCTTCCGCCGTTCGGTCGGCGGAAACGTCGGGACCATGTCGGTCTTTACGCCGCTGGTCGTGGCTGCGGTCGCCGGAACCTTGGCGTCGCATGCCGTGTTCGGCGGCCGAACCGAGTTTGCCGTGCTGTCCGCGGGTAGCGAGTCGCTGCGTGAGGTGCCGTTTTATCTTCTGTTGGCAGCCGTCGCGGGCCTGGTCGCGGTGGCGCTCGATCAAGCGATCTTGCGCGTCAAGAGCGGCTTTGAGCTGCTGCCCGTTCCTGAGTGGACCAAGCCCGCGATCGGTGGCGCCTTGGTTGGGCTTGCCGGCGCGCTGCTCTTCACCGAGATCATGGGTGCCGGCCGACCGATCATCGCGCAGGCATTGCGCGGTCAGCTGATCTGGACTTTTGCGCTGGCGCTGATCGCCCTCAAGATCATCGTCACCGCGCTCACGGTCGGCAGCCGTGGGATGGGCGGCGTCTTTATGCCCGCGCTCTTCGTGGGCGCGTGCCTGGGCACGGTGATTCAGACCGTCGCGGTCGCGGCACTGGGTGAGCACGCGGCGCCCGTCAGTGCGTATGCGCTCTTAGGCATGGGGGCCATTCTCGGCGCCAGCCTCCGCGCACCGATTACCCCGATCGTCATGATCTTCGAGCTGACGCATGACTACGGCCTGATCGTCCCGATGATGTTCGTGACGATCCTCTCGTCGTTCATCGCCGGGCGCATCCAGCCCGAGGGGCTGTATGACCTGTTGCTGCGCGCGCCAGGGATGTCGGTCGACCGCGCGGCCAATGAAGAAGAGGTGATGAAGCAGGGCCGGGTCGGGGAGCTGATGATCAAGCCCGATCACATGCTCCGGGCGGACTCGAGCTTCGAAGAGGTGCAGCGCGCGGCGCTGGTCGAGGACGTTCCCGTTCACTACTTCTTGGACAACGATGGTCGGGTCGCCGGCTACATCGACTCGGTTCGCCTCGCGGCGATGGCCCTGCGCGATCACATCGACACCAATGCGCTCGCCAAGGATCTCAGCGCCGGACGTGCGCCGGCGCTCTTGAAAGTCGATGACACCCTCGCGGGCGCGATGCTGGCCATGGCGCAGTCCCACAAGGACGTGCTGCCGGTCGTCGACGATGACGGCCGCTGCATTGGCATCCTTCATCGACACGATCTGATCGTGCACTACTCGGATCGGGTGCTGAACCGGAAGGATGCAGAGCTTGAGCTGCGCGGCGCAGGCACTCGCAATGAGATCGCGTTGCCCGCCGGGGTGATCGTCGAGCGCGTCGTGGTCACGCGGCGCTGGGCGGGCAAGACCCTGCATGATCTCGATCTCCGACGCCGTTGCGGTGCATTCGCATTGGAGTGGAGGCGTGGCGCCACGCTGCTTGAGATCGATCCCGGTGCGCTGCTGCGTGAGGGCGATATTCTGGCGTTGGTGGGGCGACGCGAGGCGATCCTCAAGGCACGGACCCTCGAGTAGCTCGGGGAGCGCGTCCGCCCTCTACCGCTTCCGTTCGGCGCTGCTGCGAACGTTGGGTGCGGACGAGCTATCGCGGAGGAGGAGGCCGCTGGCGCAGATCACCAGCGTCGCACCGGTCAGGCCCGCGAGGGTCGGCGGCGTGTCCCACACGATCGCGTCGATGAAGAAGTTCAGGGGGATCGCGACGTAGCCGATGATCGCGACGACCAAGGCCTTTGCGGCGCCGTAGGCCCTTGAGAGGAACATCTGACCGAGCAAGCCGAGGCCAGCGACGCCGACGACGCTGCCGATGATCTTCAGATCGCTCCCGCCCTGCCACACTGCGTTCATCTCACCGCGAGCTAAGCCCACGACCAGGCAGAGCAGGCCAGTGGCTGCGGCAAAGTGAAATACGATCAGATCTGGCGAGTCCGTTCGGGTCGCGCGACGGATCGTGATGGCGGCGAGCGCTGCCATCAACGCGCCCATGAGACCGGCGAGTGCTGCGAGCAGCGGCAGCGAGGAGACGTCGAGTCCAGGTGCGAGCACGATCGCTGCGCCGACGCCGGCAAGCGCGAGCGCGAGAAGCGTGTAGCGGCTCGCTCTCTCGCCAAGCAACGCGGGCGAGATCGCTGCGACGAAAATCGGCTGCGTGAGATGGAGCGTGCCGTGCTGCGCGAGCGACAGATACCCGACCGCGAAGAAGTTGCCCGCCATCGCCAGCGTGCCGAACAGACAACGCATCGCGACACTGACCCAATCACTGGGAATGAGGGAGACCCCGCGCCACGCGAGGACCCCAAGCATCACGAGCGCTCCCGGTGCGCTTCGCCAGAACATCACCTCGGTGGTCGACATCCCCTGTTCGCGGAGCAGCTTCACGAAGGCGCTCATCGCAACGAAGGAAAGCGTCGCAGCGAGCATGAACGCGATGCCTCGATGCGGCTGATTTGCCCGCGTGGCCGGCACGATTGCGGAGGCGTCGGCAAGCGGAGCACGCGGATCGCCTTCCACCGCGACGCGTGGAGATGGCGTCACAAAGAGAGCGCCTGCGCCGGGTCCTGCAAGCAGAGCCTCGTGGGAGGTCTCGAGCAGAGTGACGCTCGTGATGCTCTCCGACACGCCGAGAGATCTAGAGCCAGCGACGCCTCCCATAGGCGCGCGATCGCTTGGGAGGTGCGCTCGAGCGCCGTCGCGCGGCTCCAAGCCAGGACCGGAGTCGAGCTCTGCGCCCGACTCGGGCCTTGAGGCGGGTGGCGTCGCCATGAGATCTCCCTCGGGTTCGGGCACGCGTTCACTTACAGGATGTGAGCCTGCACCTTGAGGCCCCAACGCAACAGCGCGCACGCGTCGCCGATCCCGGATGGCGAGATCGACGCGTAGCACCGGTGTCGCGGACTGCGTACCGAGCCGCTCTACTTGAGATGAACTCCAATCCGCGGGCCCTAGGCTGTGGATACCCAGCTAGACGGCCGTGGAGGTCGACTGCGATGCATCGTCACGGCGCGGGACCCAAGCGCGGAGCGAAGCGCAGCAACGCCGCACGCCGCGCCACAAACGAGCTT
>CAZVEM010000212.1:0-10982 GCA_964626165.1 uncultured Nannocystaceae bacterium
ACGCCGAACGTCCGCGAGTCGATCACGCTGATCACAGCCGTGTCCCTGCTCGTGGTCGTCGGCTCACTGGTGCCACAGGCCTACCTGCCGCCAAGCGCCCCGCTCGAACTCGTCGAGGTGCTCCCAGGCATGTCGCTGGCGTTCTCGGTCGAGCCGCTTGGCATGATCTACGCGCTGATCGGATCGGCGCTGTGGATCCTCAACTCGATCTACTCGATCGGCTACATGCGCTCGAATTACGACGCGATGGCCCCCAAGCAGGTCGAGCGACAAACTCGCTTCTTTATTTGCTTCGCGATCGCGATTGCGAGCGTGATGGGCATCGCCTTCTCGGCCAACGCGATGACCCTCTTCGTGTTCTACGAGGTGCTCTCGCTGTCGACGATTCCGCTCGTGACCTTCGACGCAGGCGACGAAGACCCCAAAAAGCGTGAGAACGCGGTCAAAGGCGGGCGTCGCTATCTCGGCATCCTGCTGACCACCTCGGTGTGTCTGCTCCTGCCCGCGATCATCGCCACCTTCGTCTACACGGGGACGGTCGACTTCCGGCCCGGCGGGGTCTTTCACGACGCGATCGCCAGCGGCCACATGCCGACTTGGCTGTTTGGCATCGTATTTGGCCTCTTCATCTACGGCATCGGTAAGGCCGCGCTCATGCCCGTGCACCGCTGGCTGCCCGCCGCGATGGTGGCCCCGACGCCGGTCAGCGCGCTGCTTCACGCCGTCGCGGTCGTCAAGGCCGGTGTGTTCTCGGTCGCCAAGGTGACCTTTTATTTGGTGGGCGCAGACACCCTGCGCGACGCGATGCAGGGCGGCTGGCTGATCTATGTCGCCGGCATCAGCATCGTGGTGGCGTCGTTCATCGCGTTGTTCCAGGACAACCTCAAGCGGCGCCTGGCGTACTCGACCGTCAGCCAGCTCTCCTACATCACGCTGGCGGCAGCGATCCTCACGCCGCTGAGCGCGATGGCAGCCGCGATTCACATCGCTGCGCACGCCTTTGGCAAGATCACGCTGTTCTTTGCCGCAGGCTCGATCTACACGGCCTCGGATCACCTCAAGACCGAGGTCAGCCAGCTCGACGGTGTGGGTCGTCAAATGCCTGTGACGATGGCGTGCTTTACGATCGGCGCGTTCTCGATGATTGGCCTCCCTCCGACTGCAGGCTTTATCAGCAAGCTCTATCTGCTGCGGGCCGCCGCGGACGCGGAGCAAACCTTCGTGTTCGTGGTCCTAATCCTGTCCACGCTGCTCAATGCCGGCTACTTCCTGCCGATTGTCTACCGCGCCTACTTCAAGCCGGCTCCGACCAAGGAACCCGATCACGACCACGGGCACGGCCACCATCCGCACGGTCACGGTGCGCATCCTGACAAGCATGCGATCGACCACGGTCACGCTGCGCACCACGATGCCGCCGGCCACGGTCACGACGATCACGGACATGCGCACGGCAAGTGGGTGCACGGCGAGGCCCCCGTGGCGATCTTGATCGCGATGGGCGGAACCGCGGCCTGCTGCGTAGGCATGTTCCTGTATCCCGAGCTCTTTGTATCGCTGGCCGCCGAACTGGCAGGGAGACTCTGATATGGCCTCCTTTAGCTACCACCGCAAGGTCGATCCGCAGACGCAGCAGCCACTGCCGCCGCATCCCGAGGATCACAGCGCGCCCTCTCCCCGCACCCCGACCGAGCGCTGGGAAGGGCTCAAGAAGGTCGACATCGATCCCAAGGGCACGATGTACAAGCCGGGGACGATCAGCGCGATCTGGGTCGTGTCCCTGATCGTGTTGGTTGTACTGGTCGCCCTCGACGTGACCTACGAGCACCACGACCACTTCGGCGTCGACTCCACCTTCGGCTTCCACGCCTGGTACGGATTCCTCTCCTGCGTCGGCATGGTGTTGGTCGCCAAGGGCCTGGGATGGTTCCTGCAACGAGGGGACGACTTCTACGATGAGTGAGCTCCCACCAGGACTGATCCTGCTGCTCGGCGCGGCAATCTTGCCCTTCCTGCGTGGCGGGACGTGGAAGGCGGCGAGCGTGCTGTTTCCCGCAGCCAATCTCGGCGCGGTGGTTTGGCTGCTGTTCTTCGCCCGGGCAAGCTCGGAGGCGTCCGATGGCACAGCGGCACATGCCGCGTCCACGCACGGAGCGGGCCATGGCGGTGGCCACGGAGTGTCCGCCGTGCATGCCGCGTTCACGCCGGCGTTCGAGTGGGCCGGCATCGCCCTCGATCCCTTCACGATTCACCCCGCCACGACCGTGTTCGCGCTGATCTTCTCGTTCATGGCCTGCTTTGGCGCGATCTATGCGCTGAACCAGGACCGCGAGCTTGAGATGCCGGCTGCCATGCTCTACGCGGGGAGTGCCATCAACGTCACCTTCGCCGGAGACATGCTCACCATGTTCATCTGGTGGGAACTGATGGCGGTGGGCTCCACCCTCGTAGTGTGGGCGGGTGGCACCGACGGCGCGCGCAAGGCCGGTTTCCGCTACGTCAACGTCCACCTCGTGGGCGGGGCGGCGCTGATGGCCGGCATCGGCGCGCAATGGGCGAGCTCGGGAACGATGGCGCTCCCGCACTTCACCGAGATCAACTCGGTTGCGGCCGCACTGATTTTGGTCGGCGTGCTGATCAACGCCGCCGCGCCCCCCTTTGGCGGCTGGCTCGCCGATGCCTATCCCGAGGCTTCCGAATCGGGCACCGTGTTCCTCTCGGCGTTCACCACCAAGACTTCGGTCTTTGTGCTGATGCAGCTGTTTGCCGGCACGGAGCTCCTGATTTGGGTCGGCCTTTCGATGGCCATCTACGGAATCATCTGGGCCATCCTCGAAAACGACATGCGCCGCATCTTGGCGTACTCCATCGTCAACCAGGTTGGCTTTATGGTGTGCGCGATCGGGATCGGCACGCCGCTCGCGCTCAACGGCGCGGCTGCTCACGCCTTCGCACACATCATCTACAAGGCGCTCCTCCTGATGTCCGCGGGCTCGGTCTACTACATGACCGGTAAGCGCAAGTGCACCCAGATCGGAGGCTTTTACCGAACGATGCCGGTCACGATGATCTGCGGCACGATCGGTGCCTTCGCGATCTCATCGTTCCCGGGAACCTCCGGCTTTACGACAAAGTCGATGATCACGGCTGCGGCCGCGCACGACCACATCACGATTGCGTGGTTCGGCCTCATGGCTGCGTCCGCGGGCGTCTTCCTGCACGCCGGCATCAAGTTCCCCTGGTTCGTGTTCTTCCAGAAGGACAGCGGCCTGCGTCCGCCCGATCCACCGGCGAACATGCAGTGGAGCATGATCGTGTTTGCGGCGCTGTGTGTGCTGCTGGGCTTCTTCCCGCAGCCGCTCTACCAGATCCTGCCCTTCGCCTCCCACGACGGAGAGGTCTACAACGCCAACACCGTTGATCACGTCATCACGCAGCTTCAGCTGCTGCTCTTCTCCGGACTGGCGTTCTTCCTGATGCTGCCGCTACTTGAGCGCAAGCCCAAAATCACCCTCGACTTTGATTGGGCCTACCGAAGCGCGGCGCCCGGTATCTGGAGCGCGATGCTGCTCCCCTTGGTGCGCCTACTGACCATCCCGCACCGCTACGTCACCGAGAAGCTGCCGAGCGATGCCGCAGCCCTTGTCGTCGGCGATCGAGAGCAGATGCCAGCCTTCGCACAACGTGCGACCCAACCCATCAGCGTGGGTGCGGCAGTTGTGATCACGCTCGTTGCCCTCGCGGGCGCCACTGCACTGTTTGTGCTGTAGCGGTCACTACCCTCGTGGCAGGTTTGGTGGGCTTGCCATGTGTAAGTGGGATGACGTTTTCTCGTGCATATGACGGAGGCGAACGCTAGGATGGCCTTATGCGTAGAGCCCCGCTTGAGATTCATGAGGTCCTGCGTCTGGCCGGTGAGTGGAGCCATCCCCTGCTGCTTGGCGCCGGTGTTGTTGCGGCGTTGACCCTCATCCCACTGGGATGTGCCGATCCCTGCGTCGACGACGGCCTCGGGCAGAAGTCCTGCCCCGGCCAGACAGATGCCGGCGGCACCGCCGATGGCACCGACGTAGACACCAACGACGACTCGACCGAGACCGGCGACGGCGGCTGCAGCGTGCTCGACGTGCAGGTCGAGGCGATCGCCCCGACGGTAGTGGTCGTCGTCGATCGCTCGTCTTCGATGACGGCGGAGATGGGACCGAATGCAGAGACACGATGGGACGTACTCGAAAGCGTGCTCGTCGACCCCGGCTTTGGCGTGGTGACGACCTTGGAGTCGACGGTTCGCTACGGCATGTCGGTCTATGCCAATGATGGCACGACCTGCCCCACGCTCGACGTCGAGCCCGCAGACCTCAATAACGCCAATGACATCGCGCAGCTCTACGCCTCGCTGATGCCGGCCGGGGACACGCCGACGGGTGAGGCGCTTACGCTGGTGGCGGACGCCCTCGACGCCGACCCCGCGGCAACGGGTGACCGAATCATGGTGCTCGCCACCGACGGTGAACCCGACACCTGTGCGATGCCCAATCCTCAGGAGGGACAGCCAGAAGCACTCGCGGCCGTGGAGTACGCGTATGGCCTGGGCATCCGCACCTTTGTGATTGGCGTCGGCGACCAAAACACCACGGCGCACATGCAAAATATGGCCAATGCCGGCGTGGGCGTGATGCAAGGAGAGCCCGATGCCGAGTTCTACGTCGCGCTCGACCCCGATCAGCTCGCGGTTGCCTTCGCCGAAGTCCTCGCCAACGCGCGTCACTGCAAGCTCTCACTGTCATCGCCGCTCACCGAGGCCGAGGCAGCCGCCTGCACGCTGACGGTGGACGGCAGCCCGGTGACCTACGGAGATCCCGACGGCTGGGAGCTCGACGCTCCCGATCGCGCGGAGCTCGTTGGAGCCGCGTGCGAAGGCATCCAGGGTGACACGGTCGCCGCCTCCCTCGAGTGTCCCTGCTGATCTGGCCTTCGGCCGCGTTGAGCCTCTTACCTGCCGGACCCCCGCCGGCTCGTCGACCTCGCGAAACACCTCCAACCCCCCTCGCCGTGCCCGCTGCATTGCGCAAGCGAAGCATCACCTCCCCATGACACATCTCAAGCATTCACACGCACGCTCCGCCCTGCGGGCACCGTATCTTGCAGCTTCGTCGACATGCTCGCCCCTGATTCGATCCTCGCTGCGTCCCTCGCTACGTCCAATGTTGACGTGCGCGACGTTGGCGGTCGCATTGGGCGTGCTCGCGCCCCGCGTCGCTGTGGCAGCGCCGCCCGCCGACAATGCGGGGGGCGCGAGCGGTGGTGCGAGCGGCTCCGCGTCCATCGACGCGAAGGGCCCCAAACCGAAGAAATCGTCGCGCAAGGATGGTGCGGCGAGTGAAGGCCCGGCGCGCAAGACCAAGAATCGCGACGAGTCGAAGTGGATCTATCGCAACGCCCCGGTTCGCAATATGGGCGAGCTAGGCGTCTTTGGCGGTGCCTGGTTTCCCTCGCCGCGCATGGAGCTCTTCCAGGCCGATCCAAGCCTCCCCAACCAAGGCTACAAGCCGCTCGCGGCGGTCTCACCGATCTTGGGTATCCGCGGCGGCTACTACCCGCTGCGCCACCTCGGCATCGAGGGCGAGTTCGCGTGGTCGCCGACCCAGACCAAGGCCGAGGCCGCATCGGTCGACATGCTCACTCCGCGAGCACACATCGTCGGTCAGATCGGCCTGTGGAGCGTCACACCGTTCATTCTCGGCGGCGTCGGTGGCCAAGGCGTCATCAGCCGACGTTCGGCGATCGGCAACGAGATGGACGTGGAGATCCACTTTGGCGGTGGTCTCAAGTTCTTCTTGACGCGCGCGATCGGCCTGCGCATCGAGGGCCGCATGGACCTGAGCAATCGCCGCGGTGTGGGAGAGAGCGTGACTCCTTCGCCGGAGATTCTTCTCGGCCTGTTCGGCACGCTCGGCCGCAAGAACAAATCGGGTGCCGGGGGCGAGGTGTGCTCGGGCGACAGTGATGGTGACAACATCCCCGACACCTGCGACGCGTGTCCCGACGAGCCAGGACCGGCGCCGACAGGTTGCCCGATCAGCGACCGTGACCACGACCGGATCGACGACGACATCGATCGATGCCCCGATGATCCGGAGTCGCGCAACGGTTACGAAGACGACGATGGCTGTCCGGACGAGGTTCCGCCCGATCTCGTCGACCTCGCGGGCGTCATTAAAGGCGTGGTCTTCGACACCGATCGCGACACCATCACCAGGGACTCCAAGCCGATCCTCGATCGTGCCGCGTCCCTCCTCGAGAAGTTCCCCACCGTCAACGTAGAGATCGTCGGTCACACCGACAGTCGAGGAAGCTACGCGCACAACGTTGATCTGTCGCAGCGCCGTGCCAAGTCCGTGCAGGTCTATCTCGTCGCCAAGGGAATCAAACCCTCTCGCATCCGTACGCGCGGCGCAGGACCGAGCGAGCCGATCGCGGACAACGAGACGGAGAAGGGCCGTCACGAGAACCGCCGTATCGAGTTCAAGATCCTCTCCGGCTCCGGAGTGACCTCGACCCCGAGCGAGGCCCCCCAAGATCCCTCGCCGTAAGCGGTCGTCGTCATGAGACGTGAGGAGTCTTGATGACTCCCACAGCGCACGCCGCGACGCACGGGCGCTCGCAAGGGCGCGCGTGGTTGGGCAATGTGGCGATGTCGTCGATCTGTGGGCGGTGTCCGCTGGCCAGAGTCCAGTCTGGCGAGTAGGTTGACCCGGTGATGCAGTCCTCCGGTTTCGTCGATCTTCGTTCCCGCCGCCTGGTGACCTCGTGCTTGTGCTCTCTGGTGGCGCTATCGGCCGCCTGCGCCGGGCAGATGCCGGTCCAGAGTACGCAGGTCGATGAGGGCGGTGCTCCAAGCGAATCTGAGATCGCTGGCATCCTCAACGCGTCCGGTCTTCCCGCGACCGTCGATTCGCCGTTGCCCGACGATCCGATGGCCGTCACAGTCCATCGGCTCAGCAACGGCATGACGGTGTACATCAGCCGCAATCCAATCAAGCCGAGCTTCTCCGCCTGGATCGCCGTCCGGACCGGTGGCCGCAACGATCCGCCCAACTCCACCGGGCTCGCCCACTACCTTGAGCACATGCTCTTTAAGGGCACCGACGAGCTCGGGACCACGGACATCGCTGCCGAGCAGCCTCATCTCGACAAGATCGCAGCGCTCTACGATCAACTTAGCGGCACGCAGGACCCCGCCAAGCGTGCCGAGATCTTCGCGGAAATCGACAAAGAGACCCAGCTTAGCGCCAAGCCGGCGATCCCCAACGAATTCTCTGCGCTCTACTCGGCGCTCGGGATAGATGGCCTCAACGCGTTCACCAACGATGACGCCACGGTGTACATCGCGGACGTGCCAGCGAATCGCTTTGACGCGTGGGCGCGGACGGAGGCGGAACGCTTCGCCGATCCGCGCTTTCGGCTGTTCTATCCCGAGCTGGAAGCAGTCTACGAGGAGAAGAATCGCGCTCTCGATAGCCCCTTTCGGCGCAGCTTCGAACTCGCGCGCGCCGCTCTCTTTCCGGCCCATCCATACGGCACCCAGACAGTCATCGGCACGCCGGAGCACCTCAAGAATCCAGCCTATGGGGACATGGTCGCCTACTTCCACCGCTGGTACGTGCCCAACAACATGGCGATCATCCTGGCGGGCGACGTCGACCCCAAGACCGCAATCCCGGTCCTCGAAGCGACGCTGGGCCAGCTCAAGCCAAAGTCACTCGAAGCTCCGGCTCCGGCGGCGCTCACGGGACCGAAAGGCCGCGTTGTCCAGGAGTTCGAGGCCGAGGGCCAAGAGAGCGTCGACATCTCGTGGCGAACAGCGGCGCAGCGCGACAAGGATGAGCCAGCGCTCACGGTGATGGACTGGGTGGTCGATAACAGCACGAGCGGCCTGCTCAATCTTGAGATCACCCTGCCCCAGCGCCTGCCGGCGGCCAGTTCTTCGTCGACCTTCTTGCACGAGGGTGGCTACTGGACGATCCGCGGCACCGCTCGCCAAGGGCAAAGCCTCGAAGAGGTCGAGGCGCTCTTGATGGGCGTGGTCGCCAAGCTCAAGGCGGGAGAGTTTTCAGACGAAGTCGTGCAGGCGATTGCACTGCACGAGCGCGTCAATCGACTCGCCCGGCTAGAGGACAACGACGGTCGCGTTAGCTTGATGATGGAGGCGTTTATCCAGCGCATGGACTGGCCGCAGATGATCGCGCGCGATCAAGCAGTCCAAAAGATCGGCAAGGCAGACGTCGTGGCGGCGGCGAATCGCTATCTCGGCGATGACTTCGTGGTGGTCCGGCGCCGCGCGGGAAAGCCGAGCCTGCCCAAGATTGACAAGCCCAAGATTACGCCCATCGAGATGGACGCGAAGGAGCGCAGCCCCTTCTACGATCAAGTCATCTCCATGCCGGTCAAGAGCCTGGAGCCATCGTGGATCGAGAGCGGCAAAGACTTCCAGAAGATCGGCCTGCCTTCGGCGGATCTAATCTACGTTCGCAACACCCAAAATCCACTCTTCTCCGTCTCGATTGAGATCGAGCGAGGTATGGTCGACGACCGACTGCTGTGCACTGCCGTTGACGTGCTTCGGGTTTCGGGGAGTGAGACCAAGTCTGCGGCCGATCTGCGCCAGGACATCTATGCGCTCGGAAGCAGCATCAACATCGGCTGCAGCGCGGAGACAGTCTTCATCCGAGCCGCCGGCCTCGACCAGAGCTTCGAGCCCACGATGGCGATCCTGGTCGACTGGTTCCGCAACGCCAAGCTCGACCCGCAAGAGCTTGAGAAGTACGCCACCAACACGGTCTCCCGGCGTCGGGACCAGCTCGCGGACCCGTCCTTTCGCGGCTTTGCGCTGGCTGAGTTCGCACGCTACGGCAAAGACAGTTCGTTCTTGCAGCAGCCGAGCAACGCCGCGCTCAAGAAGGCACGAGCTCCCGATCTTCAAAAGCGCGTCCGCGGTCTGCTCGATGTTCGCCACTCGGTCGAGTACTACGGACCACGGAGCCAAGATCAGGTCACGGCCATGCTCACGCTGGGCGACGGCACCGGAAAGCCGGGCGTACGCAAGCCCAAGCGCTTCCGATCGTTGAAGAAGACCACGGTCTACGCACTGGATGCCAAGGTCGCGAAGGCGAGCGTCGACTTCACGATTCCACTCGGTGACTTACCCGATACCGATCGCGCCAAGTCGGCGTTCATCACCGAGTACTTCGGCGGCGGAATGGCGGGTGCCGTCTTCCAAGAGATCCGAGAGGCGCGTGGCCTCGCCTACTCCGCGTGGGGATGGCTCACCGAGGGGCGAGCACCTCAGGATGACTGGGCGTATTTGGGTGGCGTCCAGACCCAAGTCGATAAGACCATCGACGCACTCGATGCCTACTTCGCGTTGCTGGCCACACCTCTCGTGCCCGAGCGCATCGCGCTCGCGAAGGACACCCACGAACAAGCGGAGCGATCACGCCGCTACTCGACGCGCGAGATCGCCAGCTACGCTTCAAGTTGGCGGCGTCGCGGTTACCTTGAGGATCCGCGCAAGCCGGTGTGGAATGGAATGCGAGCCATTGAAGCGGCCGACCTCGCGCCGTGGCTCGCTGCCTTCTCGTCGACGCCGATCATCATTTCGGTCGCTGCGGACTTCGACAAGCTCGACCCTGCCGCGCTCTCCAAGTTCGGCGAGGTGGTGAAGGTCAGGCCTGAGCAGCTCACAAGCTGGTAGGCGATCCGCTCAAGCCCCTGCCCTACCGTCCCCGGGGCAGACACCCTGCGCCTGCCTCGCTGCGCATACCTCCCCGCGCCTGCCGCCCTGAGTCTCGCCCGGGCCGGGAGTGTTGCCGAAGCGACCAGTGGCTGGGTGCGCGCGAGACATGGCAGGAGTCACAGTTTTCTTTGTTGTCTCCGGAACCTCGCGACCGAAGGGGCGTCGTACGCCCGCGCGCGATGACTCCCGGGGGCAGCATCGTGAGCGTGGCAAGGCGAGACCCGTCATTCGCCAGAACTTCTCGCCCCCGTTCGGAGTCCGCATTGCGCAGCGTTGAGTCAGCGCTGAGTCAACGGAGCAGGAGAGAGCATGAGCAAGCACAAGCACGAAGACATCGAGGTTCCGGAGGCAAACCTACTCCCGGTGATGAACATCATGTTTCTGCTGATCCCCGGCCTCTTGTTGGCGATGGAGGTCGCGAGCATGGCGGCCGTGGTCGTCACCCCGCCCCACACGATGGCCAGCCCACAGGACAACAACCCGATCACTCCCCCGGACGAGCAGCCCCTTGAGTTCAAGGTGATGGTGCGTGGCGATGGCTACTCGATTGTGACCAACAAGCAGCTGGAAGGGGCGGGCGCAGGCGTCGCACAGGACTCAAGCGCCCCAACCATCCCGTTGGCCTATTCCTGGGCCGGCGGGCAGGACTATCAGTGCTACGACTACAACGAACTGGCCCAGAAGGCCGCCCAGATCAAGTCCGCCTATCCCAAAGAATCGGTCGTCAAGATCAATGCGGAAGCCGATGTGCCCATGCAGGTGTTGGTCAACACCATCGACGCCTTGCGCGGTGAGGGGTGCAAGTTGGCCGAGTCGATCCAGTCCGGTAAGGAGGTCTCTGCGGATTGCCACTTTTGGAACGTCGTGATCGAGCCGATGCACTGATCAGAGCCCGTGTCGCCCTGCGCCGCGCTCCGCCGCCGAGGTCGCGGCCGGGCGCTGCGCCGGCACAACCGCGCGGAGGCCGGCCGCGTCGTTCTGGCCCTGCTACCGTCTCGACATGTTCTTACGTCCTTTTCCAGCGGCACGACCCGCATCGTGCGCAAGTGCAGCCGCGCTCGCGGTCCTACTGTTGAACGTGGCGCTTCCCCTCGAGTTGGGTTGTCAGGGCGGCCAGGAGGATGACGCCTCGGATGACGCGACCGGGGACGGCGACGGCGACGGCGACGGTGATGGCGACGGCGAC
>CAZVEM010000213.1:0-10903 GCA_964626165.1 uncultured Nannocystaceae bacterium
GCCAGGTGATCGGTGATGAACTTCTCGGCGACGGGCTTGAGCGTGTCTTGGAAAGCGGCAAGGACGGGAGACACGTCCTTGTTGCGATCGGCGGCAGCGATGGCGCGAGGAGCCAGTCGAAAGAGCAGCCAGTGGGGGACGGTGGAGTTGGGCATGATCGGAGTTCCTTTCGTGAGTTGGATGGAGTGCTGAATGAGGAACTGCGTGAGATGCGGAATGCGATGTCCGAAGTCCTCGAATACCCATCACCAATTTGACCCCCTCCAAGCACGCGAGGCGGAAAACGCGCGTGCAGATTTTTACTTTTCCTTGCTGGCCGTAATGGACATCGCGCGCGATTCACTCAAAGAGGCTTGGAGTGAGCGCGATGTCGCCGGCCCAGAGACCTCGAACCTCACCTATGTTTTCCACAGGATCGATCTTGGAAGACCGGAAGTCGACTTTGGAAGTCCCGATGGCGACTTTGGAATCCCAAGCACCTCGCTTGGAAGTCCAGATCACGTCGCTTGGAATCCAGAACCCCGCACTCGGAACCGCCCCACGCCGCGCTGGGTTGACGACCCCACCTCGCTGGGTGCGCGAATCGCCGAGCTGGTTTCGCGGGACAGCGGTGCACGATCGGCGGAGCGGCCACCCACGAGTCGGCATTGCGTGGACCCCGATTCCCCGATCGCCCGACCCCGTACCCAGGCACAGCGCGCTCCAACGCCCCGAGCGTCGACCGAGGCTGATCGGGCAGCGTGCTGGGTTTCGCCGAGGGCGACTTTGGATCGGGCACTCGGCTTGTGGCCGAACGCGGGGCATCGCGCTGGTTTCCGCCGGCTGCCCGCCGCCACCGGCCCATCGCCGAGCCGGCCCGGCGTCCCTCCTCGCTCACTTCGCAAAGCCACGGCCACGCATCCGAGCATCTGTGCCTATCCACCCGCGCATCGGCCCATCACGATCGGGACCCGCACCCGCTGGCGGCAAGGATCGGCGCGAAATCTGAGTTCTTGGCGCGAAAGCGCGCCGGCTGCGGCGATGTGATGTGGTCTAGGGGCGCGTGAAGCACACACGATTGCGCCGATCGCGTCGACGCCAAGCGATGCGCGCCAGCTCGATTGGGCCGAAAGCCCCGCGCTTGTTGTCCGGATCGGCGGCGTTGCACGGCCCGGACAACAGCACCGATCTGGACAACAGCCGTGGGTCATTTTGGTTCGCACGGTGGCGGAGCGTCGGCCCTGGACCCGGCCTCGCCTGGCCTTCGAGTTCGCGGCCAGCGTTCCACTGACTTCACTAAATTCGACAACTTCACCACGTGCACAAGTTGGCTCATTTAGTAAAGCATGAGTCCCCTTCACGCGAAGAGCGAGCTGACTTCCATCATCGCGGAAGCGATGGTCGACATGCTCCCACTCCGCCGAAGTCGAATTAGCGTCGAGCGGAGCGCAACCGCCGACGTCGACGCGACTTCTCAGACCTCGACACAGTAGTTCCGCGCCCGGTGGCCGAGTTCGTGACGGGCAGCGTGAACGAAGGGATGCAAGCCGGCGTCGTTGGGTGGACCGTCGTTGACCCAGACCTCGACGCCGGCGATACCCCAGCCAAAGTCGGAGAGTTCGGACGACTCCATGGACGTGATGCAATCGGGCGTCGACGCAGAGGAGCCAGCGGCGCAGCGAACGGGATGAGCGCTTCGAGACACGGGGGTGGCGAGACTGGCAACGTACACCCGGACAAGCCGAGTACAGTCAAAGTAAGGCAGCCAAGGGCAAGACCAACTAGCGCTTCTTGGTTCGTCGAGCTGAATCGGAGCTCGTACCATCCGCGATCTGTCTTGTGGCTGCCACAGCGCGGTCGAAGTCGCTCTCGAAGAGACGGTCCTGGACGATGCGGTACTTCTCAAATTCGCTCTCCGCATGTGCTCGGGCGATCTCGGCCGTGACTCTGCCAGCATCGGACAGCACTGCCCGGTCCGTAGCATCTAGGAATCGATTGAGTCGCGACTCCCAGTCGGCCATCGTCATTGGGATCTTTCGCAGCGCCATGCTCTCGGCAACGTCGAGGTAAGCGCTGACCAGACGGGTCAACTGTGCAAGCTCGTCGGGCCTCAGGTAGTTCTTTGCCACCACGACGTCGAACTTCTGAATTTTGCCGTGCGGCCCATCGGTCCAGCTCTGGAGCCCCATGTTCCGCACCTTCGCGTTCGCTCGCTCAACGATGACTTCCGCGGCCGTCTGGCCGTGAATAGCCCAGTGCAGCTTGTTCTGCACCGTGGCGAAGAATCGCTTCGTCGCCTGCGCTGTCACGTCGTAGTCGACGGATGTCGCGTAGATATCCGTGATCTTTTGGTAGAACTTCCGCTCTGAGAGTCGGATCTCTCGAACCCGCTGGAGCTGCTCGTCGAAGTACTGATCGCCAAGGATGGAGCCACCTTGCTTGAGGCGCTCGTCGTCCATTGCGAAACCCTTGATCGTGAACTCTTCGACCACACGCGTCGCCCACTTGCGGAACTGAACGGCGCGCTCGGAGTTAACCTTGTAGCCAACGGCGATGATGGCCGAAAGGTTGTAGTGCTGCGTGCTGTACACCTTACCATCGGTGGCAGTTATTCGAAATTTTCTAACAACTGAGTTCTCCTCAAGCTCGCAGTCGTCGAAGACCGTCCGAAGGTGATGGTTGATGGTCGGGATCTTCACATCGTAGAGCTGTGCCATCATCTTCTGGCTCAGCCAGACGTTTTCGTCCGAGTAGATCGCATCAACGCTACCGCCCCCGCTGCCGCCGGAGGCAACGAAGGTCAGATACTCCGCCGCCGACGAGCGCACGATGGACGTCTGTTTCTTCGGCTTCTGGGCCACAGCGGATAGGACACTACAGCCCTCAGTCACCGGCGGCAAACTCGTGCTCCCCTGCCGGCGTCACGGTACCCCGGCGTTCGTCAGTAGCGATCCCCCCCTGCGCATCGCCTGCGAGCGTTGAGTTGGCGTAGGTCACTCCGCGTGTACGTGCTGCCGGGGCGAGCGCGCGAGATGGGGGACACGACCGCGGTTGCTAGAACCGCTGCCCCGAAGCTTACTGCCGAAAAGCGTGAGGTACCGGACACGCTCGCGGCAGCCACACGCTACCATGCGCGCACGATGGCGCAGCGGCGTTCTTCTGAGGCAGCATCTCTCACGCAGGGTCTGCGCGAACTGGGTCAGCGCGATGCGCAGGACATCGCGGCGCTGGTCGATCGCGCCGCGGCGATCGTAGAAACGCAAGGCGTTGTCCGGGCTTTTGACCTCAAGCTTGGTGCCGCGCAGCGTGAACTTGCCGACAAGCTCGCAGTGCAATTGGTTGCGCGGGGCTATGAGCGCGCGCTTGCGCCCAAGGGTGCGCTCGCGCGGCTGCCTCTCCGCGTGCAGCTTCGCGGCGCGCTTGGTCCAGAGGGCGAGCACGACACGGCCGAGGCGAGCGTGATGAGCGGCATCGAGCTGCTGACTTCGCGAGAGATCGCGCGCGCGATCAAGGGCGCAAGCGCGGCAGAGATCAAGACACTGCTCGCCACGGAAATCGGCGAGGGCCGAATCGCTCGCGTGAAGCGGGGGAAGGCCGTGTACTTCACGCGACCCAGTCCATCTCTTGTGGACGCGACCTCGTTGGCCCGGATCAAGGTACGCGCTGAGCTGGTCCTCAAGGCGATCAAGGCGCTCAAGGTCCCCGCAGGACACTCGCTTGAGGCCGCCGCGATGGCGCCCGTGCTCCGGGCCGTATCGGAGCTCGTAGCAGGCGCACAGCAGACGATGGAGGTTGGTGCCGCGCAGGCGTCGGGCCATGCGACTCCTGCAGCGCCGCTGGCCCTCAGCGAGGCGGTCTCGCAGCCGGCAAAGCAACGCCCTCCCGTAACGGACTCGACGCTAGACGTGGTGAAGCAACGAGTACGTGCCGAGGTTGCACGAGCGCGGGGACGCGATCCCAAGGGGCATGTGTACGTGCCCGCTGTGGTCGCCGTATTGGAGTCGGAGTTTCCACGCGCAGCGCTCTTTGAGGCCTTCACGACCATGGAGCGTTCGCTTGAGCTTGAGCTGCGTGTTGACGCGCGCGTCGGCGGACTACCGCCTGCGGACAAGGAACGGGCGCCTCAACTCGCCAACGGAAGTTCACTGGCGTGGGCAGTCCCGCGCCCTTAACAGCGCAAGCATTCACCCCCCACGCGTTCCGTCCGATTCAAGTGCAGGAGTACTCTCGATGATTGTCCCGGAGCAGACTGATCCATGGAGTCGGCCTCGAGTCGAGGTCCCCTCGTTGCATCGCGCGATCTCGGACACCCTGATCGATGCCATTCGATCCGCGCGGACACGTCCGGGTGCGCAAGATCGTCCTGCGCGAACTGTCGTTTTGCTGGGCCAGCCCGGAGCAGGAAAGAGTCACATCTTCGCGCGCGTCCGCGCGACGCTGGGCAGCCAGGCTGCGATGGCGTTGGTCAGACCACCCCCGGACGCGCGGATGTCGGCGGCATTCCTGCTTGAGCAGGTCATCGCGGGCCTCTGGCGGCCGTTGGACCGCGGAGGAGCGCCACTGCTCCTGACGCTTGCGCAGAGAATCAGCGGCAGCACCTTCGTAGAGTTCCAAGAGTCGCCTCTGGTCACGCGGCTCAGGAGCTTTGTCGGTCTACACCGCGACCCGACAAGTTCGGCTCGACGGATCCACGAACGAGTTCCCGAGGCACCGCTGCCGTGGCTAGACCTGCTGACCCGACTTCCGGCCCTGCCTACGGAGCTGCAGCCGTGGGCAATTGAGTATCTGCGCGGCGCCGCCGTGCCGGTGGAGAGGCTCAAGGCGCTCGACGTACCGATGCCGCTGCGCGAGCACGAGTGCCTTGGCGCCTTGCTTGGACTCGCAACGATGCTTGCGCCGCACGCCCCGCTGACAATCTTTCTTGATCAGCTCGAGAACTTGGTCGACGACGACGGCGCTCGCCTGCGCTCGCTTGCGTTGCTGGCGATGGAGCTCCACGACAGGGCCCCAGGCCTGGTACTTGTGATGAGCTCGCTCGACGGTGAGTGGCAGGCACGTGTCCGACCTCGGCTCAACGAGTCCCAGCGCGATCGCCTCGACGTCGATCCGCTGCTCCTCAGCGCGCCGACGCCCGCGGAGATCGAAGCGCTCGCGAGCGCAGCTGTGGCAGAGATCCGCGCGAGTGACCCCGTGTACGCCGACCTCACCGTCTCCACCGCACAACTCGATGCTTGGATCACGGAGGCTCGTCTGACGCCACGCCGAATCATCCGCGAGATCCATGCGCTCGCAGCTCGCGGCCGTATATCGTCCGGGGACACACACGCTGTCGGAACTCTTCAAGGACTCCCGCGGCAACGTTTTGAGAGGGCGTTCGAGCTCGCTGTCGGCCAGCACGAGCACGACCGTCCCCCGGTCGAGTCAGAAGCGATCGCGCGGGGCTTCGCACTCTGGCTTCGTGCGGCCGGCCATCGCACAGGAGCGATGACGTCGTGCGGACGGGGAAACTTCCTGTTCGAGCTGGAAGGCACACCGCCGCGCAGCGTGGTTTTCATTGACGCGCACCTCCCTCAGAGCATGCGGCCGGGATTCACGGCGGCACTGGAGGCGATGAACGAAGGCAAGCAAGTTCTCTTGCTGCGCTCCCAGCAACAGCGCATCCAGTCGGGCTGGGAAGCCAACCGCGCGCTCGAAGACGAGGTCACAACCCGTTCCGAACTCATCGCTGATCTGCGCCTGCCGCAGAGCGAGATGCGGGTCTTGCTTGCGCTGGGAACCGTCGATCGCGACCTCGATCACGGGGACGCACCCGCCCGGATCGCCTTTCAAGACTGGGTTCACAGCCAGCTCCGCGAAACCCCACACCGTCTCAGCACGCTAATGGTGGCGGTTGCGGAGACCGACGTCGCGCGGGCACTGGCGAGCTCGTGACGGTTAGCGCCCGAGCAGCTCGGCGTACACATTGATCTCGCGGCACGCTCGCTCGAACGCGAGTTGGACCGCTATGCTAGCTGCATGACCCCCGACGAGATCGTTGCCCTCGCTCGGCCCTCGGTGAGCATGGTCTGGCCGTTGCGGCCCACAGTGCTGCGACTGGTCGAGCGCCTTGCGGACGTAGAGGATCTTGCGCCGGCGGTGCAGTTGGCGACACAACGCTACTTGCGTCGGGAGATCGGGACGCTACTGGCCGCGGGTATCGTGCTTGGACGTCCGTGTGACGCATCGGTGGTCGGACCGACGCTGTGGATGATCACGCCGCAACTGATTCCGGTGATCTGCGTACACACGCCCGGCGACATCCTCGGTGCCATCACAAACGTGCTGGCGGCGCGACGAATGCAACCCATGTCTGCGCTTCAGGCATGTTCGTTTGCGTTGGCGTATGCGCCAGATGAGCCGCTGGACCCAAACTTTGCTCTCGCACTCCGCCGGATCGCCCGCTCGCCGATGGACGCGCCAACGAGTGAGGCGTTCGGCTCGATGGTCGCGCACCTGCAGGATCCAGAGATCAAGATCGCCGCCGCACCCCATATTGAGTTCTTCCGGCGCGAGGGCCGACCGCCGCAACGATTGGACCTCAACATGATGCGGGGGAAGATGCTCGACTCGCTACCGGCAAGCGCCTCGCGCGGAATATTCCTGAGCACTCACGTGCGTCACGGTGAGCGTACAGGTCGCAACGAGCAGTGCCCCTGCGGCAGCGGCAAGAAGTTCAAGAAGTGCTGCATCGCCAAGGAAGAGGAGCGCCTCGCCGATCCTTCGCCGGTACCCGGGAAGACCATGCTTGAGTACCTCAACGAAGCACATCGCTATCTGCCCGACGAGCAACTGGCGAAAACGGTGGATTGTTTTGAGCTCGCGCAGCTACCCTTTGAGGAGCTCAGCACGGACCAGCTCATTGGCGTCCATCGGGCCTTTTGCTCGGAGCGCTTCTGGGAGCCCGCCAAGCGAGCGTTCCTGGAGATCGAGGGCAGAAGCGATCGCGGCATGATGTCTCCTATGGAGAGTCACATGATGGAACGGGCTCGGGAGTTCGGCGCGGCCGAAGTCCTGGAGTGGCTCAGCACTCGCAACAAGCGCATCCATCCACAGCTCATCGCTGCCGAGCTCGCGCTGCTCAATCCCAACAGTGGCGTCGACGCGCTGGAGCAGCTCTTCCGGACCGCGCTGCGCGAGCTCCTCAGCGAGGATCCGACCACCCGGGAACAGGCCGGTATTCGTATCGACTGCATGATCGAGACCGCAGTGAGACGTCGACCGGGCTTGGGCCTCATGCTGGCGCGTGGCGCGATTGCAGGCGACGGCGACAACGTGCCCGGTCTGATCCGATCTCTGAGGCACGCGCGCGACGAGCTCGGCCTCCCTGCCGGCGACCCATTGGAGGAGTTTGTCGAAAACAAGCGACGCGAGGCCGCAGAGGCGAGCGTGGAAGAGCGCCTCGCTGCGATGCGAAGCAAGAGCGAGCGGCTTGCCGACGAGGCAGAGAAGGCTCTTGACGCGCTGCGCAACGCAAGAAGTCAGAGCCGTCGCAATCGCTTGGCTCTGGAGGCGACGCGCAAGCAGTTGGCGGCATTGGAGACCGAGTTGGACGTGGTGACCTCCCCCGATCCGCGAGTCGCAACACTAGAGCGTGCGATCGCCGAGCTTGAGTTCCGCGCACTCACCTTGGAGGACGACAAGACCCAGCTCTCCGAGCGCCTCTCTGAGGTCGAAAGCGAGTTTGCGGCACAGCGGCACAGCCCATCTCCGGGCAGCGACGGCGACGAGAACGCGCTCTACGATTCTGCAGAGACGCCCCCCAGCTTCGCCCACGTACTCGTTCCCGAGTGGAGCGAGCAGGCGAGGCGTTCGCTCCACGATGCCGATCCAGTGCTCGCCTCCCATGCGCTGGACGTCGTTGCCCGTGTCGCATCGGGTCGCGCAACGGATGGCGAGCGCGTCAAGAAGCTCAAGGGCAAGGGCGACCTCTGGTCCGCACGGATCGGGCTGGGCCACCGCGTGCTCTTCGTCTTCGACGGTAGCCACAGCATCCTGCGCGTCCTCCATCTCACCGCGCGCAAGGACCTTGAGGCGCTGCTCCGGCGCATGTGAACGTTGTTGTTCCACCATGTAGGGTTGCGCGTCCATGCGATCGCGCCCCGGCGTACTGTGCCCACGAGGGCGCTGCAATCAAAGCTGCGCTCCGTGGCCGCGCCGCCGCCCTCTGGCCGGAATGTCAGCGTGATCACGCGCGGCGCGAAGCCGTCGAAGGGGATCCAGTAGCAGGCTGTCGAGAATCCACGCCTTCGATGCACTTCAACGCCTGCGAGGCTCGCGAGTGTTTGGCTGATCCGTGAGTGCTTGCCTCCGGTAGAGCCGGGGCGGTTCACGCGGAAGACGGGCTTGATTGCGATGTGTAGCGGCCCCGGATCGGTGCGCCCCGATTTGCACAGAACTAAAGTATCGCTTAATGTTTGTGCATGCAGGAGCGCGGTAAGGGGGCGGCCAAGTGGGACCACCTCTACGAGATCGCGGCAGCCCAGGACGGGCTGTTTACGACCAGTCAAGCCAGCGACGCGGGCTACTCGCCGCAGCTACTCGCGCACCACGTCACTGCCCGACGCATCGTTCGCGTGCGACGTGGTGTGTACCGGGTCGTCCACTTTCCTTCGACAGAACATGAGGATCTTACCGCAATCTGGCTGTGGTCGGAACGGCAGGGCGTGTTCTCGCACCAGACCGCGCTCGCGCTGCACGACCTCTCAGACATTCTCCCCGCGCGGGTCCATCTCACGCTGCCCGCATCATGGCGCATCAGAAGACTTCGCGCGCCGGAAGATGTCGCCCTCCACTTCGGCGACATCGCCGACGATGAACGGCGATGGTTCGGGGCCGTGCCCGCGACCTCCCCACTGCGGACGCTGAACGACTGCGCTGCGGCCAACCTCTCGCCTGAGCTGCTGCGGCAGGCTGCCCGACAGGCACTGACGCGCGGCCTCGTCCAGCGAGGCGATCTCGGTTCCGTCAAGGCCGCTCTCGCACCCTTTGGAGGAATCGGACGATGACCCAGGTGTACCGATCCGCCGTAGGATTCAAGCAGGCGCTCGAGCAACGACTCCGCACCGCATCGACGACAGGCATGGAGTTCGCAAGACGTCGCCAACTACTGGTGTTCGATCGTTCGATTACGCCTTCACGTTTCGCAACACTCACGACATCCCCACACGCTTGCCCGAACCACCAACGGTCTGGGCCCACCCATACGCGGCGATGGCGCAAGAGGACCACTTGAACTGGCCAACACTAGACGACGTCTACGCAGCGGCGGCGGCCTTCATGGATCCACTGCTCAGCTCACCTACTGTGACGAAGTGGGACCACAAGTCGTGGACTTGGAGACCGTGAGCGGTCCTGGCGTGCGGCGCTCGACAGCGCACGGACGGCGGGCTTCCGGCAGATGAGCGCACCGATCTCCGGATCGACGCGCCTATCGTGTCACGCCCCCCGTCACACATCTCGCGTGGTCCGGCGCCCCCTCGTCCTGAGTGTCCGTGCGCTGAGTTCACGCTATCGTCGTCGCCATGAACGGCGACTGCGAGCTGATTGCGATGGAGCGGTTCCGCACAGGGACGGCGGTCGAGTTTGACGTGTTGGACACGAAGATCCGGCTAAGGATCGACCGCCTTGCTGGCAAGCTCTCTCTCAAGGCGGTGGAGAGCTAACGCAGTGGACAAGTACACCAAGCGCATCCTCAAGCACGCGGGCGCTCGCAAGCAGATGGCTCAGGGGAAGATCTCAGAGCGCCTGATCGAGTTTGCAGGACCGATGCTCGACCAGGCCATCAAAGAGGTTGGGCCAGACATCACGGACGAGCAGCTCCGGGTGCCGCTGAACCTCGCGTCGTTGATTTGGAACAGCGTTGTGGCGGAGCAGACCGGCCGGAGCAATGAGTTCGCAAAGGAGGCCATGCGCCTCCTCAGTAACGATGGCAATGCCACGCCCGTCATGGACATCACGCTGAGCATGTTCGAGCGCAAGCGGAAGTACTTCTCGAACGACCTTCGCTACATCGGCGAAGTCCGAGTCTTCCGCGATGCGGCGGGCGCACGGCGTGTGGAGGCGAAGGCAGCCTTGGAGGGGCCGCTCTGGGACGAGCAGTGACGGTCGAGCGCTGCGAACGGCGAGACGAGACATCGGGCAGAGCACGACACGCACCGCACAGCGACTCGTCGAGTCCACCTCACATCGCCTCGCAGCGCTCGTTCTCGGTCGACTTGATCGCGGGGGCGCCGTCGCCGAGGTCGTCGATGAGGCACGCCGGCTTGGCCTCGTCGGCGCAGGCGACGAGGGGGCCTCGGGTAGTGGCTCATTCGAGTCCGGCCATCACGTGCCAGCGCCCCAGGCGATCGCTTGCTCCCCGGCGCCTCCCCGCCGACTGCCTCGTGTGAACCAAGTATGAAGGGCTGCACGGCGCCGGCCGAGGCTCCATTGATGGGGCGCGCGGCTGCGAGTAGCGTTGACGAGCACAACATATGACGCCCCACGCCCTTCGTCGCCCTCGCACCTTCGGCCTTGCCGTCGGCACCTCCCTTTTCGTTTCGCTGTTGGGTCTGGGCTGCCGAGAAGAGCAGTTCAACAGCGAGCGCACGCTGGACGCGATCAAGAGCGGCGACCGACTGCGCGCCACGTGGTGGACTGGAGACGGCGGGGTTCGGGCGTTTGCGTATTGGACCGACCTTGAGTTGGCGACGCCTTGCAGCTTCCAGCCCTACGCGGACGGCAAGTATCGCTGCGTGCCCAACGGCGCGAACGTGATGTACCGCGACGCGGGCTGTACTCAGCTGGTTGCTGCGAAGACCAACTGCACGACGGAGAACTACGCCATCGAGTACGGCGAGCCGCTGCAGTTTGGCTGCGAGCCCACGGCCGCGATTGAACCAACGGT
>CAZVEM010000214.1:0-10899 GCA_964626165.1 uncultured Nannocystaceae bacterium
CGATCGCGGCCGCACGGCCGTTGATGTCTGAGTTGGTAACACCATCGGGACCGCGTGCAGGAAACTGCCGAAATTCCTCGAGCTCGGGCAGGACCAGCGTCCGCATGTTGTGTGGCAGATTGAACCGCCGAACCGCGTTGTAAGCGTCGATCCCTTCGGAGTCGTTGTCGAACAGAAAGATGATCTGGTTTTGGACGTCGATTTTCGCCAGTCCTTCCGCGAACTTCACTAGGCTGCCCGTGCCGGAGAATGGGTGCCGCTCGCTGACGTCGATGAAGCGGAAGGTACTCGCGGTGAAGGTCGCCTCAAGCGGGCGTGGCGTTCCATCGAGTGGAGCGCCACCGTCGGCGACGCGGATGTTGAGATCTTCGATGTTCACCGGCGGCGTCATCTCGGTCGCACGGCGGAACAGCTCGCCGAACTGATGCCATGTGCCAGTTGCACGCACCTTGATCGGCAGCTTCGCGTAGTTCTCGAAGTTCTGCTCGGGCTCGGGCGTCCACTGCTTGATCTCCACGCCGACAAGACGTCCGTTCTGCTGGAACTTGCGCATGAGGTTGCTAACCGCAGCGGGCGTGAGAGGCAGTTTGGCAAGCTCGCCTTGCAGCTGCTTTTCGTTCTGCATCTGCTCTTCGATCTGGCGCTGGTAGTTCTCTCGCTTCTCCTCCATGACCTTCATGTCCGCCTTGGACTTGGTCACGGCAGCCTCGGCCGCGACGCGCTGGGCGACGGCATCCGAGTAGAACAAGAACCACCATCCCACGACGATAAGGGCGGCGACGAGGACCCAGCCCAGAACGAGCTGCCAGGCGGGCGCCTTGGCGATGGGATCGAGTCTAGATGCCATGAGCTGCCTCCGAGTCGATCGGCGAGCCGATCAAGTTGCGCGTGCGTGAGATTCGAGAAGTCATCGGCCTCACTAGTCCCAGTAGCTGACCTTAGTGGTCAGCTTGAAGGAGATGTATCGAAGACCATCGCCACCGGGGCGTCCGGAGGCCGCGGCCACCTGCTCGGTGAACTCGGGATTGGCGACATCCGCAAAGCGAGATGATGCACGGAGGCGCTTGACGAACTCACTCAGGTCAGATGCATCACGTGCGCCGCCGACAATCTCAATGCCGCCGTCTTGAATCTCGACGATCGAGTTCATCCACACGCTTGTGCCATCCCACTGCGGGTTGAGCTTGGCGTCCGGGTCATCGGCAACGCGACGGCGTTGCGCCTCGGCATCGATGTCGGGCATCAATCCTGGCGTGAGGATGTTGGCGAGCTCGTGCATCACAAACACCGGGTTACGCGAGGAGTTCTCGACGCGCTCGCGTGCGTTTTGGATCTGGGAGACACGATCCTTGATCGCCTGCAGCTCTTCTTCCTTGATGTCGTCGGCGATGCGTTTGGCCTCGGCCTTGAGGCGCGTATCTTCGGCCCGCAGCGTCGTGACCTGCTGGGTCTCGGCGTCAAGCTGGTAGTAGGCCGCGCCCGCGATCAGCACCCAGCCGACCGCCATGGCAGCGAGGATCAGCGCGGCCTTCACCTCTGTGGAGCTTGAAGAGGAGACCGCGGACGGCGAGGACGCCTTCCGCTTCTTTCGCTGTGGATTGAGGTTGATGCGTATCATCGGGCGTCCACCTCACTTATCTCCGACTTGACGAAGGGCGAGTCCAAAGGCCAGTGCGGCCATCGGGGCCGTCGCCTTGAGATAGGCTGTGTCGAAGCGGCGTGCGTCGACCTTGCTGCGCGCGAAGGGATCCAAAATATGCGCCGGCACGCGCGTACGGTCCATGATCGCTTTCGGAAGCTGCGGAATCAGGGCGGTGCCGCCAGTCAGGAACACGCGGGCGAGCTGGACGTCCGGACGCTGGCCGGCGAAGAAGTCGAGCGTGCGCTGGAACTCGCCGGCCACCCGATCCGACATCTCGGCGAGGATTCGGTGGACTTCCTGCGGCACCACGTCCGCGACGCCGGCGTTGGTGCCGCCAACCTTGTAGGCCTCGGCGCCGTCGAAGGGCACGCCGAGGCGCTGCTGAATCGCCTCGGTGTAGTCGTTGCCGCCGATTGCCACATCGCGGGTAAATAGCGGCAGACCCGCGTGAACCAGCGTGATGGTCGAGTAGCTGGCGCCAACATTGATGAGCGCGATCGCCTCGCCCGGCGACCAACCGACGCTGCTCTCGACCGCGTTGAGCACGGAGAAGGCCGCGGCGTCGACACAGGCGGTCTGGAGACCTGCCCCGCGAACGCAACGCAGATACTGGTCGAGCACTTCCCGCTTGGCGGCGACGAGGACAACCTCCATCTGCCCATCGGGCGTCTGGGGCACGATCACGTCGTAGTCGACTTCGACGTCTTCGCGCGGGAAGGGAATGTTCTGGCGAACCTCCCACTCCATCTGCTCATCGAGTGCGGGTCCATCCAAGTGGGGAATCGTCAGGCGCTTGACGATGACGCCGTTGCCGGCGACGCCGACGCAGACCTCTTTTCCACGTAGGTGGATGCGGCCGACCAGCTGCTTGAGAGCATCGGTCAGCACCCCCGGGTTCATGACCTCACCGTTGACCACCGCCTGCGGTGGCAACGGCTCGATGCCGAAGTTTTGCAGCGTCGTCGTCTTGTTGCGCGCGACCTGCAGTTGCACGAGCTTGATGGAGCTCGAGCCGATATCTAAACCGATGCACTGGCGGCTCACAGCGTCCGACCTCCGCTTCGATCCTGCTCCGGATTCGCGCGAGAGGCCAGAAACTGCCGACTCTGACGCGAGAGCGAGTCAAAACCCGCCTGAGTGGCGAGCGAGTGGGTCGACGCGCGGGAGGTCCATGTCCCTGGCCACGCGGCGAAATTTGCAGCGCCGAGGCGTTGCGCGACGTCGTGTCGCGACCCTCCAGCGCGCGAGAAGGGAGACGGCAGCGTCGTGCTGCGATCTGAAATTGTGCGAGGGCAGCCGGAAGCTTGGGCCAACCCAGTCCCGGTCGCGGCATGCGCCGATTCATCGGACGAGCACAGGTCTCGCTCCGTTCCGCGCCGCCGCAAGTCGATCGATGCGAGTCGCTCGTGGGTCGACCGGGTCGCACTCGCGGAGCCACAACCGCGGGAGCCAACTAGCCCTGATCGATGTCCGGCCAGACGGAAGCCCGTGCCGACGGAGATAGACCCAGCGCTTCGAGGATCTTGCGCTTGGTGTCCATGCGGCAGGGGAATCCCTCTTCCACGCGGTCGATCGTCAGCGGCGACACGCCCGCTCGTCGGGCGAGCTCGGCCTTGCTCATCAACAAGTCTTGCCGAAGCTTGCGAACGTTGTTGCGCTGTGCCTGCTTGGGCGCCCGCGGGCGTCCATCGACGGGCTTGCTCGGCGACGAATCCTCGACAGCATCGCTGGGCTCGCTGGGCTCGCTCACCGAAGCCGTTTGCGACTTCGCGGCCGGTCGCGCTGCCGCGGGAGCAGAGGCTGCCCCCGAGCTGGTCTCGCTCGATGGCTCCCTGGGCTCCTCTACAGGCACGGGCTGCGCTTTCGGTGCGGGAGTCATGGCACTTGCACTCGCGATCCGAGTGCCGCTGCATTCTCTGCCTGGCAGACTGGAGAGTCAACGGCAAGATGAATGGCCACTGATAGCTAATTCTGGCTTCGCTATAGCTATTTGGCATGTAATTGATAGCTAACATCTTTGCCCAAAGTACCTGCGCATGAAGCGCAGTCCTTGAAAGCCTCTCCTCACATCGATCGCGCGGATCGCTCGGCATGGAGGCGCAGCCCTCGAGAGGTCTCTGGCTGGCGCGCGTGGTCTGGAGGACGAGGCTCAAGGTGGTACTCAGCGTCGCCGAGTGTCCCACGCCGGACCTATGTCCCCAAAAAAACCACACGAAACGGTCGGTCCAGCGTGAAATCGCTGCGATCGCCCGCACCTCATTCCCCGCCCCGAGGCAAGAAACCCGCCGAACGCGGCGCATCATGTTCGACTTCGCGCACGCACACACACATGCCGGCGCGCGACAGCGCGTGGCAGCGCCGATCCGCACTTGAGCTGTCACGCTCGAACGGTCACGTGCCACAGCGGGAGGTCACCCGCGATCCGGTCCTCCGAGTGCACGGCGGTCCCGATGCGCTCGAACTCCCTGGCGTGAGTCAGCAGTTGAGGCGCTGGGATGCGCGCTACTCGATGCCGAGCGCCTTGAGCTTGTAGAGCAGCCCGCGGTGGCTGAGTTGGAGCAAGCGCGCCGCGTGGGTGCGGTTGCCGTCCGTCCTCGCGAGGGCGCGCAGAATGAACTCGCGCTCGAGCTCACGGGTGGCCCGCTTGAGCGAGAGGTCACCGTCACGATCGGCATCACCGCCGCGCGGCGCCTTGGCGTTGCGTACCCGCTCGGGCAAATCCTGCACACGAAGCTGGTCGCCCTCACACAGCACCGCTGCGTGCTCAATCGTGTTCTCCAGCTCCCGGACGTTGCCCGGCCAGTCATAGGCGACGAGCAGCCGGATCGCGGCCTCATCGAACGTGCGCACAAAAGTCCCCAAGCGCTGGTTGACCGTCGCGAGGACATGCGCGCACAGCGGGACGACGTCCTCCCTGCGCTCTCGAAGCGGGGGAACCTCGATCGGCATCACATTGAGCCGGTAATAGAGGTCCTGGCGAAACGAGCCGTCGCCGACCATCTGCTCCAGCGCGCGCGAGGTCGCCGCGATGACGCGGACATCGACGGCGCGCGAGCGCGTATCACCGACGCGGCGAATCTCCTCCTCCTGCAACACGCGCAGCAACTTGACCTGCAGCGGCACCGGCAGCTCGCCGATCTCGTCGAGGAGCAGCGTGCCTCCCTGTGCCTCCTCAAAGAGTCCGCGCTTGTCCGCGATCGCGTCGGTGAACGCGCCTTTGACATGTCCAAACAGCTCCGACTCGAGCAAGGCCTCCGGGATCGCGGCGCAGTTCACCGCCACGAAGGACCTTCCGCGCGGGGACTCAGACGATGGATCGCACGACTGACCAGCTCTTTGCCGACACCAGACTCACCGAGGACCAACACCGTCGTGCGATACGCGGCGACCTTGCGTGCCGTGCGAGCGACCTGCCGCATCCCCTCGCTCTTGATGAGGAGCTCGCCAAAGGCCTCCTCGACCTGAACGATGTCCGCGAGCCGCTCTTTGAGACGAGAGTTCTCCTTGCGCAGGCGCTCGCGCTCCTGGGCCTTGCGCAGCACGAGGATCAGCTCGTCGTTCTTGAAGGGCTTGCCAATGAAGTCATAGGCGCCGCGGGCGACGGCCTGAAGTGCGAGCTCGTTGGTGCCAAACGCGCTCATCACCACGACGGTGAGATCGGGGAGTCGCTCGCGGAGCAGGTCCACCATCGCGAGCCCTCCCATGCCGGGCATGCGAACGTCGGTGAGCACGAGGTCGATGCCACCCGCCTCGATCTGGGCAATGGCATCTTCGGCCCGCCCGCAGACGACAACCTCGAAGTTCTCGCGCTCGAGGACAAGTGACAGCATGTGTCGGACTGCAGGCTCGTCGTCCACGACCAGGACCCGGTCTTTGCGACGACTCGAAGGTGCCTCCCTCAATGCCGCCTCGTTGCCAGCGGAGGCAGCCTGATCCCCGGCACGCGCGGCCACGGGGTCGTGGCCTTGCACCACGCTGCCGTCCACGCTGCCCGACGATGACACCGAGGTAGCTTAGTCAATCATTGCGCGCGCGTGTGGCTCCCTGGCATCTCGACGCGTGGTAAGCATGCGCAGTGTCGAGTGACGCCCGCGACGTAATCCTCGCCATCGATCAAGGGACGACCGGCAGCACCTGCCTGCTTCTCAGCCCCGACCTGCGCGTGCTGGGTCGCGCCAATCGAGAGTTTCCGCAGCACTTCCCCCGGGCCGGCTGGGTCGAGCACGACCCCGACGAACTGTGGGCCTCGGTGTTGGCGGCGATTCAAGATGTGCTTGCGGTCGCCAAGGTCCCCGCGTCCCGCATCGCTGCGATCGGCGTGACCAATCAGCGGGAGACCAGCTTGATCTGGGAGCGAGCCAGCGGGCGGGCAATTCACCGTGCTCTCGTCTGGCAGGACCGGCGGACCTCCGGCGCGTGTGCCCAGCTGGAAGCTGAGGGCAATCTCGCGATGGTCCGTGAGCGAAGCGGCCTGGTGCTCGACCCCTACTTCTCGGCCACCAAACTCGCGTGGACACTCGATCACGTGGAGGGTGCGCGCGCTGCCGCCTCCCGCGGCGAGCTCGCCGCGGGCACCGTCGACACCTATCTGCTGTGGCGCCTCACCGGCGGGCGAGTGCATGCCACCGAGCCCAGCAACGCCTCACGGACCTCACTTTGGAACCTCAAGTCTGGCGCAGGCGAGCCTTGGGACGAGGACCTCTGCACGCTCTTTCGGGTCCCGTCCACGATCATGCCGCTGGTTCGACCCAGTGCCGGACCCTTCGGGACCACCCAAGGCGTACCCGGACTGCCCGATGGCATCCCGATCTGTGGCGTTGCGGGCGATCAGCAGAGCGCACTGTTTGGCCAGGCGTGTTTTGAGGTCGGCGAGAGCAAGTGCACCTACGGCACCGGAGCGTTCATCATGCTCAATACCGGCAGCTCGATCGCTCGCTCCGAGCATGGCCTCCTCACCACCGTCGCATGGCAGCTTGGCGATCAGCTCACCTATGCGCTGGAGGGAAGCGCGTTCATGGCGGGTGCGGTTGTGCAATGGCTCCGCGATGGGCTCGGTCTGATCTCGACGAGCGCAGAAGTGGAAAGCCTTGCCCGCGAAGTCCCCGATAGCGGCGGCGTGGTCTTGGTGCCCGCCCACGCCGGACTCGGCGCGCCGCATTGGCGGCCCGACGCGCGCGGGCTGATCCGTGGGCTCACGCGTGGCAGCACGAAGGCCCACATCGCACGGGCTGCACTTGAAGGCATCGCGCTCGAGGTAGCCGATCTGATCACGGCGATGCGTGCCGACCTTGATCGCGCCGGCGCAGGACGCATCACCGAGCTGCGCGTCGACGGAGGGGCATGTGCGAACGACCTCTTGATGCAGATGCAGGCCGACCTTCTCGATCTTCCGGTCGACCGACCTGCGATGCTCGACACCACCGCCCTCGGCGCAACCTTCTTGGCAGGACTCGGCGCGGGAATCTGGCGTGATCAGCAAGAGCTGCGCAGGACGTGGGTGCAAGAGCGCCGCTTCGTGCCGGGTCCTCAGCGCGACTGGATCGAGGGTGTGCGCCGCGCTTGGAACGACGCCATCTCCTGCGCCTAGCAGGCTGTCGAAAAAACCGCGCGGCGCATTTAGTCGCGGTTGAGCGGGTCTGCTGCCTCGCTTGCGGATTCGATCTCAGGCGCGGGCGGTGGTGGACAGCGCACGCGTCCGAGCGTGACGACGTAGTCCCCCGGATCTCGGCAGAGCCACTGCTCGACGTCAAAGAGCCCCATCATCGACCACTGCGTCGCGCGTCTCGAAGCGCGCACGAGTTCGCGGTGAAGGCCGACGCTGCTGGGCAAGCCGACGATCCACGGCAGCCAGTGCGGCGCGATCGCGATGATCTCGACGACCAGTCCGCCCGGGCGCACCCAAGGCAGTGCATCGATCCCACCGGCGAGCGGCCCTTTGGCATGCGTCACGATCACGAGTGCGTCGAGCCTGTCTGTGACCTCCAGGCCAGACGCCGTATGGCTCAGCCCGGGCAGCGGCATGTCCACGTCCGGCAGGTCCACCAAGATCTGCCGCAGCTCACCTTTGGGCTCGACCACTGGCAGCAAGCGCGCGCGCGCGCGACCACGCTCTCCCAACACGCGCCGTGGGAGCCACGTCTCCAGCGGCGGGCACACAAGCGCGAGCGTGCTCACGTGGGCAGCATACGACGCATTCTCGCGGGAAGCATCGGGGGTGGCTGCGCACACGCGTGTACTTGAGCAGGTACGTCCAGATGGATGTGGCGTCGCCGCGCCGCGCATGCTGTCGATGAGGTCGTCGTTTGACCCTCGCCGCATTGGCATTCGCCGCGCTACAACGATCACCGGACCGCCGCCCCTATCAGGCCCTCCCTCAGGCGTCGCGACGCGCGTCGACACGCCCCTCTCCCCGATCAGTACCTGGTCGGATCACGCGAGCTCCCTCTGATGCCGTCCCCCGCCAAGTCTCCGCTCGCCGCAGCGCCTGCGCTTGCAAGCGGATCGGAGCTCCACGGGCTGCGCCTGGGGTCCAGTGAGCTTCACGCCCAAGTCGCGATCGGAGCACTCATGCGATGGCCGAAGTTCCGTCGCCTCCACGACGCGACGCTCTGTGGTCTGCCCGTGCCCAAGGGCGTGCTGGTCGTGCCGGCGAGACTGCCGAGCAGCGATCGCCAAGCGGCGGTTCATCTTGCCGAGCTACTGGCGCGTGAACGCATGTCCCGAGGTCCGTGGCACCTCCGTGCCGCCGTCGAGGGTGAGGACGGCACAAGGACCGCACGCGCTGGGCTCTCCGCCACGGTCGCGCGCGTTGCATCGGCGCCGCAGCTCGTCGAGGGCATCGAGGGGATTCTTATGGCGCACCGCGCATCCCTGCAGGGCTTGTCGCTCGCCACCCGTGATGCTCGCGCGAAGAGGTCCACGCGTGCTGCGGACCACCGCGACGCAGACGAGCTCATGCACGCCCCCTTGCTGATCCAGCAGAGCGTGCCGGTTGCCAAGCTCTGCGTCTGTGCCACACCGCTGCAGCAGCTGGACGCCACGCGCGGCCCCTGGATCGAGATCTACGACAGGGGCGCGAGCCTAGCAGGCGACGATGATCCACTGTGGACGGGTGCGCTGCGCTCTTGGCATCGTCACTGCCCCGCGCCCGGGCGAGCGGTATGGCGACTTTGGGGCCTCGCAACTGCGTGCTTTGGACACGAGGCAAGCGACCTTGAGATCGTGATCGACCGTCATGGTCAAGCTCACCTCGTTCAGCTTCGACCCTACCTTGGCGTGGATCCCTTCGTCCATGCGACGCAGACACGAGACCTCGCGGATCGGGCAGGAGCTCGTACAGCGGCGCCGCAGCATTCCCCACGACATTCCCCACGACATTCCCCGCGAAATACCCCGCGACGGGCGGAGGCGAACTCGCTGCGCGTGGCAGATCGGTGGGTGCTGGATGAGATGCACCAAAGCCAAGCGCTCTCGCCCGCGCACACCCACTTGATCGACATGATCGATCGCGACCCTCGTGCCGCAGCGGTCCGCGAAATGTACGGATGGCTCTACCAGCGCGACTCGAGCCCACTCCAGGACGCTGCGAACGCGCGCGATACCACGAAGGCAGCGACCACCGCGGGGTCGAGCGACGCCGCGCGGCCCCGCCTACACACGCGAGCTCGCCACGTCCCTTCGCCCGGAAAATCCAGGCGGCTCGAACATGCAGCCGATCGCCTCGAGCTTTTCAGGCCGATGCTCGACGCGATCGCGCAAGCCATCGTTCGTCTTGAAAAATGGCGAGAGCGACTCGCCGCGATGGAGGATCTGCAGCTCGCAGCCGCTCACCGCCCGGCGCTGAGTTCCTGTCGCGCATCCCTCAACAAGTTCGCCGAACTGCAGCGAGGGGATGCCAGGCAGCGGATGCTTGCGGCTGCGCACCGGCCCAGGCGCACGACCAAGTCCAAGCCGCCCTCCGACCGCGACGAGGCGACCAGGTCGCACGTGACGGCGCTGCAAGCCGTGGTCAAGGACGCGATCAAGGGCACGGCCAGAGCCAAGGCCGCCACCCGAGATCCGGCGGCGCACGCCGGTAGGCGCTCCCCGATTGTGGCGCTGCACCAGGCAGCCATGCCCTATCTTCTCAGCGAGTGGGACCTGAGCGCGCCCACGCTAGAGGAGGTGGTCGACAACACCCCGCTGCGCGCAGCGTCCGGGCCCAGCGGAGACACGCGTGTAGGCCGTGAGGGTGCCGATCGCAATCCGGATGACCGCGCCAGAGACTCCACCCACGCGGCCGCAAGGTGGCGCGCGCAGGTCGAGTCACAGCTCGCCGCGACGGCGCTGAGCCCCGCGCTGCTCGCCCAACTCTTTGGCGAGCTCGATGATCTCCTGTTCTCGATCGGCCTGCTTTTTGTGCGAACGTGGTACGTCGAGATCGGCGCGCGCCTCGGGCTCAATCAACCGATCGGAGGATCATGCGTGTTCTCCGGGCGCGCGCAGGTATTCCTCTGCTCGCCACCTCACTTGATCGCGGCCCTACTCCGAGCACCGACCCGAGCGCAGACCCGAGCGCAGACCGGAACGCCGACCCAGCGTGAAGACTCGACGCTTGAGCGGGCCCAAGCATCGGCACTTGCGCGTTGGCTCGCCGCGCAGGCGAGTCGTCCTCCGGCAATCCTGATCGACTCGCCGGCGGACCAGGCGGACCAGGCGGACCAGGCGGACCATCTGGCTTACCCGATCGATGTTTGGGCTGCCGAGCACGGCGATGGGGCGCGCATCCGAACCGCGACCGACGTCGCGCTGGCGAACGCGCCGAAGGACGCCCCCGGACAAGCAGCCGTCGCGATCGGCAAGGACTGCGTGGGCTGCTTGCATTACGTCGAAGATCTCCCCGGCTTTGTCGCAGCGCAGCGCAGCCGCCCCCAAGACCTTCGCAGCCTGATCTTGGCGCTCCCAACTCTGACCGCGCCCGCGGCCGTGCTGCTCGCCGAGCTTGGAGCGACGGCCTTTGTCATCGAACACGGCGGTGCGCTCTCGCACGCGGCCTTGATGTGCGCCGAGCTCGGGCTCAACGCCCTCATCGGAGTTGGTCGACTCGACACGGCGTTGCGCGGCAAGACGCTGCGCCTCGACATTGGGTCGCGCCGCGTATTGCCGGGCCCGCGCGCCTAGCAGGCTGTCGAAGAACCCCGCGCGGCGCATGGCCGCGCACTCGCCATGCAGCCCCTTGTTGCTCGTCGGTCACGTACGCCCGGTACGCTCCCTCCTCG
>CAZVEM010000215.1:0-10662 GCA_964626165.1 uncultured Nannocystaceae bacterium
GCGACGGTGATGGCGACGGCGACGGCGACGGCGACGGCGATGGCGATGGCGATGGTGACGGCGACGGCGACGGCGACGGCGACGGCGACGGTGATGGTGACGGTGATGGCGAGCCGCAGCCCGATGGGTCCTCCTGCTTCGCCGATACCGAGTGCATCTCGATGAACTGCTACGCCATCCCGGCGCTCGGCGGCGTGTGTGGTGAGTGCAACATGGACGACGACTGCATGGACGGCGGCTGCAACCCGCCCAATCCGATCCTGGGCGCCGGTTCGACCTGTGGTGACGGGTCGTTCGGTTCTGGCTGCCAGACCACCGAAGCGTGCATGGAGGGGCTGACGTGCGCGGTCGTGCTTGACGTGCCGGGTCTTATCTCGGTGAGCGGCTGCAGCGACTGCGAGTCCGACGCGGACTGCGATACGAACGCGGGCGAGCTCTGCCTGCCCGACGTCGACACCATCGCGTTCGCGGGTGGCAAGACCTGCATCCTGCCGGGTACCGTTGCGGATGGTGGGTTCTGCGAGATGAACGATGCGGCCTGCGAGTCGGGTCTCTGCAACGTTATCGACGTCGGCGGCATCGTCACGCTCTATGCCTGCGGCCAGTGCAACGACGACGCGGACTGCAACGGTGGCACCTGCACCCCCGCTGCGTTTGACACGACCACCTCCGAGATCATCCCCTCGACCTGCAACTAGTGCGGCAGCGCCGGCAGCACTGCCGGCCTGAGTCGCGGCATCGTCGAACGGACGATGCGATGACGGGGCGACACTCCACCGATGCGGTTGGGTGTCGCCCTCTTCGTCTTGGGGATCGGCCCGCATTCGGGCGCATTCATGCCTCGCGATGCCCCGCCGAGCGGACGACCGCGGTCGACTCGGGACGCAATCCCGCGGGCGTGTTGGCCGCGGACTCACCTCCATACTGGACATGCGGCGAGAATCCCAAGACGATCCACGTGGTCGAGCTGCATGCAGTGCCACTTTGGCCAGTGAGGAGGTGCTGCACAATACGGATCTCGATGCCACTGACGTGGCCTTGCCGCGCTGTCTTGCGCTAGCTCCATCGGAGCGCGACGATAGATGCCCGACCGTATGACAACCCTGGACACGGACGAGCGTGGACCCACGTCGATCGACAGTGGGATCCTCTTGCTCGATGTCGGCGGTGAGGCGCTCGACGAGGAGTCGAGCAAGACGCTACTCGCGACGTTCGGCGGTCAGGCGGGCGCGACCCGCCTTGAAGAGTTGCTGACCACCGACGGCATGGTCGCACTCAGAGCGCTGCTCGAACGCTGCCAACTCGACGCACAGGACCCATCACGGCCAGCAGCCGCGATGCCCTTCGTGATCGGTCTGCGCTCGGGCGCTCAGATGCGCATCGTAGCTGTGCGCGTCGCAAGTCCTGGCCTCTTGGTCGCGTTCGAGCTTGAGGACCCGGCGCATCTACTGCGTACCGAGCTCGGCGACCGCCGCCGATTTGAGCGCGTCGCCGCGGAGGTCAGCGCGGATCTGCTCGACCTCGATGGTCTAGACGTCGCGGCCGCGGCCGACCGCGTGCTTGGCCGGGTGGGCGCCTTCGTCGGTGCGGATCTTGGCTACCTGTTTCGATTCTCCGATCGAGACGACGCGCTCCACCTCAGCAACGAGTGGGAGTCCACCGAAGTACCACCGGAAACGGCGCTGTCTGTGCGTATGCGGCGGGTGCGTCGAAAGGACGCGCCGATCTTCTTCGAGACCCTCGCCCAAGGTCACGCAGTCTGCGTGGACGATGTCGCCGGGCTCTCCGACCAGTTCGCGGCCGAACGTCGCGCTGCGCTCGCACTCGGGGTGCATTCGATCGTGGCGCGGCCGCTCCGTGACGGCAAACGCCTGCTCGGTGTCGTCGGTCTGGGGACGCGCGACGGCGCGCGTGCGTGGTCACGCGACGCGCTTCGCCTTCTCGATCACGTGGCATCTGTCTTTACCCACGCGCTGGCTCGACTCACCACGCAACGAGACAGCGCGCGCCTGATGAGCCGGTCGGAGGCCTTGGTCAGCGCCACCAGCGATCCGATCGCGTGCCTCGCCCCGAGCGGCATACCGCTGCTGTGGAATCGCGCCTTTGAAGAGGCCGGAGCCCTGCCGGTGGCGCGCGCTGGGGCGGCGTCGATCGTCGCGACCGACGCGGAGGAGATTGCCTCGGACGTGCCCGGCAGTGGTCCGCTGAGGATGGCACCGGGTCGCATCGTGCACGATTCGCAAACCCTGGAGCGTCTGGTCGCGACCTGGACGGAGATGCTCGAAGCGGTGCGCCACGGGGCGAACGAGCTGACACGCGAGCTTCTCTGGTCTCGGGTCGACGGGGAGCGCTGGTTTGAGCTGCGGCTGGTGGCGCTGCGCAGTGACGACGGCGCGGTGACCGAGCAGCTCATGGTCGCCCGTGACGTCAGCGAGCGCCGCAACGCACAAGCAGAGCTTCGGCGTAAGGCCGAGGTCGATCCGCTCACTGGTCTTGCAAACTCCTACGTGCTTGGCGACTCCATCAGTGCGGTGCTGCGGCGCCCCAATTCGATGGCGACGTTGATCTACATCGATCTCGACCGCATCAAGTCCGTCAACGACATGCTGGGGCACGACGTGGGCGACGCGGTCCTTGCTGCCGCGGCGCAGCGGCTACGTGGCGAGTTGGACGATGGCGATCTGCTCGCCCGCCAAAGCGGCGACAAGTTCGCCCTCCTCTCCACCGGGGCACCAACCCCTGAGCAAGCGCAGGCGCTGGTCGAGCGGATTCTGCAATGCTTTCGCGCGCCGTTCCGGGCGAAGGGCCACGAGGTATTTGTGGCCGCGACCGCGGGTCTGGTCCAGGCGCGCGCCGGCGAGCTGGAAGTGGGGGAGATGCAGCGTCGTTGCGACGTCGCCCTGACGCGCGCCAAGCAGCGCAATCGCGGGCACTTTGAGTTCTACGACTCGGCCATGCATGTCGAGATGCAGCGGCGCGCGACGTCCGAGCAGCGACTTCGGCAGGCGATGCGCCGGCGCGAGCTGGTCGTGCTCTATCAGCCGGAAGTCGATCTTGAGAAGCTTGAGATCGTCGGTGTCGAGGCGCTGCTGCGTTGGCGCCATCCGGACAAGGGGCTGGTGTCGGCCGCCGACTTCATCATGCTGGCCGAGGAAACTTCGCTGATCCTCGAAATTGGCGGTTGGGTTCTCGAACAGTCCCTGCGGCAGGCCGTCGAGTGGGCCAAGGTCGCCCCGGACCGCAAACCGCTCAACGTCAAGGTCAATCTCTCGCCGCGACAGCTCAACCAGCGAGATCTCGCGCAGCGCGTCGCCGATCTGCTTCGTACGACGGGGGCGGCGCCGGAGTGGCTGACTTTGGAACTGACCGAGACGGCACTCGTGGGCGATCCAGAAACCGCGCACGCGGTGATGGGCGAGCTCCACGCGCTTGGTGTCGGTCTCGCCATCGATGACTTTGGCACCGGCTATTCGTCGTTCTCGTACCTCAAGCGCTTCCCGGTCGACCTGGTGAAGGTCGACCGATCCTTCCTCGTGGGCTTTCCTGATCGCGTCGAGGACACCACGATTGTCCGCACGATCGTCGGCCTGGCGCGCGCACTCGGCCTCGGTGTTGTCGCCGAGGGTGTCGAGCGGCGCGAGCAGGTCGATGCGCTCACGGCAATTGGCTGCCGTCGCGCGCAGGGCTTCCTCTTCTCGCCCGCGGTCGACCCCGCGACCATCGTCGCGATGATGCAAGACGCGACCTTGATTTCCGCCGCGGTCACCGATCCCTGAGTGCACCGAGCACGGCGGCCGGATCGCGTGAGCCTGCTAGACTGGGGGCCATGTCGACCCGGCGAAGCTTTCTCGTGCACAGTGCAACCGCGATTGGAGCGGCTGGTGTCGCACTCCCGGTACTCAGCGCATGTGCGGGCCGTGCGGGTGCGGTGCTGCAGCCGGACGCCGACGGCGTCGCCGAGCTCGACGTGCGCCAACATGCATCGCTGCAGGCCCTCGGCGGCAGTCTTCGCGTCACGATCGGGGATGATCCTGTGCTCGTCGTGCACGCGCGCGATGAGGCCGGCGCTCAAGACGGGGGCTACCTCGCGTTGTCATCAAAGTGCACGCACATGGGATGCAAGGTCGACTACGACGCGCCCAGCCATGAGATTCGCTGCCCATGCCACGGCTCGAAGTTTGGCGAGGACGGTGAGGTGCGCAATGGGCCCGCAAAGACGCCACTCCGGCAGTTCACGGTCGAAGCGGTAACGCGCGACGCGGCCGTCGTGCTGCGAATCCGCGCGTAGCTGCGAGCCCGAAGAGTGAAGCGCTGACCCGTGCGCGTTGCAGCGGTGCTCGGCTACGACAAAATGCCCTCGGGCGTCCAGAGACCGTCGCTGCGCAGCGGAGCCTGGCCGTGGCGCGGCTCGGATGGCGGCGCCGCTGCAGCGACATCTTGCACGTCCGTCGACGTTAAGAGCCCTGCGCTACAGAGAGACTGCGCTGCCGCGCCGGCGTGCTCCCAGCCGACGACCCGCCCATCAAAACTCGCGAGGCTTGAGCCGTCGGGCTTGCGCACCAAATGGATATAGATGCCGGCAACGCAGTCGCGACGCGGGAGCTCGTCCGCGTACTCGCGCAACGCAATGGCGTAACGGGCGCGCACTTTAAGGTCGGTGAGTACGTCGCGGAGCTGACTTCCCCGCACGCGGCCTGACGCGACATCGGCAAAGAGGCAGTAGGTCAACGCGTCGTGTTCGACATCATCGCCAAAGAGATGAAAACGGCAGAAGTCCTCGCGCTCGGCAAAGAGCGAGAGGAGCGCTGCGAGTTTGAACGCGATCTGAACACGTAGTTGATCGAACTCCCGACGAGCCGCGAGGCGAAGTTGGTTCTTGTAACAGATGCCGTCGAAGGTAATTCCATCGAGCGCGAGCTTGCCTTCGATGGCACTGGCGATCTGCGGCGGGCTTGCGGTGATGAAATACAGCGGTCGTGGCTCACTGTCGGCGCGGCGAATGACTTGCAGCAGTTGTGCGGTGCCCGGGATCGAGCGCTTCTGGCCGGCGCGTTCCATGGCGGTACGAATCAGCTCGCGTCGACTCTCGAAACCAGAGTCGAGATAGGTCTTGTCGACGTCCCAAACAAAGACATCGCGTCCGGGAACGCCCGCACCATGCAGGCGCCGCACCATGGGGAACGGGCGGCGGGAGACCTCGACGCTTGTTTCCGGTGTCAACGCGCGCTCGGCCCGGGTTCGCCTCACTCTGCGAAGGACTCTCGCCACGGCGTCATGTTAACCGCAGCGATCCGCGCAAGGTACGTCTGAGGCCAGGACGCGAGGCATCCCAAGATGCTGCGACGCTGCGAGCCGGCTCTGCGCGCCTTCGCCGGTTGGCGGGCGCAGCTCGCTGATGTTGGAGATGTTGGAGATGTGGGCCGCGGCTCGGCTCTCCTTCGTGGACAGCCGGTGGATGCTCACCAGCGGGTCGGATGGAAGTCCTTGAGGAACTGTCCCCAAACCTGCGGTCCACCGCGCAGACCGGTGATGAAGGGGTCGATCAGGCGGGCGGCGCCATCAACGATGTCGAGCGGTGGGGAGAAGTCGAGGTCGGCGGCCTTACGTTCCGCAATCTCGGCGGGGTCTTCGTCCGTCACCCAGCCGGTATCGATCGCATTCATGTGAATGCCGTCCTTGACGTAGTCCTGCGCGCTGGTGCGCGTGAGCATATTGAGAGCCGCCTTGGCCATGTTGGTATGCGGATGGCGGTCGGTCTTTGTGCCGCGCTCAAACTGGCCCTCCATCGCCGTGACGTTGACGATGTGCTTGTCGCGGGTCTGCGTGCGCAGCATGAGTGGCTTGAGCCGCGCCGCCAAGACGAAAGGCGCGACCGCATTGATCAAGAGTACCTCAAGCAGTTCGCCGGTCGGGACCTCCGCCAATCTCATGCGCCAGCTGTTGTGAGAGCGCAGATCGACCTGCTGCGCATCGGCGTCATAGCGTCCTTCTGGAAGTTGCTCGGGCGACGAGGTCAGATCGTCGTCGGTAACGACCAAGCGCGACAGCAGCACACTATCCAGGATCGCCGAACTCTCACTTGAGGAGGTGCGACCCATCAGTGCTTCGACGACCTGGGCACTCGCGTCAACGAGTCGTTCACCGCGTTGGCCTTCAAGAGAAAGAAGCGCGCGCAGTTGCGGTGCCGCATCTGCACGCGACTGAGCTTCCGCTGCCAACATATGCCGGTAGTAGTCGCGAGGGCGACGCACGGTCTGACAGGCATTGCTGATCAGCAAGTCGAGGTGCGGGAGTGCCTGGCACAGCTGGTCACAGAGAGCCTCGACGCTCGGTGTGTGTCGCAGATCGACCCCGACGATCGAAAGTCGGTCGCGCCACTGCGCGTAGTCTGGCTCGGCGGCATATCGCGTCGCCGCGTCGTGAGGGAAGCGCGTGGTCGCGACGACGCGCGCGCCACAACGAAGCAGCATGATCGCGCATTGGTACCCGATCTTGACCCGTGCCCCGGTGACCAGCGCGATACGGCCGCTCAGATCGCAGTCGGGCGAACGCTTGGCGAATGACTCATCTCCGCAGCGCCGACACAGTTGGTCGTAGTGATGATGAAGCTCCCGATAGCGAACTTTGCAGACGTAGCACTTGCGATCCTGAATCAGCGTCGCGATCGCGGGTGTGAATCGAGCGCTGTTCTCGGGCCGCTGCTCGTCGCCGAGCTCAGAGCCACCTGAGCCGCGGTCGTCGGTGGAAGCGTCGCGCGCCGCGAGCGGCAGCGACGGCTGCGACGAGAGCGACGGCGTGGGAAATCGGTCCAGGACTCGCGTCTGACGAATTCCGGTCTGCTCACGCTGCGCTCGATCGATCGCTCGATTGTTCGCTCGGGCTTTGCGACGCATCGCCTTGGCGAGGCGACGTTCATCACCCATCGCTGGCGCTGCGAGCGAACCGATGGCTCGCAAGAGCCGTTGTCGCTGATCGTCGTCGAGCGCAGCGAGGAGTCCGCGATCGAGCGCGGCCCGTTCGAGCCACTGGATCTCGCCGTCCCCAAACGGTGTCCCGGGCGGCAGCGCTGGCTCGTCGCGCTCGTGCGCTGGCTGCGGCGGTGACTTGCGCTCGTCCACGCCGCGGACTTTGTCAGGCCGTGAAGGGGCGGGCAACGGTGGGTGCAGCGAGATTCGAGCGTTGCGAGCGCGCGCGGGGCCTCGCAGGGGCACCTTGCTCGTGCGAGCGAGACGACGTCAGCGGATCGCGTCCGCGCTGGTCTCGCCCGAGGGCGCGGCGGGTGTGAGCTCTGGGTGGGCGGCGTAGTAGTCCTCTTCCGCGGCGAGGCGGAGTTTTGCGTTGGCGATGTCGCCGACGACGCGCCCTTTGCAACGCGGACACTCCGTCAGGCCCGCGGGCAACTTGGTCATGCAGCGCGGATCAGAACAGCGCGGGTCTGCGATGAACCAACCGACGAGGGCTGCCACCGCCATGCCCACGATACCAAACAGCGACATTGAGGTACCGACGCTCGAACCTGTCATCGCGGGTCCAGCAACAAAGCCGGCAACGAGAAATGACAACATCATGGCCGCCCTTCCCAGGCGCGCGGCCATCGTTCCACGCACGCGAAAAACGGGCTTGCTCGCGTTCACGCCGACCACTGGATCTCGGGCTTGTGCTTCGATCCCTGAGCGCGCGTCGGATTCGTCGATCTCTTGATGCGCGTCTTCCCCAGAGAGGGCGCCGCCGAGCAGGTCGGACGCGAGCATACTCTCGGGCGGCGTTGTCGCCTGGTCGAGCAAGAGCTGAATCTGCTCGATGCGACTGGCCTCGCCCTGGTCGCGACTCAACAGGTCGTACGACGCGCGATAGAACGCGGCCTGATTCGCCGCGAGTGCACCCGCGACCTGCTTGTGGGCACGCTCGCCAAAGCGGCGGGCCTTGCTCAAGATCGCGAGGAGGTAACAGACCGACGCGGGTTCGAGGGCGGTCGCGCGTGTCGGGCGACTCTTGGTACCACGAGCGGTGTAGAACGACGCGTCCGCGATCAGGACGCCAAATCCCAGCGCGATCGCGGCAACGTCGGTGAGTGCGGCCGGGGGAAGTCCGGCGATCTTGACGGGATGCTTGGCGAGCCAGAGCGAAGCAACGGCGCGGGCGCATGCGGCCTGTCCGAGCGCTGCGTCGCTGAGCGCTCGCCCGTCCGCCTCGTACGCAAAGACACCGCCAGCATCTAGGTCAGGACGTCGCCACACTGCGACTGCGCCGCCACGCAGCGGATCAGGTTGTCGCGGCAGCGGAGGATCTTCCGGTGCGGGACGATGGACCGTGACCTGTGCGGCATCCGGTAGCGCGGCGTATCGATGGAGGCGGCGCAGCGTTGTGCGAAGACCTCGGCGGTCGTTGGTCCAGCCCTCGGGAAACACCGACGTGCTTGGCTCAAGAAGTCGACCTTTGGCGAAGTGCCAAGCGGCGCCTGCGGAGAGCACCGCCAGCAGCGTGTCGACGAGTCGGCGTCGTTCGTCCGCAGACGGTACGAAGCCTTCGACGGCGGGGTCGGCCATGGCGGATTCTTAGCAGGCCCGCGGCCACTTCCGACCTGGGTCCACGGCGCCCCAGGGCATCGTGGACCGCGCCCCATCGGTCATCGCGCGGCAGCCGAGCTGATCCCCCAACCCTCCCGACGCAGCTGCGCCAGCCGCTGCGCCCAGCGAAGTTGGGCCTCGACATCGGGGCTCTTTGGCACAAGCCCATGGTGCGCCAAGAGTGCGGGGATGCGCACGACCGTCGTCGTCAACGGGCGAGGTAGCGATCCATGCCGCATCACGCCGCGCGCCATGCCGAGGAGTTCCCGGGGCTTGGGAAACACGAGGCGTTGATCGAGGTAGGCGTGCATGAGTGCGGGCGTGACGAGTCCTCCGCCGATGAGCCGAGACACCTCGTGTGGGGCCAGTCGCTGCGCGGCCCTTCGGACGTCGTCGTAGACTGCGAGGAGACCGCCATGCTCGCGGAGAAAGGTCGCCTGATAGCGCCACAAGGTCGCCAGGTCGCCCGGATCGCGTGCGCCGACGAGCGCGTCTGCGAGCCGCCGTCCTGCGATGAGCCCAATCCCCACGCCGCTACCACTGGCGGAAAACATCTGCGTGGCGGCGTTTCCGACGAGCGCGATACCGGGCGCGACAAATAGATCGCGCGTGCGGCCAAGCGGCACGATCCCGGAACCACCAAAGATCCGAGCCCCCACCCAGCTAAATCTCTCGCGGATCGAGCGCAGGATCCTTGCGCCACTCGGTTGCGTCCCGTCCGCAATCGCTCCGGTGAGGAATTCAACTTCACTGAGATCTTCGCTCAGCGAGATGTTTCCGATCGAGTAGCCGCCCCAACGACCGAGTTCGCAGTGAATGCCGCCGGGGCCAATCCTGAGCTCATCGAGCGTCCGGCGGGCGCCGTCGCGATCCGCGACCTCGTAGGTCGCTTGCGCAGCGCTGCACCGATCAAGGGGATGGAGCGGCGTGAGATGTCGAGCGAGCGAAGGGACCCGACTCGCGAGCTGTGCCCCAATCCCGCTGGCATCGACAAAGAGCCTGGCGCGGAGGGTGATGGGCTCGCGCTCCGCAACAGGGGCGGGCGCGCCTTGAGACATCTGATCGTTCGTGGACGATTTATCGTCGCTGCTCGGAGCAGGGCGGCGAGTCACCCGAATCTGTGTCGGGCGACCGTGTTCGTTGAGCTCGACGTCACTCAGCGTGCAGCGATCCATCACCAGCACGCCGGCCTGTCTCGCGCGATTGATGACGCGTGCGACCAGCATGCGCATGTCGACTTGATCGATCGGGGCCCGCTCAATTTCTACCCTCGCGCGGTCGTCGGGCGCGACGACGTGAAATGCCATCGCGCGCCCGCGAAGTTCGACGCCGCTGGAGGGCTCGATCGTCGCCTCACGCAGCATCCATGGCGGTACGCCGTTGACCCAGCGAGCGCCTGCTCGATCGATCGAGCGTTCTTCGACAAGGGCGACGGACCATCCTCGCTCCGCGAGTGTGCCCGCGAGCGCTGCTCCGGCGCTGCCGGCTCCGACGACGACGATGTCGCGCTCGATCGTGCTGGTCACGGCGCGAAGGTGTACCGCGATGCCGTCAGCGCGCACGGGGCCGACGACCCTTGACGCGACGCGATCGAACGCAGCTGCGCGCCACTTTGGGCACGACCATGACTGAAGCGAGGAGGGCAGGGTGGCTCCGCGAGCGGAAGTATGTCTGCGCAGATCGCGCGATAACGATGAAGTGTAAAGTGCAACTTGACACTTTACGAATGCCGGACTATCCAACGCATGTGAGCGAGAGAACCTCATCCAGGTCGCGAGCGGAGCGGTTGGTACGTGCGAGGGTCGGGCAGCTCTTGGCGGATCTTCGGGTGCTGACGGTCGGGCCGGTCGACCCGCGCAAGACCTGGGCACCGCGGGAGGACCTCCGTTTTCGCCATGTCAGCGAGCGAAGCCGGATCGTAAGCACGCAGAGCCGGAGCGAGGGCGGTGCCGCAACGTCAACCGCGAGCAGCGGCGCGTCGCTTGACACGGCGGTGCTCGAACGGGCGCCTCAGCACGCCGCGCCGGGCCACGGCACGAGCGTCGTCACGCGGACGTGCAGGATTGTCGGTGTCGACTACCCCGCGCAAGACAGC
>CAZVEM010000216.1:0-10655 GCA_964626165.1 uncultured Nannocystaceae bacterium
CCTCCCGAGGCTCACCGCGACGGGGCGTTTTGACCCCGACACCAAGATACGGAGTACGTCGAGCTGTGGAACCTCGAGTTCATGCAGTACGAGAAGCTCAAAGACGGCAGCATGCAGGCACTCCCCAAGCCCAGCATCGACACCGGCGCCGGTCTTGAGCGGCTCGCCGCCGTCTGTGCCGGCGTCGAGAGTAACTATCAGACCGAGCTCTTGGCGCCCTTGGTTGCATTTGCCAAAGGGCTTGCGGGCCGCTCAAACGGAGCTGCCGTCGACGAAAGCGCGTTTCAGGTGATCGCCGATCATGCGCGCGCGGCGAGCTTCTTGATCGCAGACGGGGTCTTCCCCGATCGCGATGGGCGCTCGTACGTGATGCGTCGCATCATGCGGCGCGCGATCCGCTACGGCACGCAGGTCGGACTCGACCAGGTGTTCTTTCCCAAGGTGTGCGCGCAGGTCGTCGAGCTCTTTGGCGAGGCGTATCCAGAGCTTGTCGACGCACGTGCAACCATCGAAGAGGTCGTTACCGGCGAGGAAGAGGCGTTTCGGCGCACGTTATCTCGAGGTCTGCGGCGGCTCGACGCCGCGTTTTCGGAACTCGCCGAAGGGGCGAGCGAATTTCCCGTGCCCGTTGCGGCGGAGCTCTACGATACCTATGGGTTTCCTGTTGATCTGACCGGCGTCATCGCGCGCGAACGTAAGCTCGTGCTCGATGAGGACGCGGTCGAGGCCGAGGTCGCGCGCCGCCAGGGACAGGGCGACGGTGAGGTCGTGCTCGGACGCGAGAAGGGCGTCGCAGATGCGTACTTCGAGCTGAGCAAGACGCTCGGTGCAGCCGCCGTCGACGCGTTCACCGGTTATGTGCGTGAGCAGGAAGACGACGTGACCGTGCTCGCTGTCTTGCAGCGCTCGTCGTCGCTGCCCGGCGTCTCCGCGGGCGCACAGCCAGACGCGCTGATGACCGTTGCCTCCGTCAGCGAGGCGAACGCAGAAGTTGAGGTCGTTTTGTCCCGCACGCCGTTCTACGCCGAAAGTGGCGGTCAGGTCGGCGATCACGGGCGCATCTTTGGTGCGGGATGCGAACTCGACATCGTCGACTGCGTCAAGCCCAACGGCGATCATCACATCCACCGCGGCATCTTGCGCAGCGGCAAAATTTCCGTAGGCGATAAGGTCACGGCACGGGTCGATGCGCAGCGCCGTTCGGCGATCCGCCGCCATCACAGCGCGACGCACCTTCTTCATGACGCGCTTCGCTCGGTCCTCGGTACCCATGTCATGCAGAAGGGCTCACTCGTGGCGCCTGATCGCTTGCGCTTTGACTTCAGCCACTCCAGGGCGGTGAGCGACGAGGAGCGGCGACAGATCGAGGCGCACGTCAACGAGCAGATTCTCGGCAACGCGGCGACGGCCTCGCGCGAAATGGACTTGGAGAGCGCGCGCAACTCCGGTGCGATCGGCCTCTTTGGCGAGAAGTACGGCGATCAAGTGCGCGTCGTCAGCATCGGTGCGCGCTCCGTGGAACTATGCGGCGGTACTCATGTCGCTCGTGCGGGAGATATCGGCTCGTTCTTCATCGTGACGGAGACCGGCATCGCACAGGGCGTACGCCGCATCGAGGCAGTGACGGGCATGGCCGCCCTAGCGTGGGTCCAGGCGCTCGACGCTTCGATGGCCGATGCCGCCGACCGCTTGCACGCGAGCGGCGCGAGCGAAGTGCCTGACCGGATCGGCAAGCTGCAGGCCGAGCTAAAGGCAAAGGCGCAAGAGGTCGCGAACCTCAAGCGGCAGCTCGCGTCCGGCGAAGGGGCGGGGGATACCGTGCAGGAAGTCCAGGGGGTCAAGTTGATCGTGCGCCGCGTCGATCCGGCGGACCCCAAAGCGATGCGCGAGGCCGCGGACGTTCTGCGAGATCGGCTGCGTAGCGGCGTCGTCGTCCTCGCCGGAGAACGAGACGGCAAGGCCAACGTACTGGTCGCCGTGACCAAGGATCTGCAGGCCCGCGTCTCTGCGGGGGCACTCGTGGCTCAGCTCGCGTCACACATTGGCGGCCGCGGCGGTGGAAGGCCCGACCTTGCGCAGGCCGGTGGCCCGGATGCTTCGGGCATCGATGCCCTCGTCGCTGGCACCCCGGGCGCCCTCCAAGGCCTGCTCGGCGCGGCGACCTAGCGCACTGCCCTTGCGCCGAGGCGATCACGCGCATTCGTGAGTTTGCCGACCGACGCCGGCGATGCCGGGTCATGCTGCGCCGCGAATCGGGTCCAAACCTCGGCTCTTGCACCGCGCACGGAGTGTCTCTGCGCGCCTCAGACAGGCTGGACCGCGGGCTGACTCAGTGTATCGTGCGGCCCGTGGAACTGCGCGAACTCCTGCCCGATAGCGTCGAGCTGGACGACGCATTGCTGGCGTGGGCGAGGGCGCGTTCCGAAGAGCTGCTCGGAGGTGCGAATCCGCTCGATGCCCTCGCGGCGCTTGAGAACGATCGCGCGATTGTGCCCTCGCGACCCAAGGCCGGCGGTCCCCCACCACCGCCGCCATCGAGTCCGCCACCGCTTCCGCGCGGAGGCGTCGGGGACGCTTCGGAGACCGTCGGCGCACGCTCGTCCGCCGCACCTGCACTTCAAGACCGATCCGCGAACGGCGTCGACGTGGCGTTCCGCGATGCTCCAGCTCCAGTCGATGGCGTCGCAGAGCGAGAGGAGCCTGCACACGACGATGTCGCCTCGGCAGACGATGTCGCTGAGCTTGAGGTCATCGATGAAGAACTCGTCGAGATCGTCGAGATCGACGACGAGGACGAGAGTGAGACGACGGATGACGATGGTGACGGCGCGATGCCGTCAGGCGACGCGAATGCCGATGACCATGATGGCGGAGCGGTCGCAGGCGCGGAGCAAGGGGACGCTGCGACGCAGACGGTACCGGCGGATCAAGCGGCGTCGCTGGACCTTGAGCTTGCCGCTGCAGGCCGGGGAGCGTGGCCTGTAGAGCACGACGACGAACGCCAAGGCGAGCGCGACCGCGAGAACGATGTGTCGATTTCCTCGGATGAGCCTGAGGAAGCGACACCGCCACGAGCCACGACAGCGCCGCAGAGTGTTGTCCCTCAAGTCGAGGCGCTTGCCGCCGACTTCGACGACGAGGACACCTTCGCAGCGAGTGATGCAGCGTCGCCAGAGCTCGAGGGGGATGCCCAGGAGGCGGCGGCCACAGACGCATCGGCCGACGCGGTGCAGACCTTGGATCGTCCCTCGCCCGCCGAGGCAGAGGGGCAGCCGCTCGCGGCCGCAAGCTTGCACCCCGCGAGCTTGGACCCCCTGGAAGAGCTCGAGGATGAAGCAGAGGATCGGGTCGAGGCTTCGACCGTCGGAGATCAGCACGATCCGCGCGACGCGTACTCTCACTCGGAGAGGCACTCAGAGCGCGAATCGGAGCGCGACGCGGGGGGGGACTCCCGAATGGAGGACAGCGTGCTAGGCGAGCACGCCACCCTTGCCACCCAAGACGAGGCCGCGCCTGCAGTCGAGGCCGAGCTGAGTCCATCGAGCGCTCTCAGCGAAGAGGAACAGCGGCGCGCACAGTGGCTGGCGGAGGCGGAACAAGAAGCCGAGCGTGAAGAGCAGGCCGAACGTGAAGAGCAAGCCGCGCGTGAAGAATTTGGGGATCGTTTGGAGGATGGCCCGCTTTCCCAAGCCGCTGCCGAAGCCGCGGAGTCGCTTGAGCACGAGGATCAAGGCGCCGAGCTCGACGCGGGCGGACTGGACATCGACCTCGACCTTTCCGACGACGGTGCTGCCACGAATTCCGAGCCAAGTTCTTCCGAGCCAAGTTCTTCCGACGCAGGTTCTTCTGCGCCAAGCCAGCCGAGTCCTCTGCGGGCTGCTGCGCCGAGCCCAGCCAACGAGCTTGACTCGGAAGAGCAGGACCCGGACGCGACGCAGTCGGCCGACGCTGAGCACCAGAGCGCCGAACCCATCGTGGTCCGGACGGGGGGAACCGCGCCGCAGACGGTGGTCGCGGAGCCGATCGTCGACGATGACGCCGTATTTGCCGCGATGGAGGGCGACCGCGAATTCGATGAGGCCAGCGCACAAGAACCTTCGGTCGTTGCCGAGGCGAGCCCACCTGACGGGCGTATCGCTGCCGAGGACGGCGAGATCGACGAGCAGACCTCTCTGAGCGGCCAGGCAAGCGAGTCATTTGCCGCGCCGGGACAGGGTGAGCTCTTAGACCCAGCCAATCCGGGGCAGGCAGCCGTTGACTCGCAGTTTTCGGAACAGGGCGAGGTCCTCGCCGCATCCGAGCAAGCGACCGCCGGGGACGACCCGACCGATGATTTGCGGGCCGAGGGCATGGACGACTCCCAAGTGGCCGCCGCCGCGCCACCGTCTAGCGCGAGCGAGGTCGTCCCGACGATCTCGGCTGCCGCCAAGCTCGACAAGGATAAGCACACGGACGAGGACGAGGACGACGAGGACATCGAGGAGATCGACGATCTCGCCCTCGAAGAGCTCGACGTCGACCTCGATGTGGACGCCGACGAGTCGTAAGCCCGCTCCTTCGCGCCGTCGTGTGTGTGGCGAGGTTGCTGGCGTGAGGCGCTCGACGCGAGCGACCTACTCGAGCGAGTCGCCTTCGCCACCGCGACCAGCGAAGTGAAAGGCTTTCACGTAGGCACGACGCGCCGCCGCGTCTCGTCCCGGATTGGGACCGAGCTTCTCAAGGACGTCCGAAGCCGGGCAGCGACCGGCTGCCACGGCGCTTTGCACGTTGTCGAGAAAGCGCGACTCAGTCCTGCCCTTGGAATCACGAACGTCCTGCCGATCGAGACCGTCTCGAGCGATCTCAATCACTCGGAGCGCGAGCGAACGGACGGTCGGATGAGCCGGTCCGTGCACGCGTGCGATCCGAAGGAGCTCGGTCCACTCGTCGTGTGCGAGCGTTCCGGTCAGCTCCCAGACGGCACGCGTCGCGGCCTCGTCGTAGAGGATTCCCTTGCACAGCGCCGGCAGGGCACATACGTAAGCCGATCCGACGGAATCGGGGCAGCGCACCTCGATGAAGGGCTTGAGCCGCACCTCGGGGAAGAGCGTGGAGAGATGGGTTGCCCAGTCCGAGCGCGTCGCGCGGTGCAACACCCCGTCGTCGGTACGAAAGCCCTGGTTCACGAAGGTGCGGAAGGTCTCGTGATAGGGGTGGTAGTTCTTCCCCCGCTTCACGAAGAACATCGGCACGTCGAGCGCATAGTCGACGTAGCGCTCAAAGGAGAACGGCTCTTCCAGCAGGAAACGAGGCGTTCCGCAGCGATCGGGGTCGACCTCGTCCCAGACGTCTGAGCGGTAGCTCATCATCCCCGTCGACTGTCCTTCTCGATAGGGTGAGTTCGCGAAGATGGCTGTTACGACCGGCGAGACCGCGAGCATCATCTTGAAACGCTCGCCGCACTCCGCCTCGCCGGCGTAGTCAAAATTTGCCTGCACCGTGCTGGTGCGCAGCATCATGTCGAGTGCCCGCTTGCCCTTGGTCGGCAGATAGCTCCGCATCACGCGGTAGCGGCCCTTGGGCATCCAATCGATCTCCTCGCGGGTGGCGAACGGTTGAAAGCCGGCCGCAAGGTAAGCAAGTCCCAACTTGCTCGCCGCGGCATGCAGCTCGTTGTAGTGCGTCGTGAACTCGGCACAGGTGAGGTGCACGTTCGCGAGGGGAGCGCCCGAGAGCTCGAACTGGCCGCCGGGCTCAAGCGTAATGTTGGCGCCATCGCGCGTCAGCGAGACGACCTCGCCGTGAAGCCCATCGGGCGGCCCGGGTTGCCAACCAAAGTCGCGGACAAAGGCGTCAAGGAGCGGCGACACGTGCTCCGCCCAAGTCGCGGGCCGCGGCATCTCCATCGGCACATCTCGCTCGACGTCCCAAACCGCGACGCCAAATTTCTCTTGCTCGGTGCCGATCAGATGTCCGCCCGATTTTGCGGCGGTGGAGAACCAAGAGATCAAATCATCGCGCTCGAGGAGATCGTCTTGTGTTTCCATAGTGGTTTCTTGTGCGGAGTCGTCGTTGCGAAGGAAGCCGTGTGTGCACCGAGCGCGGTGGATGCCGCGAGATCGCCGCTTGAGGCGATCGAGCACGAGGTGGTGGAGAATGGATGGAGGAGGCGGGCCGCGTGCGAGGGATCGCGGGGGCCGGCGCGCTCGGAGGCGCGCATTGGCGCGTGTTGGGCCGTGAATAGGGCTGCGGATTCGCGGCCTATCGGGCTGGCCGCGGGCTTCTATCAGGTTTTCGTCGATCGGCTACGTTGCCCGATGCTCAGACGTGGCCGGCGGCCGGCGAGCAGGAGATCGCTGCTCCGACTCGCGTCGCCTCGACACCTTTCCGTGTCCGGAAGTGCTCGGGCGCGCGCGAGGACACGCCCGACGGCCCAGGGGCTTTGGTGACTGGGGCCTACGGCGGTGCTCCCATGGCGCCAACGCGCCTGGGCCGCTCTTGGCGTGCTCGACCGTCGGTCGGGTGCCACTGGGGCCAGAGCAAGGTAGAGTGCGCGCCCTCCCGGTCGGCGCTCCGTTCGCGGCACGCGCCTCTTCGACCGCGGCGACTTCACGCCACGCCTCGCATCACCCCGTATCGCCTGAAGGGAAGCAAGCACCACGATGGTGACCTCAAACAGCTCACTCACTCCCTGCGTCATCGGTCCTCAGATCGCGGTGCGCGGCACCTTGGTCGGAGAGGAAGACCTCATCGTTGAGGGTCGTGTCGAGGGCGGCATCGCCCTTGCGGGCCACCTGATTGTCGCTGAGCAAGGCGTCGTCGAGTCGGACGTCGAGGTCGTCTCGATTGAGGTTCACGGTCGCGTTGTCGGCGACATCGTTGCTTCCCGCTCGATCACGATCGAGCGAAGCGCGGACGTACGCGGCAACGTCAGAGCACCGCGCGTCATCATCCGGGACGGCGCCGCCTTCCACGGTCGTGTCGAGATGCAGTTCGAACTGCCCGAAGCACGCCCCTCCAAGTTGCGCCGCTAGCCGGGCCCCGCCCGCAGGCCCACACACCCAAGACGTTTCCCCGTAAAGCAATCTAGAGTAGAGGACAAGACCATGGCGAACACCGTAATTGGCAGCACCATCGTGATCGACGGCGAGATTACCGGCGACGAGGATCTGGTCATCCTTGGCACCGTGAAGGGCCGCATCTCGCTCCGTGAGAACATTTTGGTCGAGCGTGACGGCGTCGTTGAGGCCAGCGTCGAGACCGCCACGATCACCGTCAATGGCTCTGTGACCGGCGATATTCAGGCGAGCGAGCGTGCCGAGCTCAAGGCGGACTGCCGCGTCGTGGGAGACATCCGAGCGCCCCGCATCCTCATCGCCGACGGCGCGTCCTTTAAGGGCAACGTCGACATGGATCACTAGACGCTGCGGACTTGAGTCTCGCGCGCACGCTCGAACACACAGGACATCACCATGGCGAACCCGCGAACGTCTCATTCCTTGGGCTCTACGCACGACGTTGAGGCAACCATCATCGGTGCAGACATCACCGTGGTTGGTCGCATCGACGGTCAGGAGGACCTGCGCGTGCGTGGACGCGTCGAGGGCAGTATCCGCCTCTCTGAAACGCTCTACGTAGACGCCGAGGGCGTCGTGCAGGCGGATGTCGAAGCCCGCGACGTGGTCGTCGCTGGCGTCCTGATCGGCAACGTCACCGCCAGCTCGAGTGTGACCCTTGAGGCAGGCGCTCGCCTGGTTGGCAATCTTCGTGCGCCGCGCCTGATCATCGCCGACGGTGCCGGATTCCGCGGCGAGGTCGAGATGGGCCGCGGAGGCGAGGGCGCAAGTGCAAGCTCTCAGAGCGCCGCGCGTCCGATGGCTTCGCGCGTGCCAACCAACGTCCGCAGCGCAGCTCGTCCCGCTGCCGCAGCGCCGGCCCCGACGCGGGCACCTGCACCGGCTCGCGCCGCAGAGTCCTCCGGCGCCCGAGCGGCCGCCCGGCCGACGCCCAGCGCGGAGCCGGCCCGTGCGGCCGCGCCCCCTGCAGCGAGCTCGACCAGCTCCCGCGATGAGGATCAGACGCTGATCATTCGCCACGCGGCGTTGAGCAAGAGCGCGGACCGACCCGCGGAGGCCACGGGACGCGATCGCTCCGAAGAGACCTCACGCGTGAACGCACAAGCCTCGAACAAAGGCGCGAGTGAGCGCACGGGGACGGCGGCACGAAGCAACCTGGCGCCCAAGAAGGGCGTCGGCGGTCGAATCCCGCGCGGCAAGCATCGCGCCGGTCGTTAGCGTCCGTTTCGCGTCGGCATCCCCCACGGCTGTGTCGCGGGTCATTGGGCGCTGAGGTCACTTCACGACGCGGGAGCGTATCCCTGGGGTCCGATGCCGATCCGGGGCGCAGAATTGGGTCCAGGATCGGGTAGACTCCCGACCATGCGTCGCCTCACCGTTGCTAGCCTCCTCGCACTCGCGCTTGTCACAGCGACCGCTTGCGGTGGTCCCAGCGATCCAAACTCGTTCGAGACCTACGTGCCGCAGCTCGACGACGCGGCGAAGCGCTCCGAGGCGATGAAGGAGCTCACGCGGCTCGTCAAGTCCGCCCAGACCGCGAATGCCGAAGATCGCCTCAAGGAGTTCGCCGAGAAGGTGATTCCGAAGTTTGTCGAGATCTGGGATGGCGCCGTCGCCAACCGCGAAGAGATGCTCCAAATGGCGCGCGATGCCGCGCAGCCGCAGGCCTGCGAGCTTTGGAAGAAGGCGATCGTCCTCGACGGCTCCGCTGACAGCGTGAAGTTCTCGATGCTGGCGCTCCAGGGAATTCGCGAGAGCAAGGCGATGGATTGTGTGGAGGCCGTCGCCGCCGAGCTCGACAAGAACGCCAAGGAACCGAAGTTTGACTCTGGGGAGCAGGCAGGCGTGATGCGACTCGAATTCGCCAAGACCCTCGGTGAGCTCAAGGACAAGCGAGGCGTGCCGGCACTGCTGGCGACCGTCAATGCCTCCCCCGAGAAGCAACCGCAGGCCGTTTATCGCGAGGCGATCAAGGCGCTGGGCCTGATCCGTGACGCGTCCGCCATTCCTGCTCTGCTCGAGGTCACCTTCCGCGTTCCCGACGAGAACTCCACCACCGACATCTTTAACCGAACGATGCTGGCACTCGCTTCGATCGGCGAGCCCGCGGTGGAGCCCACGCTCGCCACGTTCCGGGGCCAGAACGAATCGATCATGAAGCTCGCGGCAGAGCAGCAGCTCGACGACGCCTCGGTGAAGACCATCGCGTCGCAGTTCCTCGGTGCGCTTGGCAGCAAGAAGGCGACCGCCGATCTCGTCGCCTTCATGCCGAAAGACGACTGTGTTCCGCCCGATCCGACCGCCAAGAAGAAGCCCGGGGAAGAGGCTCCCGAGCCTGACGCTGGCGCCGGAGCGCTCCGCATGATGATTGCCCGCCAGCTCGGCTACATCGGCGATCCAGAGGCAGCCCCGGCGCTGTGCCAGTGCACGATGGCGACCCGCAATTTCGACCAGTATGAGGTTGCGCAGGCCCTTGGATGGATCGGCGGCGAGCAGGCCTACACCTGCCTCGTGGACGTCGTGAAGAAGGCGGACTACTCCGACGATGCCGTCGCCAGCTCCGATTTCCGCTACGAGATCCGTTGGCAGGCCGTCCGCTTCGCGGTGCTGGCCTCGCCACCTGACAAGATCTCGATGATCAAGGATGCGGTCTCCGGCAACGATCAAGAGAAGGTCAAGACGGAGTCCAAGCAGTGGGACGCTGGCATCGCCCTGGTCGAGAGCTGCAAGAGCGACAAGGAGTGCTACCTCAAGACGCTCAATGACCAGTCCGCGGAGTGGTTCCCGCGAGAAGTGGCGGCGCACCAGCTCGCCCGAATCGCGCCCGGTGACAAGGAGGTTGCGCTCGCGATCAGCAAAGCATTCAAGGTGCGCAACCCCGACGCCCGTGTGAGCATGGCGATCCTCGCGGATCGCGTCCTCCAGGGCGGCGACTGCCAGGAGTGCGCGGAAGCCATCGAGGGGATCATCGATGGCGAGAAGGGAACCATGGACGCGACAATGCAGCTCGCCGTGACCAAGGCCCGACAGACGATCGCCAAGCTTGAGGTCGGCGGCTGATCGGCTCCAGCGACTCGCCGCGCCGTTCGCGAAGTCCGGGGGGGCAAGTCGAGTCGGCCCCCTTTGATGCGCGAGCGGCGACCGCGGTTGACACCCAAAACCGCCGCGGATATACACCCGCTCCCTGAGGTCGCCCGACGTCCACCGGACGAACAGCGACGCACGCGATTCGTCATCGGCCAGAGTCATCGGCCAGAGTCATCGACCATAAGCATCGGCCAGGGCGGAGCAACCACACACCGACGTCTCGACACTCGCTGGCGTAGCTCAATCGGTAGAGCACCTGATTTGTAATCAGGGGGTTGTGGGTTCGAGTCCCATCGTCAGCTCCACCTACTCTGCAAGTCAGCACGGCATACGCCAACCGCCAACTGCCTCCGCATCAACTTCCCAGCACCCTGGATGGGTTCCCGAGTGGCCAAAGGGAGCGGACTGTAAATCCGCCGCGATTCGCTTCGAAGGTTCGAATCCTTCCCCATCCACCCCACATCTCGCCCCGCATCTGCGCAGCATCGGCCATTCCCCTGGCCACATCCGCAC
>CAZVEM010000217.1:0-10635 GCA_964626165.1 uncultured Nannocystaceae bacterium
CCCCTCCCCGCGGTCGGGCTTCGCCCTCCAGTCCCCTGGACTTCTTCAAGAAATCACAGCTCCAGGGGACTAGGCTTGAAGCGTGACGAGGCATCAGCCAGAGGCGCGGCGACGGGCCGCGATCGTGGCAGCCGCCCGTCAGATCTTCGCGCGAGACGGATTTGAGCGTGCCCACCTCGATGAGATCGCGCGCCTCGCCGAGCTGAGCAAGGGTTCGCTCTATCTGCACTTTGAGAGCAAAGAGTTGCTCTATCGGGAGGTCCTCGAGGACGCGTTACAGCGATGGCGAGAGCCTTGGTCCTATGTGTCGGCCGATGAGGAAGCGCGGACCGATCGGCCGGTACTTGTGGCGTCGGCGCGGGAGCAACTGCGCCGCCGGTTCGCTGCGACCTTGCACGCGCTGGCGGCGGGACAGGACGAGGCGAAGATCGTGACCGACGCGTGGCATCGCGCGAGCTCGGATCGAAGCATCGCCGCGCTGCTCGCCCCGCATCGCGCGGCACTCCACCTCGAGCTGTGCAAGCAGATCGGGCTGGCACGCCACGATTCGGCGCTCTCGCTCGCAGATGTGCCCGCTCGAGCTGAGCTCATGCTCGCGGCGCTGATCGGTCTGATGGCGCGCCGGCCCGACGATGCGAGCCCCCAGGGCCTGGCGAGTGACGCGGCCCTCACCGAGCTCTTCCTCGAGTGGGCCTGCAGCACCCGCCATCCATAGCCTTGTCCACTCGCGCGTGCGCCCTGTGGCGCTACGCCGGCGCACGAAACGCAATGCCGGCCACGCCAATGAGCCCCTCAAGCTGGCCCGGAACTGCGAGCTGCCGGTAGCCGAGTAGCTCGCCCGTGCAGCCAGTCGGAAGGATGCGAAGTAGCAGGTCGAGTGCAGCGCCACCGCTTGGTGAGCCAGCAGGACCTGGCCGGCGGATTTCTCCTGCGAATCGCTCGATCTGGCCGCGCAGCAATGGCGCGAGACAGTCCCGATCGTACTCCTCAAGGGCCTTCAAGGTGGCGTCCTCCAGCGGCGCTCCGCCAAACGCAGGACCCGCATGGCTGAGCTCTCCGACGCAGACGAAGAGCACGCGACGGCGACCGAGCAGCACCTCAAGGTGTCCGAGAAGTTCGTCGCGTGTCGTGGGGTCGTCGCCATGGACCGCCTCGCGGCCGCATAGCAAGAAGAGGGCAGGGGGACAGCGCACGCCATAGGCTTCGCGCAGCAGCAGTGCAGCGAGCTCGATCCCATCCGCCTGCCGATGACGAAGGTCCTCCCGCAGCAGCCAGGGGACGCGTTCTTCCAGCTCGTCGACGAGATCGAGGTCACTGCGTAGGATCCCGCGCGAGGTCGCGTATCCCTTGTCGGTACCGACATAAGGGAGTAGCCCACCGACAAAGTCGGTACCGATGACTGCGATCAAGTCGATCGAACTCGGCGACGGGAGCCGCCGCATCACGGCCGCGAGCAGCTCTGGGCAGGCATCTAGCGGCTGACTGGGAATGACGATGCCGATCGCGTCGCCACTGAAGAACCCAACCTTGGACTCCGCACCTGGCTCCCGTGGCGCTGCATCGGTGGCGCGCGGGGTTGGTGCGCTACCGCTTGCGGCGCCAGCCGAAAGCTGCGTTGGGAAGATTGCGGCAAGCTCGGCTTGCAGCTCACTGGAGCGTTCTGCGTAGAAGGTGCCGGCAGCGGTCGACTCGCGGACAGGGGAGGCATGGAAGGATTCGGATTGGTCCTGCCACGCTTCTCGAAAGCGATCGTCATCGAGCAGCGCCGCCGCGCGTAGATCGTCGACAAAGTCGCCGAGGGCGACGAGCGAGATGTCCAGTCCGTGCTTCATCAGCAGCGACTGTCGGAGCTGCGGGACGGTCTTGGTCCCGTCGAGATTGTCGAGCACCAGCGCGAAGTCACGGTCCACCGCGGCCGGCTCCGCAACGCCCAAGGGATCGCGGAGCACGATGAGCTCTTCGCCTTCGCGCACCAGCGGAATTCGCTCCAGACGACGAAGCTTGGGGCGAAAGGGCCCTGATTCGTGCGCCGCCACAAGCTGGATCGTATGTCGTTGGCAGCGCTTCGTGCAACGTCCGCCGGCACGATGTGGCGGTGGCCGGCGCGACCCTAGAAGCGCAGCCACAGGCGGGAAGAGCCCAAGCGCCGCGAAGAAGCGCCTCAGCTGCACTGGGCGTTGGGGTCGAGCACCAAGAGGGCCGCGGAGAGGTCTCGGATCACGCGCGGCTGCTTTGGGATCGCCTCACAGAGCGCGATCTTGAGGACCGACTTCGCCTCTGGATCCAGATCGGGCGCGGCTTTGCTGATCACGCTGGCGAGCGCGGCGACGACCGGCGTCTCGGCCCGTCCAAGCCACTGACCGACGAGCTGCGCTCCCTCAACGGGTTGTGCGACCAGCAACGCCGACGCGGCGGCGCTGCGTTCTTCGATGCTCAGCTGCGACGTGTTGAGCATGCCGGCCAGCCAGTCGACCGAGCGTCGATCGGCGCAGCGACCGAGCGCCTCGGTTGCGCGTCGAGACACCAGCGGGTCCACACCATCCCGCCGACCGATCGCACGATCTGCGAGACTGTCGACGAGCTTGCGCGAGCAGGGGGCGGCGACGCGGGTGAGCGCCTGCGCATGGACTTCGGGCCAAGGATCGCTCGCATAGGTCGCGAGCCAGCTGTCTTGCTTGGCGCCATCGAGGCTCGCGTGGGTCAGCGCGAGCGCCATGAGGCGCGGTGAGTCGACCGCGTGCAGGAGGCCGACCTCATCGACGATGACGCGGGCTTGTGCGGCACCGAGCATGGAGAGGGCCTCACTCCCAAGGATCTCTGCAGATTGAAGGTCGCGACGCGACGCATCGAGTTCGGCTCGTGCGAGCGCGGCGATGACTTGTTGATGGGCGAGTCGGGCGGCGTCATCACGCGCGAGCACGCGCAACGACGCGATTCGGACGACGAAGGGGAGGGTGGCATCCGCGAGCGAGGCATTGGCACGCTGTTCGAGCTCTGCCGCACCCTGCAAGCTGACACCCGCCCAGAGTGAGAGCACGCCGGCAACATGCAACTCAAGGTCCGCTGTGACGGGGCCGGCGCGAAGCTTGGCCAGCGTCGCGTCGAACTCGCCGATCAACGCGGCGTTGAGGTCAGCGCGAAAGCTTGGGTCGAGTCGTGCGCGTTTGCCCAATCCGCGACGAAGCGTGCCGTGCAGCGTTGGGTGACCCCGGCCCAGCAGCGCCGTGAGCTCGATCAGGGTCGCGGGCGCGGCAACGCTGACCGCGACGTCAAGCATGCTCTGCCGCAACTCGATCGCGTGCGAGTCCTCGCGGATCGCCAAGAGCAGCGGACGCGCCGCGGATTCGCCCTGGGTCTCCACCCATTGGCGGGCCAGCACCGCATCTCCGCCGCGCTCGACGCTGGCGATCCAGTGCTCGACGAGCAGCCCTGCATGCTTGGCGCTGCGATAGTCGGCGAGCGCGGCGAGTAGCCGCGCCCGGATCGGCGCGCTCGGCATCGCGGTGCGCAAACGTTGCGCGATCGCATCCGCTGCGAGCTCGGGATGCGCGTCGAGTCGCTCGCGAGCTTGCATGTAGTCCTCGCGCTGCGCCGTCTCGATCCGTTCGGCGTCCGCGAGCGCCTCGACGGGGCCGTAGTCTGCGGCCTCAGCCGGCTCGGTGCTTGTCGGCACGCTCTCTCGCTTCGGCGATCGGCGTGGCGGCGCTGCGGCTGCTTCGGGGATCGAGACGCACGCGATCAGGATGGCCGCGCCGGCAAACTTGCACCGAGATACCCAGGGGATCGGCGCGGGACAAAGCTCAAGCTGCCGCGGACGCGCACGCACGCCGGGAGCTTAGCAGGCCGCGTTGCGCCCGACGGCTCGTGCCGGTGCTGGCACCAGAGGTCGTGCGCAGGTGCTTGCGACGTGCTCACGGGTAGGGCGGATTCGACCCGAGAGGCGATGGCACCGCACAGCGCCCCGCGCCGTGTACCCAAGGTTGTCCCCCGGCCGATGCATGGCGTGCCGCGACGCTTGTCCGTCGTCGCACCGGATTGCGCGTGGCGTTGGCGTTGGCGGTGGCGCTTGCGGGGCTCGCTCCGCCCGTGCTAGCGAGGCGCACTCAGGGTAGGCCCGCCGAAAGTGAGCGTGCCGCGAATCGACGCACTCGCGTAGGAATGCTCGCACGATGGTCGCCAAAGACGCAGCGCACGCCAACGCTTTCGATCCCGCGGCCTATCACTACGATCTTGATCCTTCGTTGATCGCCCAGTCACCCAGCCACGAGCGCGGCGCATCTCGCATGCTCGTCGCGCTTGAGCAGGCAACGCCTGGCAAGCTCTCGGCGCAAGATCGCCGCTCGGGAGATCTTGCGCGCGTGCTCGCCGAGCACGACCTCCATCCGCTGGTGGTGGTCAACAACTCCAAGGTCGTCCCGGCGAGGATGCTTCTGGAGCGTCGGGGCGATGGGCGCAGCTTTGAGTTGCTGTTTTGCGCACCTGCGCCGGGCATGGGTCCGGGCAGTCTCGCGGAAGCGTGGGTGCGTGGCGCCAAGCGCCTCAAGGAAGGTGACGAACTGTTCGCCGGTGGGCTTGTCCTGAAGTCGCTGCCCAGCCCGACAAAGGGCGCAGACACGCGAAGTCGCTACTTTCTCATCGTCGAGGGCGACTTGATGGAGAGCTGTGCGGAGCGAGCAAGTCTGCCCCTCCCGCCCTACATCGAGCGTCCCGATGGTCTGCTGGCAGACGACACCCAGCGCTATCAGACGGTGTACGCCCAGTCTCCAGGTTCGATCGCGGCTCCGACCGCGGGCCTGCATTTTGACCGAGACGCGCTGGCGAGCCTGGATGTCGTTGAGATCACGCTGCACGTTGGGCCCGGCACCTTCTTGCCCATCCAGAGCCGCGATCTGCGACGGCATACCGTTCCACCCGAGCGCGCGAGCATTTCGGCCGAGGCGGCGGCGAGGATCGAGCGGGCCCGTGCGCAAGGACGGCCGATACTCGCGGTTGGTACCACCGTCACGCGCACGCTTGAGTATGTGGCGCGCGAACATGGCGGCGCGATCGTGGAGTTTCATGGCGAGGCCGATCTCGTGATCCTTCCTGGTCATCGCTTTGACGTGGTCGATCTGCTGCTGACGAACTTCCATCTCCCGGCCAGCAGCCTGCTCGTCCTCGTCGCGGCTTTCGCTGGCCGGGAACAAGCGCTGTCGCTCTATCGCTACGCAGTCGAGCAGCGCTATCGCTTCTATAGCTACGGTGATTGCATGCTGGTGCGTCGCGGCCCGACACCGACGCTGCCGCCCGAAGTTTCAGGTACGAGGATGGACGGCGGCCAGAACTCGGGCCGAGACGGTGGACGCGAGCGTGCAAAGGACAGGGAGCCCGGCGCTGTCAGCGGGCACGTCGCGGGCACACCGACGGTCGCGACGCAGCGCTACTTGGAAGAGATCGGAGCACACGCAGCATCCTGGGATGTATCGCGACTCGCCGAAGTCTTGGCCTCGCTTCCTTCCGGCGCCCACTGGCCGGGGGTTGCCTCGGATGATCGCGTGCGCGAGCAAGGCAACGCCGCCTTCTGGTCGCCCGACAAGATCGTCCGCGCCTCGCAAGCCCGGCAGGGCCTACGCCAAGAGGGGGAGACTTCCACGTGGCGCCCCGGCGTGCCCGGATCCTTTGAGGTGCTTGCCAAGGATGGCTCGACCCACGCGCGCGCGGCCGTGCTTGAGACCGCACATGGTCCAATGCACACGCCGTGCTTTATGCCTGTGGGCACCTACGGCGCCATCAAAGGGCTTACACCTGCGGAGCTGCGCGCGTGCGGATCACAGACGATCCTCGGCAACGCGTATCACCTCTCGCATCGTCCCGGCGCCGAGCTGGTGGCTCGGCTCGGCGGACTGCATGCAATGATGGGCTGGCCGGGGCCGATTTTGACGGATTCGGGTGGCTACCAGGTGTTTAGCCTGCGTGGCCTTCAGAAGATCGATGATCAAGGCGTCGATTATCAGACCCACTTTGATGGCTCGCGACATCGCATGACGCCTCGCAGCGTGCTCGAGGTTCAGGCCGCGCTGGGCTCGGATATCTGCATGATCCTCGATCATTGCCCGCCGGGCGATGCGGCGCCCAAGCTCGCGCTCGCAGCCTTGGAGCGAACCCAGCGCTGGGCCGAGGAGGTGTCCAACCTGCGCGGCTCGATCCTCTCGCCGTCGCAGCTGAGCTTCTGTATCGCGCAAGGTGGCACGGACCTCGCGCTGCGTGAGCGAGCCTTGCAGGGATTGGTCGGACTCGACTTTGATGGCGTTGCGCTCGGTGGACTCTCGGTCGGGGAATCGATCGACAAGACGCATGCGACGATGCGTGCGGTTGCGCCGTGGATGCCGACGGATCGGCCTCGCTATGTGATGGGCATTGGCACGCCCCTGGATCTGCTGGTCGCGATCGAGTCGGGTGTGGACATGTTCGACTGCGTGATGCCGACGCGGCACGCTCGGAACGGTCAGCTGTTTACGTGGCGGGGCAAGCTCAACATTCGCCACGCTCGCTACCGTGACGATCCCCTCCCGCCCGAGGGCGAGCTTCACGCCTCAATAGGGCATCCGTGGCTCCGCGGGATCTCCCGGGCCTACCTGCGCCATCTGCACGTTCACGACGATCCGCTCTACGTGCGCCTTGCGACCCTGCAAAACCTCTGGTTCTTTCACTCGTGGGTCGCCTCCCTGCGAGAGGCGATGATGGCGGGACGACTTGAAGAGCGACGCGCCCTGCATTGGGCCGTCATTGCACGCCACTACCTTCCCAAGGCGGGCTAGGGGGTGCGTGGGCGGGTCTTGGCCCCGACGGCCTGGATCGACGTCTGAGGCGGCCGCTCCGCCACGCGGGGCGGGCCGCTCGTCCTTGACCCCGCATCTCCGGTCGCGGTACGAAGCGGTCGCCGCGACTTCGCATTTTGCGCAGCCGTGTGAGTTGAGCGTGTGGGTGCCCGTCAGATCGGGCACCAGGGGCAGCAATATGCCCTACGCTCCCGCGCCCGAGGACCCGGGCCAAGCCCAGTACGCCATGATCGACGTCACGACCCTTGCGGTGCAAGCATCTCTGCTGCTGGGCGCCTCCTCACCGTTCTACGACTTCGTCGCCAACTACGGGCCCATCGTCCTGATGTTGGTGGTCGCTTACGTCATGCTCATTCGCCCCGGCCAAAACCAGGAGAACGAGCGCAAGACCCGGCTTAGCAGCCTCAAGAAGAACGATGAGGTCGTCCTTGAGAGCGGCATCGTGGGCCGCATCAGCTCGATGGAGGACACGATCGCGGTCGTCGAGATCGCCGATCGGGTCAAGGTTCGGGTGCTGCGCAGCAAGATTCTCGACACACGTGAGCACGTGATGGCCCAAGAGCAAAAGACCGCAGCTGCGGTCGCACCGGCCGCGGGGACCCCTGCCAACGCAATTTCCGCCTCGGGCACCGACGCTTCCGCCTCCGCCAAAGGTGCGGGCGATGACAGCGGCGGCGACAAGGCCGACTCGGGCAAGAAGAAGAAGGGCTAAGTCATGCGTCGCTTCGTAGGCCTCAAAGCTCTGTTTTTGCTGGTGCTCTTCGCACTGGCTGTCCTCCAAACGCTGCCGTCGATCGCACGGATCGCGAAGTGGGAGCTGCCCAGCTTCATCACCTCGGTGTTTACCCGCGAGTTCAAGCTTGGACTCGACCTCCAGGGCGGTCTCCACCTCGAGTACTCGGTGGCGGTCGACGAGGCGCTGTAGACCAAGCTCGACCAGATCGGCGGAGAACTCGAAGCGTCGTTTAAGGAGCGCAAAAACCTCGACGTGAAGGTCGAGCGCGTCGGCGTTGAGAAGCTGATCCTGACCTTCCCGACCGCGGAGGACCGCAACGGCGATCACTACGATGTTTTGGCCTACGCCGATGTGCTTGAGCGCGATGACGAGGCGGGCGCTGCACCCGAGCAGCTCGTCATGGTGCTCAAGGACAGCCAGCGCGATGCGATTCGCAAGGACATCGTGGCTCAGGCGATCGACACCGTGCGCGGCCGCGTCGACATCATGGGCGTCGCCGAGCCGAGCATCTATCCCAAGAACGACCAGATCGTGGTCGAACTCCCAGGCCTCTCCGACACCGCGAGCGAGCTTCGTGCAGCCACCACCGAGGCCGCCAACAAGCTTGCGACGCTGCTGCGTGTCGACGGCATCGAGGCGGTCGAGGTCAGCGATGTTCGAGAAGATCCAGGCGCCTTCTACCTCACGATCCGTGGCACGGACGCGCGCGCGCACCTGACGAAGATCCTCGGCGATCGGGTTCAGGAGGGCGGCCGCATTGTCGACCCGCAGATCGGCCCGGCGCTTGAGCTCGCTGCCGCGACGGCGGCAGATGACAGCGAACGCGTAAAGCTGGCCCTGGCGGCCGATGCCCGCGACAAGGTCTTGGAGGAGTCGAGCGACTTTCGCCGTCTGCTGCGCGCGATTGAGCGCGCCGCGGTGCTGGAGATGCACCTGATCGACGACGAGACACCCTTTGGAGACACCGGCGTCCCCTATCTCCGCGCGCTCTACGAAAATGGCCTCGTCTACAAGGGCCTGGGCATCGCGGTGAACCTGGAGGAGGACTACGGCCGACCCGAAAAGGGTGGGGTGCTCGTCAAGGAGCCCTTCGCCTTCTACGCCAAGGAACGCGAGACCCTGCAGCAGTTCTTCGACAATCTTCCCGCCAAGTGGCGCCTCCCCAGCACCCACGCGGTTGCGTACGGCACCACGCCGATCGTGACGCGTCGCGGCCAGCCCCCCGAGCTGATCTGGCGAACGTACATCATCCGCGCGCGCGCGGACATCACCGGCGACCGCATCGTCAACGCCAATGTCAGCTTCAAGCAAGACACTGGCACCCCGCAGGTCGATGTGAAGTTCGATCGTCAGGGCGCCGCGGCGTTCGAGACGATGTCGGGGGACAACGTCGGCCGAAAGATGGCCATCGTGATGGACAACAACGTCGTCTCCGACCCGGTCTTCAACGAGCGCATCGCGGGTGGCTCGGTCGTCATCACCATGGGGGCACAGCCGGGCGAGTCGGTTCGCGATCAGGCCAACGACCTCGCCAAGGTGCTCAAGAGCGGATCATTGCCCGCACGACTTGAGAAGGAGTTCGAGATGCGCGTCGGCGCGGAGCTGGGCCGCGAGGCGGTGGACAGCGGCTTTCGTTCCTTCGTCCTGGGTCTGGGCCTCGTCGCCCTGTTCATGGCGATCTACTACCGCCGTGCCGGTGTGGTCGCGGTCCTCGCCCTGGTCCTCAACTTCACGTTGATGCTCGCGGGCATGGCCTTCTTCCGCGCGACGCTGACGCTGCCGGGCATCGCCGGCTTGGTGCTGACGCTGGGTATGGCGGTCGACGCCAACGTGATCGTCTACGAACGTATTCGCGAGCACCTGCGCGACGGATACACTGCACGTGCGGCGATCGAGGCCGGCTATGACCGCGCCTTCTCGACCATCCTCGACTCCCAGCTGACCACCGCGATCGCGGGCTTGGTGCTCTGGCAGTACGGCTCGGGTCCGATCCGCGGCTTTGCGGTCACCCTCCTCATTGGCATTGCGACCTCGGTGTTTACTGCCGTGTTCGCTACCCGCGTGTTCTTCGATTGGCAGGCCAATCGCAGCGGCTATGACAAGGTCTCGATCTAGGGCCGCATCCTGAGCGACGAAGGACTTCGACGATGAGCCAATCGTTCTTTCAGCTGATTCCGCCCAACACGAAGTTCCCCTTCGTGGAACGGGCGCGCTATTTCATCATGTTCTCCATGGCGCTGCTGGCGTTGGGGTTCGGCGCGATGGTCTTCAATCAGACCACCCGCGGCTCGATCCTCAACTTCGGTATCGACTTCCAGGGCGGATCGCAGGTGCGTCTCCAGCTTGCCGAGACCCCCGACGTTGTGGAGATCCGCAGCGCACTTGAAGAGCTCGGCTACGAGGGCAGCAGCGCCGTGCGCGTGCCCGATGCCGACAATGAGGTCCTGATCCGCGTCAAGGAGACCATCACGGTCGACGAGAAAGCGGAAGCAGCGTGCGCCGAGAGTGCCCAGACCATCGATGGGGCCAATCTGATCCCCGGCGGCTTTTACCACCCTGGAACGAGCAGCAAGCTGTTTCTCAGCTACGACAAGGCACCCGATCCCGCGCTGGTCCAGCGTGCACTGACGGAGGCGGGCTGCGCCGGAGAGGCTGTACCTGGCAGCGTCAAGGACGGCGTGTTTGTCATCGAATTCAACCTAGAGGGAATCGGTCATAAGATCGCGGCCCAGCTCGACGAGCGGCTGGGCGCCGGTTCGGTGATCTCGATCCTGTCCTCGGAGACCGTGGGCGCGAAGGTTGGCAATCAGCTCAAGGTCGACGGCGCGCTCTCGCTGCTGTACGCGATCGGCTTCATCTTCCTCTACGTGATGCTGCGCTTTGACCTGCGCTTTGCCCCGGGTGGCATCGTCGCGCTCGCGCATGACGCGCTGATTACGATCGGCGCCTTCGCGCTGACCTACAAGGAGTTCAACCTCCAGACCATCGCGGCGCTGCTGACCATCATCGGATACTCGATCAATGACACGATCGTGGTGTTCGATCGTATTCGAGAGCGCGTCGCCCTGGAGCGCGATCGAC
>CAZVEM010000218.1:0-10547 GCA_964626165.1 uncultured Nannocystaceae bacterium
CAAGCGCGCGACGCAACTGCGGTGCCCCACGACACGGTGCTAGCCCGCAGCCGCGGCGACTGCAAGGGCGCGCTACCGCGGGCGCCACGGCGTTGCGCAGTGGCCTGGCCCGTGCGAATACAGGGGCGCAATGTCACTGCGAGAAGCGACAGCCGACGATCTCCTCCACTGGGCCGACGTCGCGGCCGACAAGACGATTCGCGCCAACCCCGGAACCACGAAGTTTACGGTTGCGGCTGGCATCACGCCGTCGGGGGTCGTGCACATCGGCAACTTCCGCGAGGTGATCACCGTGGACCTGGTCGCCAGAGCCCTGCGCGACCGTGGCGCGGAGGTCAGATTTATCTATTCATGGGACGACTTCGATGTTTTCCGCAAGGTCCCTGCGGACATGCCGGGACAAGAGATGCTGACGCAGCACCTGCGCCAGTCCATCGCCGACGTGCCCGATCCCTACGGCGAGCACGACAGCTACGCGAGTCACAACATCGCCGCGTTCGAGGGGAGTCTCCCCACGCTCGGGATTGCTCCCGAGTTTATTCGACAGTCCAAGCGGTACCGAGCAGGAGCCTATGCGCAGGGAATCCGCGTCGCCTTGGAGAAGGCGGGTGTGATCCGTGGGATTCTCGATCAGTTCCGCGAGCAACCGCTGGCGAAGGAGTGGTTGCCGCTGGCCGGATTCTTGGACGACCTCGGCGACGAGCTTGAGTTCGAGTGGGACGGCGAGTGGACCATCACGCTGCATCATCGGGCCACCGGGCGGCGCAAGTCGGTCGACCTTCGCTCCGGTGGTGACGTGAAGCTTCCCTGGCGCATCGACTGGCCAATGCGCTGGGCCTTCGAGCAGGTGCACTTTGAACCTGGAGGCAAGGACCACAGCAGTGCGGGCGGTTCCTACGACACCGCCAAGGACATCGTGCGTGACGTCTATGGCTGGAAGGCACCCGAGTATGTCGCCTACGACTTCGTCCGCATCAAGGGGGCCGGCGGAAAGATCTCCAGCAGCAAGGGCGGTGCGATTACGGTCACCGATTGCCTTGAGGTGTTCGAACCCGAGCTACTCCGCTGGATCTTCGTCAGCTATCGCCCAAACACGGAGTTCCAGATCTCGTTTGATGCCGACGTCATCAAGATCTACGAAGACTACGATCGCGCTGTTCGGCTCGCTCACGAAGCCGAAGACGGCACCGACAAGGACCGCAAGCGCAAGACCGCGCGCAGAATCCTGACGCTGTCGAGTCCCTCACACGAGACGTGCACCCCCGGAAGCCAGCCTCCGCGAGTGGCACCGTTCCGGATGGTGAGCATGGTGCTGCAGGCGTTCGGCGGCGATGCGCAACGCGCCATCGCCTATCTGGCCAAGTCATTGGACATCGCGTCGGAGGCCGATCTGGCCCGCCTTGGGGTTCGTGTCCGCTGCGCTGGCATGTGGCTGGATATCCATGCGCCGGACGAATTCCGCTTCGCCGTCCGAAGCGTAGCGGTGACGCGAGAGCTGCAAGAAGCGCACCGCACCGTGCTCGCTCGACTCGTCAGTGGGCTCGAATCCATGCCCGAGAACTTCACGGAGGCGGAGATCATCCCTACGCTCAAGACGATGCTTGAGGGCACATCGCTCGCGCCGACCGATTTCTTTCCGACGGCCTATGATCTGCTCCTTGATCGCAGCCAGGGTCCCAAGCTGAGCACCTTGCTCGCCACGCTTGGGGCTGCGCGCTCGCTCTCGCTGCTCCGCGCGAGTCTCTAATGTCGTCATCCTGCCGGGCACGTAGCTCACCGAGCGGACCCCGCTGGTGAGCGCGGTGCTCGTCGGTTCGCCCGCGCCGCGCGAGGTTCTTCGACACCCTGCTAGTCGGCGGGACAAGCCTCAAGCAGCTGCGAGCCACTCACGCTCGGATCGCCGCTCGCAAGCACGAAGATCCCGGGAAAGCCTTGAGTCTCGAAGCCGGCACTGGGGTTGTTGCAGAGCAATGAATCTTGGATCGACATGTTCCCCGTCAGGTCGTTGCTGACGAAGAAGATGGCACCTCCCCCCTCGTTGGCTTCGTTGTCGCGAATAACGGTGCCACAGAGGCTCAAGGTAAAGGTGTTGCCATCGTTGTAGATGGCTCCACCACTTCCGCCTCCCGGCGTCCCCGCCTGGGCCGGGTTCGCGCCGTCGCCAATCGCTCGGTTGTGGGAGAAGTAGCTGTTGTAGACGGAGTAGGACACGCCGATGCTGCTCAGGCCGCCGCCGTTGGAACAAACGTTGCCAAGATCTGGACTACCGCCGAAGGTGCTGTTGACGATGTAGACCGGGCGGTCCTCGTACTGGTCGAACACCCGAATCGCTGCGCCACCGACGTCCGGCCCGACCGAGTCACAGCGGTTGTTAAAGAAACGAGTGTTGACCGCCTTGAAGCGTCCGCCGCGGACAAAGATTGCGCCACCGCCGTCCGGATCGCCGCCCTGCGAGTTGCCGTCGATGAACGTGATGTTTTGCACCGTCAGCCGGGGGTGGTCTTGGTTGTCACACTCCGGAGTCGTCCAAACCTGCGCTTGGTCGCAAGTGTTTTGATAGAGGATGCGATGTGCTCCGGCGCCGCTGAGCGTGACTTTGCCGCCGCCATCGATCACGATCTCGGGGCCTTTGTCGTTGAAGACCTTTGCGGTTCGGTCGAGGGTGATGATGACGGGATCGGGGCCACAATCGAAAACGATGATGCCGCCTTTGGCGACCGCGTCGACGAAGGCATCGCCGCTGCAGCTCTCCGGCGTGCCGTCACCCACGACCGTCGTCGGTGAGGAGACGTCCTCGGGGTAGCCCTCGTCGGGCACCGTGCAGTTGCCGTCGGGATTGCCAGCCGGAGGTCCGGACTCCGGGTCGGTGAGCGGGTTCTCAATCGGCGCGTTTTTGCCCGCTTCCCCGCACGCACCCGCGAACATGGCCGCAAGCAGGAGCGGAGCGGATCCGCGCATCGAGAGCCGAACATGCGGGCGAAGAGCAGATGCCACGAGCGGTCCCAAGCGATCCCGATGCATGGACCAACCCTACCACCCAGGCTCGCAGCAGCGGTGCCGAGTGCGGGTAGAGGCGCCCACGGGGCACCATGGGCCACCACGGCGAACGAAGGCCCCCGATGCGCCCGCAGGGGAGCGCATCGGAGGGGGTGCCCAGGGTCGGAATCGAACCAACGACACGCGGATTTTCAGTCCGCTGCTCTACCAACTGAGCTACCTAGGCAGGTAGCAATCCTCGACCTTCGACGAGGATCGGTGGGTCCCACTCAGGCTCGGAGTGGGGCGGCGAGTCTGAACGAGCCGGATTCTGTCGTCAAGTGGACGGCGGCATCGAGTGACAACCTTTGGCGACTTGCCGTTGCCCGCCGCTCGTACCCGCGGCCCGTGCCCGCGCGACTCACCGCGGCGCATCGAGACGGTCGCCGTCAGGACGCGCCGGAAGGGGGGCGCGCAACGCGAGGTTGGATGCGGGCAGCCAGCGGGCCACAGTGCGCTAGTCGCCGAGCTCGGAGATCGCTCGACCCGCGAGCTTGAAGGCTTCGGCGCTCGCCTTCGTGGGGAAGGTCTTGAGCAGTTGATCGACAATTCTCGCGACCGGTCCGTCGGTCCGAAGATCCATCGCGGATCGGCTCGCGGCCGGACTGCCCGCGCTGAGCCAAAATCGAACGGCCTCGCGAAAAGCGGCGCTCGATTGCCCCTGAAACACCCCTGCCCGCACCGAGTGCTCGAGGTAGAGGGACTGCAGACGGCTCAACACGGGCGCCAGCTCGCCACTAAGAGCGGCGTCGACGTCCGCATCGCTCGCGCGCACGGCACCCGCCTCGGTCTTGAGTGCCACGTGGGTCAACGCGGCGCGTAGACCCTCAATCTCGACCCGAAGGAGCGCGCGTACTGAGTCCATGCCGGTGTGGCGGTCGAGGACGATCACGAGCGTCGCATCCTCGCGAACTGTGGCGAGCAAAAGTCTTGCAGCGCCGAAGCTAATCGTCAGCTCTTCGAGGGGGATTGCGGCTGAGACTGACGCGTGGACGATTCGTCGCACCGTCTTCGCGACATCCGAAGCCACCATGGGTTCAAGACCCGAGTCTCGACCTTCGCCGTACGCACCGTCGACCATTGCCAGCAGTGCGGCGCGAACACCCGGAAGTGATCGCACCTCTTCGAGCAGGTCTGTCACATCCTCCGCACTCATGCGTCGCTCCCAATGACCTCGGCGAGGACTCGATTGGCATCGTGGTCTTTGTCGACGGACAACACCGCGGAGGTTCCCCCCATGGAGACCACAAGCAGCTGCTGCCCGTTGTCGCTCCGCGCGACAACTTCATCGAACACGTTGTACCCAAGCGCGCGCGCCAGACGAGCCGCTCCTCGCATGTAGGATCCTGCGAGAACCGTTAGGCTGTTGCGTCCGCGCATGTCCTCCGCAATCACGCGACCGGTCTGCGAGACGATCGCGGCGCCGTCGACGCCCTCGAACTGAAAGAATTGCTCGAGCAGGAGCGAGCGAGATTCAGGATCCGTGAGCACGTCCTCACCGATCAGCGAATCGGCGGCGGACTTGGGACCGCTCTCCGCACGCGCACTGCCAGACGCATCGGCTTTGACCGAGGCGCCCGTGCCGGATCGTGCCGCCGCGGGGGTTGATGCCGGCTTGGCCTGCCTCTTTTCCTCTTCGCCTCCCGCGGCGCGCGGTGGCCGAGCACTTGCCTTGGGCGGGCGAGCGGGCGCCCGCGCCGGCGCTTTCACACCGGCGTGCCCCTCGTCGTCGTCACTGGGGATGCCGAGGCCGACCGACTCAAGGTCACTCGCCGATAGCTGCGTCGCGCTGCCCGCGGCGCCCTCGTCACTCAAGTCGGCGCTCAGATCCGCGAAGCTCTGTTCGTCGTCGTGTTCCCCGGACTCCGCAGCGTCACCACCCGAGGGATCCTGTTTGGGCCCGTCACCGATGAGCCCTTCGTCCATTCGACGCGCGGCTTCCATCAACAGGCTCATGCTTGAGCCCATCACGCTCTGCTGTGGCGGCTCGTGAAAGAAGACCTCGCGGAAAGTACCCCGGCCCGAGTGCAGGAGACGATAGAACGCCTCCTCGCCGATGAGATCGCCGAACTCGACGTGCGTCGTGTCGCCGTGCTCGAACCAGATTTGTCCGACGCCGTCGGGCGTCTTGACCTCGACGAGCTTGTCGCGCCCGCTGAGCGCAACCATCTGCACGTAGTCAAAGAGCTCGACCTCAATCGAGGTCCCGTAAAAGCCCTTGCGGACGCCGAGCTGCTCGATGAGCTCAACGAGCGTCACAACATCCATCGGCTTTGAGAAGATCTGGACGCCGGTTCCCGCATAAAAGCCGCGGGTCTCGTCGCTCACGCTGCTTGTGACCACGATGACTCGCGTCGACGGGCTGAAGCTTGCCAGCCAGCGTACCAACCCCTCGCCCCCATCGCTGCCTTGAAGGTTGAAGTCGCAGACAACTGCGTCAAACGCTTCGTCGCGCAACTTGTCGCTGGCTTGCTTGGCCGTCGCAGTTGCTTCGACAGTGTGCTGCGCCTTTTTGAGCGCACGCTCCAGCGAATACCGGAACGTGACGTCATCGTCGACGAGCAGCACTCGCATGGGGGGACGCGGGGCCACGGATGCCGAATCCTAGCGTGACAAGCGACGATGACCGAACATGCGGCGAATCCACAGCGCATGTGACGGAGACACGCGTCACGCGAGATTGATCGCAGCGATTTCGACGAGTCGTCACAAGCGTCCGCGTTGCTTGGTGACCTCGCTGGCGCTCACTCCCCGAGCGCACGAGCGCGGTCGTTTTGGGATCGGGCCGATGCGAACGCCCGAGCGGTGACAGTGAGTTGCACTCAAAACTGTCATTCGCCACATTCCTCACGTCTGGGGCTCTCGATCAGATCGGCTCAAACTCAGATGAAGCTAATATGAATGCATCCTATTCCTAACTCTTTAGCGATAACGCTCATTGCTGACTACAATAAGAGTGTTTTGAGCTACATAAAGTGCTTGCATTGTTGAGCGCGAACCGGTACCTTCATCGCATGGCGTTCTTGATCGAGTCTCTCAACCTGGCCGCGATGGAAAAGAAGTGCTGCGAAGAGGCACTTCGAACCGGTGGAAGCATCGTCGAGGCAGCTGTGCTCCTCGGCGTCACGCGCCACGCGCTCAAGCGTCGAATCATCAAGCATCGAATCGAGTGGCCGACCGCACGGGTTCCCTCGAGCTTCATGGATCCGATGGTTCGGGGCGCCGACGCGCACTAGAGGTCCCGCCTCGCGTCGACCGGCAGTTGCGGAGGTCTCCGCACGCCGCCGGCGATTCTGCCTCGGCGCGGCCGCTGACGCGGCTGGGCGACGTGATCGTTGATCGTTGCGCTGTGCGCCGCGACGGCGATCGCACCCGCCAACGACGCGCACGGGAAGCGGTGCGGCGCGCGGGGTTTTTCGACAGCCTGCTAGGGCGGCCGCGTCAACGATCTTCGTCGAGAGCGCCGTCCTGCGCTTCGCGTAGGGCACGCATCAGATCGGCAAATAGCGCACGCTCGGCGGGTCCGAGCTGGGGCGCAAACTGGATCCATTCATCCACGGCATCGAGCGCGGAGCACCAGCCGCTGACGTAGGCGGCCATACCTTGCGCGCTAAGCCGCTCGCTGGCGCCGAGCAGGTGAAGGGCGACGATCCGCTCTAGATGGCTCTGGTCCTCGTCGCCGACCTCGGAGGGGGATGCGTCGACGGAGGTCGCGCTCGCCTCAGAGTCGTGCGAGCCCGGATTGGCCGTCGAGGCGAGCTTGGGTCGAGCGCTTTGGGTCACGTTGTGGGCTTCCAAGTCTGTCCGAGGGCGAGTTTTGGCGGCGCTGCCAGATACCGCTTGGCCTCATTCTACGGTCTAGCATGACGTCTGGGCAAAAACTCCGACGACTCGCCCTATCTGCGGCGCTTGCACGCATCGCCGCGCTGCTAAGGTCAGGAGGTGGACTCCAAGCAGCGGCGTCTGGCTTCGATCGTGGACGAGCTCGTCCGCTCGTACGACGGTGGGCGCAACATCAATCATCTGTCGAAGCGCCAACTGCCCTCGCGCGCAGAGGTCGAATCGATCGTCGACGATCTCCTCGCCCTCGTGTTCCCAGGCTTCTTCGGTGCGCAAGCACGCAGGAGTGATGATCTCCCCTGGCTCGCCGCAGAGCGGGCGACACGGGTGACGCGAGAGCTCGAGGCTCTATTGATGCGCGCGCTACCGCTTGGTCAGAGCCCCTGTCAGCCCGGACTGGACGCGACCAGCTCCGATGCCGCAAGCGAACTCGCGCTCTCGCTCGTCGCGGCGATTCCCGCGATCCGAGACATCGTCGATGTCGACGTTCAAGCGACCTATGCCGGAGATCCCGCGGCCGGCAGCGCCGAAGAGATCATCACGAGCTATCCGGGCGTGCTGGCCGTCACGGTGCATCGCCTCGCGCATCACCTGTATCTCCACGGCGTGCCGCTACTACCCCGCATGATGTCCGAGGTGATGCACAGCAAGACGGGCATCGACATCCATCCGGGCGCGACCATTGGCCGTGGATTCGTCATCGATCATGGCACGGGTGTTGTCGTCGGTGAGACCTGCAAGATCGGTGATTTCGTCACCATCTACCAAGGCGTGACGCTTGGAGCGCTCTCGATCAAGGCAGACGCGGGTGATCGCGAATGTGGTGAGCAACGCCATCCGACGTTGGGAGATCGCGTGACGGTCTATGCGGGCGCGACGATCCTTGGCGGTGACACCTTGATCGGCGAAGGCTGCATCATCGGCGGTAACGTGTGGCTGACGCACAGCGTCCCCGCCTGGACGACCGTGGTCCTGGACCGGCCCTCGGTACGGATCTCGCCGCGCAGTCGAACCACTGTCGACGAGGCGAGCTGAGCCAGGACACCTGGACCCCCGTGCCTTGATGCGCTCAGCGGAGCGTAAACCCCACAACGAGACGACGCGTCCGGCGTAATGCCAGACGCGTCGAAGCTCTCCTGCACTTGATGCGCGGCGTGGGAAGACGCTGGCACCGAATCGCTCCCAGCAGATCTCCCCGCGATGGTTACGGAACCGGGATCGTGTCGGGCGGTGTGCCGCCCTCGCACTCGAAGCTGAAGTTGTCGACGAAGACAAAGGAGTCGAGGATGCCGTCGGAGAGATCCATGATTGCGAAGATCACGGTCGCCGTCTCGCCCGCCTTGAGGGGTGCGTTGGTCGCCAACCACTTGGTTCCGGCGTGGCCATCCATGCAGGTACCCGTGAGCTCGGGTGCGACGCAGGTTCCGCCACCGGGGCAGGTGCCGCCCACCGTCGCGTCCTTGAAGTCGAGGAAGCCCGCATTGAGGGAGATCGGCTGGCCGTTGGCATCGAACGAGATGTTTCCGGTCCAAGCCTCGGAGACAAGCCATCCGATATAGATGTCGTTGTACTGCGTGCCGAAGAACGCCGGGTACTCGTAGGAAAAGAACGCCACGTTGTAGCTAAACGACTTCGCCCAGTCCGGCACCACGAAGCTCAGTCGCAGCTCGGAATAGTCGAACTCGCCGCCACCCTGTGCGAGCTGCTGCTGGATGGTGCCCGAGCAGTCGCCCGTACCCACGAGGGCGGGATTCATAATGCAGTCGCCGCCGGTCGGATTGGGATTGATCTCCGGTGGCAGGCCGGATGGGCCGCCGACGTCGGTGCTACACGCCGCCGTGTCGAGCGTGTCGGTGCTGCCCGAACTGAGCACGAGATAGCTCGTGCCCTCCTCGGGATTCCACTCACCGCTGGTACCGAAGGAGCTCCTGGTTCCGCGGGACACTGCGGCACCATTGACGGTGGCGGTCACCTGCAGCTCGCCAGGGCAGTTGAGGCCGATGGCGTTGGCTGCCTGATCTCCGGTGATGCTGCTCAGCGGCGGGAGATTGTCGCAGGGCGTGTGCGTCATCTGCTCGCAGAAGTCGCCATCGCCGTCTCCATCGCCATCGCCATCGCCATCGCCATCGCCGTCGCCATCTCCATCCCCGTCTCCATCCCCGTCGCCGTCGCCGTCGCCGTCGCCGTCGCCATCGCCGCCATCCAGGATGCCGTCGTCGTCGCCTGCGTCGCTGTCGCCGTTCTCTTTCTCCTCGCAGCCCACCGCGAGCGTGCACACGAGGGCCAGCAGAAGCGAAGAACTCATAACTCGATCAAAACGAACCACATGGATCAGTTACCACAACCTTGTCGCGGACACTACTCATTGTGAGTCCTCTAGTGCCGCAGAACTCACATCCGACCGCTCAAGTCGCGCAGGACGCAATATCCCATGGAGTCTGCGTATCTGGCCTTACGCAAGCCACAGCCGGGAAAGTTGGGGTACGGCGGCCGGACGCGTGACGGGTCGTTGACGGTCTCGGAGCAGCGCCATCGTGCGTCCTCGTTCGCCGTCCGAGGGTGACGTTGGCGGCCGGGCGAGCTAGACGGGTCGCCCATGGCGGACGCCCGCACCACATTCGATCTCGCGCTCGGCCCTCGTTTCCAGAAGTTTCTCGCCGAGCTTGAGCGCCCCATCGTCTTCTTCGACCTGGAGTCGACCGGGACCGACGCCGTTCGCGATCGGATCGTCGAGGTGTCCCTCGTGCGCCTGGTTCCGCCCAGCACCGTCGAGCCGCCACGAACCTGGCGCATCAACCCGCAGGTTCGGATCCCGCGCGAGGCCAGTGAGGTTCATGGAATCACCAACGACGACCTTGTCAACGCGCCGACCTTTGAGCAGCTCGCCGACGAGCTGCTTGAGCTGCTTCGCGGCTGCGATCTCGCGGGCTTCGCGATAACACGCTTTGATCTGCGCTTGCTCGCGCAGGAATTCAGCCGCGCGGGTAAGGTCTTTGATACCAGCGCGATTCGACTCGTCGATGCGCAGGTCATCTTTCACCGTCGAGAGCCTCGCGATCTGACCGCGGCGCTCAAGTTCTACTGCGACAAGGAGCTGACCGACGCGCACGGGGCTCAGGCCGACACGCTTGCCAGCCTGGAGGTCTTTGCGGGGCAGCTTGAGCGGTACGCTGATCTCGAGGGCAATGTCGCGGCGCTCCATGACCTCAGCGCCGCGCTCAGCAGTGGCTTCGTCGATCCCAATCGACGCTTCGCCTGGAAGGATGACGAGCCTTGCTTTAACTTCGGCAAGCTAAAGGGCAAGTCGCTGCGCTGGGCAGCGGGGGAACCGAGCGAACGCGACTATCTGCGTTGGATCGCTCAGGGGCCGTTTGAGGATGAAGTCCGCGCGATCGTTCAGGAGGCTCTCGCGGGCAAGATTCGGCGCCGACAGGGGTAGCTCTCAAGCGCCAAGAGGTTTGGCTCATCCAATGGAGGCGAGGCTCTACTTCCGCAGGGCCCCGCACGAGTTCGGTGAGCGCGAAGCAAGAAGGGCAGCGGCCGCCGCTCTGAGTCGAGCCACGCAGAGGCTGTGAGCCCAGTGCCAGCAGGCTGTCGAAGAGCCCCGCGCGGCGCCTGGCCGCGCACTCACCATGCAGCCCATTCGTTGCTCGTCTTGTTGCTCGTCGGTC
>CAZVEM010000219.1:0-10502 GCA_964626165.1 uncultured Nannocystaceae bacterium
ACGAAAGACAACGAGCAGCGAGTTCGTCTCCGTAGTGATCCATCCAAGCCTCCACCTCACAGCCAACCGATGGATTCTCCGAGGCCATCCCCGGGGGGTAGATCCCCGGCGTACCAACAAAGTCCGCGTAGGTCGCTTCAACCCGCTGCACAAACAACGTCGGAATGCTGTGCTCTTCGCCCATGCCACCGTAGGCAGGGTCATCGCGATACGTCCCACCCGGCACGCACACGTAGCCCTCTGGAGGCGTCAGACCGGCACACGAGCCCGTCGTCACGCCGGCGATCGCTTCACAGTCCGCCTGATCCCAACTTCCCGCAAACGCTCCCTCGCAGTCGCAACTACCGTTGCCGCCTTTGCCACACGAGTTCGACGAGGTGCAGCAGTCCACCTTCTCTGCGCACTGGCACTCCGTGTAGCTCTCGCCATCCACACCGCAGACTCGGAATCCCCAATAGCCACCGTCGCACTCGCACCAGTCCTCCGCGCCGGGATTGCAGAGGCGGTCCGGACACGCGCAACCAAGGTATCCGGTGCCGTCGTCGCGGCACTCTTCGATCCCCTCCATCACCGCTCCTGGGCCACACGGGCACTCACGACCAGTACCCGGCTCACAGACTTGCGGCCATTCGTAGGCGTCCGGATCAAGCTCCGCCCATCCCCACGCGGGACCGGGCTTGCCCTCGAAGGGCGAGTAGACAAAGAGTCGGCCGTCTTCCAAGAGAACCATTCGCTCCGCGACGAACTTGGCAGGCCCCGGAAGTGGAAGAATTGCGGTCGCGGCATCTTGGAGTGGCGGATTCGTCGAATCCCAATCACCTGAGTTATTGGGGAGTGCTTCGCCAAAGCACTCAATCGCGCCGGACTGTAGTGTCGCACATGCTCGCCCGGACAACCTTGACGAATGAATCTCCACCGCCGGTTCGCTGAGCAAGACACGTGTCCGGGGCGTTGCCGTGTTGCACGCCATCGATTCACCCGTCTGTTCATCGCTCAAGGCAAACCCATCAACACGTTCTGGACACCCAAGCAACCACACCTCGCCCGCATCGTTGCGAGTGAGCAGGACGTTGTGGCCCGCCACCGCTACTTCGGCGACAGGGAATCCCACTGGAAGCGCACCCGCGTCGAGGGGCAACTCATCATCCCCAACAAACGCACAAGAATCGTAAGCATCAGAGCAGTAGGGCGCCGCTAGACCAAGCGCCTCGAACTCGTAGCCAAGATGGCCGAGCATCCCCCAGCAGAAGACATCGCCCCCATCTCGCAGAGCGCACGCGCCTCCTCCGCCCAAATTTTGAACGTCGAGGACTTTTCCCCCAAGCTCCACCTTATCGCCGTAGTCGACACGCAAGCAACTCTGAGGAAGACCTTCGACCTCCGCAGAGCACCCGTCGAGCGAGCCAAATCCGATGTCGTCGAGCGTATTCGGCCTTCCCTGCCCCAATCCGCCCACCCAATTCCGTCCACCGCACCTGGCGTAGCCAGACGAGTCGAGATAGCAGAAGGAGCGCTCAACCGCGCTGGAAAAGTCGAACACCCAGAGGTCAATGTCAGCGACCGGTACACTCGGCGAGAGTGTGATGACATGCTTACCTCCGATGTCGATGTCGTCGGCCGCACATCCCGTGCAGCTCGCAACTGGCCCTGATTCCCCAAAATCGTACGTGAGTTCCGGCGAATCCGACGCGCAGATCGACCGCGTCGCTTCATGACGCCAAAACCACGCCATGCCGCTGCGGTTCCGCTCCTGGCTACACTGCACCCAAGCCGCAGGTGCGGCCGTGAAAACAGCCTTCCCGTCGGCGCAAGCGCCCTCCCCGATCGTGCAGCTTATCTCGCTGCCGTCGGAGCGGACCAAGTAGAAACCGTTAAACTCGTCGTCACGGAGCGCAACGACATCGACACGCCCGAGCACCTCTTCCGCGCTCGTGGTGGTCCCTTCACCCGCGTCGTCGGTGGACTCATCTCCTGACGGCGTACCGCAAGCCGCGAGCGAAATCATGAGCGCGACAAGCCACCAGGTTGCAGCAGGTCGCACGCTCATGCTCGCTCCAGTCCGGGCTGCGCGAACCCGATTTGCAAGCAGCGCGAGTCTAACTCGGAGGCACTCTCGACTGGGTTCGACCGGCCAAGCCACATTCGGGAGCCTCGATGCGACTTCGCCGATGTAGTGCCCCCGACCGTTTCCACGCCTGCATGCTACATCAGGGCGGCCGACAGCGGGACCGACGCCCCAAAGCCCCGCGTCGCTGGGACTTGTGGGCCGCGTACGCCCATCAGCGTGCACCGCAGCGGCCCAATCCCGCAGCGCCCGCCTCCGGCAGAGCCGTCCCTACGGCGTCCACGTTAGCGTGAACTCGAATTCGTCTCTGGAGATTGGGGTGCAGCCGTCCATGAGCTCGACGATGAAAAGGTAGTGGTTCTCGCCGGGATCGTATTGGCTGCCGTCCAGGCCCCACTTGCCGACCAGCTCGGTGCTGCATTCGGGATTGACGGGCTTGCCCTCAAAGACAACCTGGCATGAGGCGAGACCTTGCGCCGGTTCCTCGCAGCGCGTGTAGGTGACCGTGAGGCCGCTTGGATCGCCTGCGACCTGGGTTGTGTACTCAAAGCCCCAGAGGAACGAGGTCTCGCTCTGGATGTTGATATTGTCGGCCTGGAAGGTGGACCAGACGATCATCGAGGGGAGGTCCATGCCCGCGAGGTCATCGCAAACGGTGTCTTCGCCGACAGAGCCATCGTAGACAAAGGGGCCACCGGGAAGCTCGCACTCGCCGTCGCCGTCGCCGTCGCCGTCTCCGTCTCCGTCGCCGTCACCATCGCCATCTCCATCACCGTCGCCATCACCATCGCCATCTCCATCACCGTCGCCGTCGCCATCTCCATCGCCGTCGCCATCGCCGTCACCGTCGCCATCGCCATCGCCGTCTCCGTCGCCATCGCCATCGCCGTCTCCGTCGCCGGGACCGTCGGTGGTACCGGCATCGGCCGCGTCATCGTCGGAGCCCGAGCAGGCGGTGGTGGTTCCGGCGATTCCGAGCGCCACCATGAGCGTGAGGAGGATCGGCGTAGGGCAAGTCGAGCGGCTTCGCATCGCGACAGCCTAGGGCGCGTCTCGACTCCGAGCAATGCGAAGCATTGGCGGCTCAGCGCTTCGAAGAGCGCTTCCCGCCGGCGGAAGCCTTTGCTCCAAGTGCGGCCTCACGGACGCGAGCAGACTTGGTCATCACAAAGGGGAAGGCATCGGCCCAGGCCACGAGCGCATCGATGAAGGCGCGCGTCTGGGGCTGCATCATCTCGCGCTCGGGGTAGATCACGGCCAGCACGTGGGTGTGCTCGAGCACCTTGGGCAGCACCTGCACCAACGAGCCATCTTCCAGGTGTGCGCCGATGAAGAACTCTGGCAACAGCGCGATGCCGATGCCGTCCAACGCGGCGTCGCGGAGCAGGTGCAGCGAGTTTGACGAGAACGAGGTGTTGACCTGGACACTCTTGCCGCGCACGGTCCAGCTTGTCATCGGCAACTCACCACGAGCAAAGCCCGTGAGGCATCGATGATTCTTGAGGTCCTTGGCACCCGCCGGCGTACCGTTCGCCTTGAGATAGCTCGGTGACGCCACCGCGATGAGCCGCTGCCGCGACAAGGTGCGCGCAACCAGACCAGGCGCGAGCTGCCCCGCCGCTCGTAGCGCGACGTCGTAGCCCTCGCGGATCAGGTCGACATGACGGGTCGAGAAGTCGATCTGCAGACGCACGCGCGGATGCTGAGTCGCAAAGCGCGTGACAAGCCCGTGGAACGAGTTGTCGGTCTCGGTCGGCATCGGCGGCACAGAGATCCGCAGGTCCCCTTGGATCTCGTTGTCGCTGCGTTGCACGCTGGACTCGGCCCGTGCGACCGCTTCCAGCACGAGCTGCGCGTGACGGTAGAAGGTCTCTCCCGAATCGGTGAGCACCAAGCTTCGTGTCGTCCGGCGCAAGAGCTGTGTGCCGAGCCGCTCTTCCAGCCGAGCGATCCGTCGACCGAGTGTCGCGCGCGGCAACGCAAGCTCTTGTGCGGCGCGTGAGAACGAGTGGGCATCGACCACTCGCACAAAGGCGACCAGCTCACTGGTCTCCACGGCATGGTTCATTTGGAACATTTTCGGCCTAATGATGGCACTTGGACGAGTCTTGAATCAACGGCACCGCCAGGCCACGTTCAGGTGCGCTCTGACGGAGGTCTCCACGGTTCGGCGCCAGTAACGCCTTCCCGCGATCCCCCGGAATCACCGAGCAAAACGAGGACTCACCATGACCAGCCAGCAAGCCACCCTTCCCCAGTCCGCAGCCGCCCACACCAGCCTCAGCACGCCCCGAGGCGGACTCCACGTGTCCCTCTGGGTCGCGCAGGGACTCCTCGCCGCGATGTTCCTGATGTCGGGCTTCATGAAGGCCACCGCGCCGGTCGAGGAACTCAGCAAGATGATGTCCGTGCCCACCGTGCTGGGCGAGACCATGACGCGCTTCATCGGCATCTCAGAGATCCTTGGCGCGATCGGACTCATTCTTCCTGCCGCCACACGGATCCGCCCCGGCCTCACACCGCTCGCGGCCGCCGCACTCGCGCTTGTGATGCTGCTCGCGACGCTCTTCCACGTCACGCAGTCCGAGTTTGGCGCAATGCCGATGACCCTGGTGCTGGGCGGCATTGCGGCGTTTGTGGCATGGGGCCGATACGTGGGCGCACCGATCCCGGAACGCAACGGCTAAGCAGCATCCGCCGCGCGCGCAGCCATGCATTGATCGCAGCCCCATGGCGCCGTAGCATGGCCGCGTGCGCACGCTTCACATCGCGAACAAGAACTACTCGTCGTGGTCACTTCGTCCGTGGGTGCTCATGCGCGAGCTCGGCATCGAGTTCGAAGAGAAGCTCCACTCCTTTGGCGGAGAGGTCGCCTTCAACAGCTTCTCCCCCACAGGAAAGGTCCCCTGCTTGGTCGACGAGGGCGTCGCGATCTGGGACTCGCTTGCGATCACCGAGTACCTCGCAGAGCAGGACGCTCGCGTATGGCCCGCTGACAAGGCCGCGCGCACCTGGGCACGAAGCGTCTGCGCCGAGATGCACAGCGGCTACCAGGCACTGCGCACCTTCTGCTCCATGAACTGCGGCGTCCGCGTCAAGCTCAGCATCGCGGGCGAGATGCGAACCGAGGACACGATGGCCCTCGGCAGGGACCTCACTCGCCTGCAGCAGGTGTGGACCGAGGGACTCACGCGCTGGGGTGGCCCATGGCTCTGCGGCTCTTCCTTCTGCGCGGTCGATGCATTCTTCGCCCCCGTCGCATTCCGGGCGCAGACCTACGGACTGACCCTTGAGGACGCGCCCGCTGCGTACGTCGAGCGACTGCTCGCGCTCCCCTCGATGCAGTCCTGGTACCAGGACGCACTTGAGGAGCCCTGGCGCGACCCCGATCACGAGCCCAGCGCAGCCACGATCCAGCAGGACCTGCGGGCGGCGGTGCAAAGCTGAGCGTTGCGGCGAGCGGCTCGCGAGCCCTTGTCCCGTGCGAGGTTGCCGGCATCTCCGCAACGCCCTAGCCTGACCAATGTGCCCTCGCCGCGCGCCCTCTTTCATGTCGTGGTGGTGATGGGCGCGGCGATGAGTGGCTGCAGCCCGGCCAGCAAGGAGGCAGCTCCGCGCTCCGACGCGACCGAGCAGCCGACCGGGCAAGGGACCGGGTCACCCGAGCCCACGACAGCGCCCTTGAGTGGCACGCAAGGTGGCGCCGCATCGGAGCAGGGCAGCGAGCCACCTGTCGGACCGGGCGAGGCGCTCGCCGCGACCGGTGAAGGCGTCGCGACCGGTGAAGGCGCCGCGGCCGGAACCGCTGGCGAGCATCCTGAGCCGTCAAGCAACCCCGGCACCGGTGGTACCGAGGTTGATGCGGGGATGCCCGCTGCTTCGGCGGAGAGCACTGAGGCAGCGTCGACCGGCGAAGTTCCCAGCAAATCGACCACCAAGAAAAAGTCCTCCCAGCCCAAGAGTCCCAAGCAAGAGAAGTGCCCGCCAGGCAGCGAGCGCCCCTACCCACCCTGCTTCTACATTCTCTAGCGCAGGAAGCATGGGCCTCAAAGGTTCCGACGCCCGCGGCTTGCTCTCGCCCCTTGTGATCGAGCAGTCGCGTCGCGCCGTTGAGGCTCTTGCGACCGAGGCTCGCACGGCCATCGCATCCCATTGGCGCCGCCGCGCAACAAGTGAATGTCGCATCGGCCACGGCTTTGCCCAGATGGTCCCGCGGCTGGCCTCGCAGGGTGCTCCAGCAGATCTGATCGAGCACTTTGAGCACGCCAGCTTGGAGGAAGCGCAACATTCTCTGCTCTGCCTTGAGCTTGCGGGACTCTACGAGGAGGGTGCTGGCCTTGAGCGTCCCCTCGAGATCGAAGATGTGGTGACGCCAAGCTTTGACGTTGATGACGACAAGCTCGACCTGGCGCTGCTGATCCTTGGCACCTGCTGCATCAACGAGACGCTCGCGACCGCCTATATCGGCGCCTGCCTTGAGACCGCCACCGTCCCCTGCGCGGTGCAAGCCAATCGCCATCACCTGCGCGAAGAGATCGGCCACGGCCGACTCGGTTGGGCGATGCTTTCTTCGCCGTGGCTCTCCGCATCGCTTCGTGAAGCGCTCGTTCCCTGCCTACCCGGCATGCTCGCCGCCAACCTCCCACTCTGGCTGCGCCCCGATCCCTTCACCGGCAACCTCGCACTGCCAGCGCTTGGCCACCCACCCCACGCCTTCCTCCGCGAGCGCATCGCCGCCTGCGTCACCGAAGTGATCATCCCCGGCTTTCACCACGTCGGCCTCCCCTACCGCGGCCCGACGGGGGGCTGGGGGGAGACGCTTGGGGATGCCGTATAGGGCCTGACCTGTATGACGCGGGGCGGTCGTCCGTGCACGTAGAGAACACGCTCACTGACGATCGTGCACGACTCGCTTGAGAGTCCTCTTAGAGCACCACGAAGCGCGGTGAGCTGTTCGGGAGGCCTTGGAGGCCAAGGAACGTGCAGCGAGGTGGTTCGTCGGTGTCGTCGTCGGCATTGACGCGGCCGAGCTTGACGAACATGACTTGATCTTCGGTTTGCTTGAGTGCCTCAAGGAGGCGGGCCTCCAGCATCGCTTTGTCCTTCTTGCTGAGCTGGCAGGCAAAGATGCTGTACTGGAGTGCGTCGCCGAAGTCGCGGCAGATCTTATGGACTCGGCGGAGTCGCACCGCGTCGCGCACGTCGTAGGCTACGAGATAGTGTTGTCGCATGTCGGTGGATCTCCTGGCGGTGTCACGAAGACGGCGAGCATCGAACCGGTGCTATCGCGTCCACAGCGGCGCGAGTGCGTCGATCTCCCCCATGAGCCACTTGGCAAGGATGCGCGCCTCAAGCTCGACAATCCGCCGATAGCTCATGCGGTAGCCAAAGCGAGGATGTGTGATCAGTTCGTCTGCACGGCGCTCGTAGGCGCCAATGATGGCGGTGCGGCCAGCCTTAGAGAGATAGACCGCGTGCTCTGACACGGTGAAGTCATCCAGTGAGATGCCATCCGTCGCGACAAGGCGCAGGATGGCCGTGTCCACCCAGGCGGCCCGGAAGGGCTCCATGAGATCCAGCGCCAGCGCGGGGCGACCAGGAATCATCGTGTGGTAGAGACCCAGCATGGGATCGAGACCCACGCGCGAGATCGCCGAGGTGCATTCCCGCACCAGCAGTGCGTAGCCAAAGCTCAACATCGCATTGACACGGTCGCGTGGCGGTCTTCGGCTACGGCCGCTCAGGTGTTCTTGCCAGGGTCGCGGCAGCACGTACTTGAATGCGCCGAAGTAGCTCGCCGCAGCGTCGCCCTCGTGGCCGCGGAGTTCATCGATCGTGTCGCATCGTGCCGCGGCACTCAGCGCGATCTTCATGCGGGCAAGCGCAGCCCCGGATGCCTCCAGCGCACCTCGCTCATAGCCGACGTCGGCGTCCTGCGTCGCCGCCCAATCCGGAAGCTCCCCGATATCCTCGTATCGCGCCTTCGCCAACCCCTGTCGATAGCGCTTGAGCACGGTCCGCTGGTTGCGGATCTTGGCCAGCACGTAGCTGCGCGACGCCGCCAAACAGCGCTCTTGATCGTCCGCCGCGCGGAACTGTGCGCGACGCAGCCCGATATTTCGCGTCGCGAGCGGCGTCGTGATGCCAATGACCTCACCCGCCGATGTGTGGTGCGCAATCGTAATCCCCTGACCCAGCAGATGCGTCATACACTGCTGGCTCACCTGCACCGCGCCAAAGAGCGCAACGGCAGAGATATCCTTGGTCAGCACACGCTCCTTGCTACCGTCGCGGCGCTCGACGCCGATCGCCTCACCGTCCTTGCGCACGTAGGCGCCAGGAGATGTCACGTGGACGATCGTGCCGTCGTCCCTGCCTGCCACGATCCGCCGGACTTCGTCGGGCGCCGCGTTCGCCTGCTCTGCCAGCAAGGCGTTGTGCTCGTCCGGCAGGCAGATGTCGTAGAGCGAGCAGCGAGGACATTTTGGACTGTCCACCAAGGGCGGCGGTGCCTGATCCATCGCCGCGACCTTGCGGGCGTGGGCGACGACGTCGCGCGCAAACGCTTCAATCTCCGGCGTCCATCGAATCGCCGTACGCATCCCCGACTCCCGGTAGAGAATCTCGCCATCATTACAGTCCAGCCCGTGCTCGCGCAGCAGCGCGATGTACAGCGCCAACTGGGCGATGTCCGCAGGCCAAGCTTCGTACTCCAGGAGGTGCTGCCCCCAAGAGTGCTGCTCATGCTTGGGGCCCGAACCGTGCTTGGCCTCGATCACCGTGCACCGACCGCCCGCGTGCTCGACCCAGTCAACCTTGCCTGAGATCCCCCACTCGTCAGAGCTGAGGGTGCGTTGCACCGGCACCGCGCTGAGCTCAACCCTCGCCATTCCTGGCGCCGGGAGCTGTTCCAGCGCTGCCCCCGTCGCGGAGCCGGAGTGTCCCGGCGGCATAGATTCAGCAGCCGAGGCCGCCGAATCGCCGTCTGCGTCACGTCCCGCCTTGCTTCGACGCGTGCCCTTCTTGGCCGCGCGATCGTGCTGCGCCTGACCTTCCACGGTGTCATCCGATTCTACAAATAGGCCTTGAACGTGCTCAATGTGAAAACTCCGTGAACAGTAGACCGCCTTCGAGCACATGCGTACCGGCAAAAGATCCGCGTTGGCGTGGACGGGCAAGTGAACAGTTCTGGTACTCATCGAGCGCTCTCCATTCCGCGAACGTGTGGCACGCCGCATCCCCTACGCACGTAGACGATCCGAGGATGCCATTGAACGACGCTGGCGATCAATGCCCCACTCTCTCGTTGTGCTGAAAGTAGCCTGCTCAGAACTGCTGGAGGCAAATTGCAGCACATCGACGGACCTGCACGAATCCGCAGCGCACCTGCATGCATGTGCACGAGCATCTTCAACCCGGTCGGCACTCATCGGTACTCTTCGTGGGGGCATGTGCCGTGGTACGTCCGGTGAGCCTGGCAGTTCGGCTCATGACGACGGCAACTCGTCCACAGCCCACGCAGGCACCCAGGTGTCGGCGAGCGACCCGGTGCGAGCGATACGGTCGCGAACACGCGCCGTTCAACTTGGGCCACACCGGCTGTTCACTCGCGGCGCCGCTGCCATTGCTCCGCACGGGACCCTGCCCGCCCACGCGGCTTCTCGGCAACGGTGGTGTGACATCCACGGCCATCGATATGGTTGTCGAGCGAGTATCAACGCGGTCGATAGCCTTTGCTGTGATTGGTGATCGAAGTTCGATCACCTGTCGCTTACGAGGCGGTGCCGCGCCGCCAGAGACGCTTCGCACGTCATCCGCGGCGTGCTAGAAGGGGCTTCGCGAAGCAAGTCCGCGCCGATACTGTTGTCGCGATGAAGGCTTCACCTGACCGGCCCCGCTGCGCACCAGCCCCTATCCGCCGAGCGGTGCAACTTCAGTGCCACCCCGTCGCCGCGCGTCTTCGTCGACACGTAGGCAGCCAGGGTGAAGAGGCCCGGTCTCTCGTGCATCTTGCCGCCCAAGCCCTCCTATGGTAGTCTGGCGCCGTTCTGCAGCCCGAGAATCGAAGAGCGGAACATGTGCTCTTCCCCCCTCACCCATCCCCGCGTGCATACACAGCCGTCCAAGCCAACGATTCCAGACACATCCCGGACGGCCCTCTCCGCCTCGATCACGAGGCGGCCCCATTGAAGCATCATATGGAGCGTGACCAGCAAGCCGACGACGCGCTCTCCGCCTCGATCACGAGGCGGCCCCATTGAAGCGACGAGCGGGGCGCCTTCGATCACGCGGATCGGGCTCTCCGCCTCGATCACGAGGCGGCCCCATTGAAGCGCATCATCGATGAGCTCGTGCGTCGGCGGCTCGGCCTCTCCGCCTCGATCCCGAGGCGGCCCCCTTGCCGCGGGTAGACGCTCGGCGCGTACTACCACCCCGC
>CAZVEM010000220.1:0-10478 GCA_964626165.1 uncultured Nannocystaceae bacterium
CCGATGCCGTCACGCTGCCCCGAACCCATGACGTGCAGGGTGATGCCCTGCGCCCAGCTTGTGATCGTGCGAAGTGGTCGACGGACAAATCCCTTCGGGGTCGTCGTTCGGTACGTGCAGGTGTAGTGAAAGCCCGCGCAGGGCTTGCGCCGCATGGGCGAGGTGAGGGGCGAGGCTGCGGCGAGCGTCCCGCGGATGCGCACACGGCCCGGCGCGAGCGCTGCGAGGCTTCGCACCTCCGTGGGTACCCCGAGTCCGAGCTTGGCCAAGAAGTTCGAAAGGCCTGCCATGTCGCCGTGAGCGTAGCGCCATCGCATCCCGACCGGGTGGGTGCGCGTGGCGAAGGGGGAGAGTCGGGGACAGTCCGCAGGCATGTTGCGCGGGACGTGCCGCGGCCCCCCGTGGCACCGCATCCTGCCGCCGATCGGGTAGCCTCCGCCCATGACTTGGACGGCCGAAGCCTTCGCGCCCTTGGACGCCTCGCAACGAGCTGCGCTCGCTCGCGCGTTGCTCGCTGCTCGAGACGGAAACTTGGACGTGGCCGCGGCCCGCGAGGCGGACGCCGGCTTGGCCGCGCATCACAGCGCACCCGCCTACGTCGGTATCTACCGCAACGGCGCACTCGCTTGGGGCCAGTGGGTTGAGGCCGACGAGGCCTCGGGGGAAGGTGCGGGGCAGGGTGGTCCGACGCTGAAGATCGCGAATGCGATCCTCACTGCAAAGCCGACGATCGAGGCGCAGGACATGATCGCGGTGGCATTTTGTACCGCGCCGCGCATCGGCAAGCTCAGCGTGAAGGATTGGCGAGGGCGGCTTAACGGCTTCGCTCATCGCCACGCCGTGGCCCTTGAGGGGTTCATCGACAAGCACACGCGGCGCTGGTCTCCCTTCGAGACGATCGTCGCGAACAAGACACCCTCCGAGCTCATGGCCGAGTGGGGCGCCGAGCTCAAGATCAAACCGGAGGGGGTCGAGAACCGCGGTCGGGTCAAGACCTACGACGCCGCGCAGTATCTGGTTCCCGCGGCAGGATCGCGGACCGCCAAGATCGCTCAGGACCGCTACGGAGGCGGCGCTGTCAGCATTCTTCGCGGCGCGCCACTCGTCGATGTTCGGGAGGTGACGCAGGAGAGCACGCAGCAGCTCACGGTCTGGTTGGGGAACTACCTCCTCAACCATGTCCACGCCGATGGCCACTTGGACTACATCTATCGGCCCGCGGCCGGGCCGAACGACGACGGCAGCAACAACATGATCCGTCAGTGGATGGCCACAGTTGCGATGTGTCGCCTGGGGCATCATCGCGGCGGCGACGCGGATGTTTACGCAACCGCCGAACGGAACATCCGGTTCAATCTGCGGCACTACTATCACGCACGCGCCGAGCTCGGCATCATCGAGTACAAGCCCGAGAAGGCGATCAAACTTGGTGCGATCGCACTCGCCGCGATTGCGTTGATGGAGCATCCCAAGCGCAATGAATTCGCGAATGTCGAGCGCAAGCTTTGCAACACGGTGAACCATCTGTGGGAAGGTGACTCGTTCTTCACGCTCCTTGAGCCCAAGAGTCGCGACTTTGGCAACAATTTCTATCCGGGCGAGGCGCTCTTGATGTGGAGCTACCTCTATCGCGAGCAGCAAGATCCCGCGCACCTTAATCGTTTCATGCGCGCGGTTCGCCACTACATGGACTGGCACCGGCTCAACCGCAATCCGGCCTTCGTGCCGTGGCACACGCAGGCGTACTACGAGGTTTGGAAGCTCACGCGCGATCAGACGCTGCAGCAGCACATCTTCGAGATGAACGACTGGCTCATCGATGTGATGCAGCGCTGGACAGAGACGAGGTATCCCGACGCGAGCGGCCGCTTTTACACGGACAAGTTCCGCTATGGGCCGCCGCATGCCTCCTCCGACGGCGTCTATCTGGAAGGGATCATCGACGCCTTCCGACTCGCGCGTGAAGTCGGCGATGCGGAGCGGGCCGAGCGCTACCGCATCTCGATCGTTCGCAACCTGCGAAACATTCAGCAGTTGACCTATCGGGACGAGCTCGAGGCTTTCCTGACCAAAGACTGGGAGGCATCACTCGGCGGCGTTCGGACCAACCTGCACAACAGCGATATCCGCTGCGACAACGTGCAGCACATCTTGATGGGCATCATGAAGGTCACAGCGTCCTTCCGCCCCGAGGATTATCAGCACCCGTAGCGCAGCGGCCCTTTGAGCGCTCAAGCTCATCCGTCGCGTTCGCCATGGGCTGTGCGAGCCCGTCGCCGCCGCCAACCACGGACGCGCTCGCCATGGCCGGCACAGCCGGCACGGACGTGATTGCTCTGGGCATGACCCCAGGGAAGCGCTTAGGGAGCGCCGCAGTCCGGGTTGTTCGGGAACTCGTCGCTGCCATCTCCGCAGTCGGCGACGCCGTCACACGCGAAGGTTGCCGGGATGCAGTCCCCATTGCCGCACTCGAACTCGTCGACGTTGCAGCCGCCGTTGTTGGTCGCAGGAAGACCGCCGTAGTACCCACACACCGTCGGCTGCGGCTGAGCGCAGATATCGCTGGCGTTGCACACGTAGGGGGGCTGGCAGAAGCCCCCCACGCAAGCGTCACCGAGGCTTGGCAGCGCCGAGCAGACGAAGGTCGCGCCCGAGGTGTCGCAGTACAGGCCGTCGGCGCACTGGAACTCGATGCAGTCCTGGCCGACGTTCGGCAGCGCCTTGCAGGTCGGCTGGTTGGGGTCCGTCGTCTGGTCGCAGACGTGGTCTGGCGCGCAGTAATCGTTGCCTTGGTAGTCGATGCAGGGCTGACCATCGGTCGGAAGCTGCACGCACTTGGGGAAGGCGGGGTCGGTCTGCGCGTCGCAGATCGAGAAGTCGTCGCAGCCGATCTGCGGGGCGCAGGGCTGGCCGGCGCCGGGCAGGTCCGGCTCGGCGCAAGGATCCACGCACACACCATCACCGGCGCAGACCAGTCCCTGCGCACAGTTATCGGTGCTGTTGAACGACTGGCAGCTCGCACCCTTGCCCATGGGTCCGTGCCAGATCTTGCACGGGCGCGTGCACTCGCCGGGCGCTCCCTGTGTCGGCACACCGCATTCCAGCGAGTCGACACCACTGATGAAGGCCTCCGCGCACTCGCCATCGAAGCTCAGCCCGTCGACGCCATTGACTTCGGCAGATCCCTCCAACAACACGCCGAGCTGATACTCGCAATGCTCGAACGACGAACCGGTCGGGTACTCGCAGTTGCACTCGACGACTGCCTGACACACCGTGGTCGAGAGGCCATCAATGTACTCGTCGACGCTGATGCCTCCCTCTTCGTTCTTACAGCCGGAGAACAGCAGGACGAGCGCAGTGGCAAACGGGAACAGTGCACGGGCCTGAGTGGGGCGGAAGTTCATCATGCGTTCGTAGCTCGCCGCCGCGCCCTTCGGGAGGCCTCCGCGGCTCGCTGCATGGTGCAATCAACCCCGCATTCGCGCTTTGCTCTACATGAACTCGATCGCGATCACGTCGCGTCGGTCGCGATGCGGCCATCGACATGCGGCACGCCGCCATTCTTCGCCATCCTTTTCAGCGCCGTCGCAGATGTGATCGCACCACGGATCACGCAAGCGGTTCGCGCGGCTGCCCACCCCAGAATCGCACGATGTCGGTGACCGATTCGCGGCGCTTGAGCACGCGAAGTGTTGGCGCGCGAGGGTGATCGCCTTGGGGATCGGCGGGCGCGCTCGCCGAAGGGCTCGATTCTTCGATGCCAATCACCATTGGCATCGCACGGCTGCAGTGCCGTGACCACATCCCGAGCGTGTAGGCCCCAACATCCCGGAGACCAATCCAGCCCTCCGGGCGCGCGCCGCTGAGCTGTGCGTCTCGATCGATCACGTCACCGCCAAAGCAAAGCGGGCCCGCGAGCATCCACCTGCGGGGATCTGAACCAACGCGGCTCAGCCGACCCCGCGGATCAGTGACGAAGGGTGCGTGATACCAGTGCTCGGGTTGATACGCGCGGCGGACGAACATGTCGGCGCCAAGATGCACCACTGCGGTCGGCTGCTCCGCGACCTCCTTGACGTACTCGATGCGCGAGAACGCGACCGCGCAGCCAGCATGCAGCGCGCGGCCAAACTCGGTGACCAGCGTCCAGCGCGGGGCGTCGAGCAGGGCAGGGGCGCGCTCGCGCAGTGCGGCGACATATGCGTCGATCGACACTGCATGCTCGCTGTCGCGATAGGCGACCGGGAGACCCCCGCCCAAATCGATCCGCTGGATGCGTCCGGCGCCGCAACGCCGTTCGATCTCTTTCACGAGGTCCAAGATGCGAACCGCGGCGTCAACGAGTTGTTCAATCGCGACGCCCTGCGATCCGACATGGCAATGCACGCCGTTGAGCCAGCGGTAGCGCTCAAATGCCTGCAGGATCACGTCGCGCTCATCGCTGAGCCGTACGCCAAAGCGCGAGGACAAGCCGCCGACGCTCGTGGTCGCGATCCTGCCGTCTTCGACGGCGGGGTTGATGCGCAGGCCAATGTGACGCGTGGCATCGGCAGCTGCAGGCACGGCGTTTGCGTCAGCGGCATTCCCCCGGCGAGCCGCCTCTTCCGCGAGCGACTCAAGGCAATCGTCGATCCGGTCGAGCTCGGCGGTGTTGTCTGCGTTGACGTGGATGCCCATCGCCAGCGCACGGTGGAGCTCGGCGCGAGTCTTGGCGGGCGAGTCAAAGACCAGCGAGGCGCTGGGACAGCCAGCCGCGAGGGCGAGCTCGCATTCCTCCCAAGAGGCCGCCTCGAGTCCACAGCCCACCGCGACGATCTCCGCGAGGATTGGCACGATCGGGTTGGCCTTGATCGCGGCGGTGTGCAATGCGGTCGAGGGAAATGCCTCTTTGAGTTGTGTGAGCTTGGCTCGGAGCAGCTCGAGGTCGTAGATCACGACCGCGGAGTCGGAGCGATCGAGGCGCGGAGCCCGATCCGCCGTTGGGAGTGCCCCCGAGGACGCAACACCGTCGCGCGGGGCGGTGGCCGAAATGGATGTGGCCCCGAGGCTCGGTTCCTCGCGGGCGGGATGCAGCAGCGTGGCCAGAGCCGATGCGGCGCGCGCGGGCTCAAGGCGCGAGGTCCAGGGGTCAGGCAGATCCTTCGCGGGCACTTGCAAAGTCATGGGCTCGACCTCGTGGTAGCACGCGATTTGGCGCCCAAGTGTCGTCGTGCTAACCAGCAGCCATGCAGAGCCGCGAGCGGATGTTGCTGTTGTTTGGGGGCAGATCCGCAGAACACGACATCTCCGTCCGGAGCGCGACCGAGGTCGCCGCGGCGGTGGACCGCGCACGCTGGGACCTGGTGCTGGTCGCGATCGATCGCGAGGGCAACATGCGGCGCGGGGAGGGGGACTTTGGCCCCGGCGAGGTCCTCCGGAATGGACCCGCTATCCAAGATCTTCGCGAGCTCGCCCCGACCGTGGTCTTTCCGCTCTTGCACGGTCCCTACGGCGAGGACGGGACGATTCAGGGGCACCTTGAGACCATCGGTCTGCCCTACGTCGGTTCAGGGGTGCTCGCGTCCTCGCTGTGCATGGATAAGTGCCAGTTCAAGCGCACGATGCGGGCCTGCGACGTCCCGACGCTGCCGGCCATCGAGGTGACGCGCCGCAGCTATCGCAAGGACCGCGAGTCGATCCATGCCGGCGTGCTCGCGCAAGGACTTCCTGCTTTCGTCAAGCCTGCCAACATGGGCTCGTCGATCGGCATCTCGCGGGTCACCGAGATCGATCAGCTTGCGGCCGCGCTGACCTTGGCGTTCCGCTATGACGACGTCGTGCTCATCGAGCGGGGTGCGAAAGCCCCTCGTGAAATCGAGCTCGCAGTGCTCGGCAATCACGAGGACGATCTGGTGGTCAGTGGCGCCGGCGAGATCGTGCTACGGCCCGGCGAGTGGTATGACTTCGACACAAAATATGTGAATGATCACGCACGCTTGGACCTCCCTGCCGAGATTCCGACGGAATGGCTTGCGAGGCTGACCGAGCACGCGCGCGCCGGCTACCTCGCCGCAGGGTGCAGCGGCCTTGCACGCATCGACTTCCTGGTCGAATCCGAGACCGGCAAGGCGTGGCTCAACGAGATCAACACGCTGCCTGGGTTCACCTCGATCAGCATGTACCCCAAGCTCATGGGCGCGAGCGGCTATACGTACAGCCAGCTCATCAACCGCCTCTGCGAGCTCGGGCTCGAGCGCGCGCAGGCCCGTCGAGCCCTGCTGACGCACTGAGCTTCATTGGGTGTACGCTTCGCGCCGGTGCCCGTTCGACCGACCTTCGCGCAGATCGATGCCGATGCGCTGATGCACAACCTGCGTGCGCTGGCCGAGCGCACCAGCCACGGCCAGGTGCTCGCGGTGGTCAAGGCCGACGGCTACGGCCACGGGGCGGTGAGGGCAGGGCGAGCCTTCATCGAAGCCGGGGCCTGGGGCCTCGCTGTGGCGCTGCTTGAAGAGGCGGTCGAGCTGCGAGAGGCCGGTGTCCTCGAGCCGATCTTGGTCCTCGGCGGCGTGTATCCCGGCTACGAGGATCTGGCCCTACGCCACGATCTGAGCATGGTGGTCTGGGAGCCCGAACAGTGCGAGCGCCTGGCAGCCGCACGGCGCAGGCCCGGCGGCCGAGCGGCGCGCGTCCATCTCAAGCTCGACAGCGGCATGGGTCGGCTCGGCGTTCGACCTGAGGCATTCCAAGCGATGCTCGAGCGAGCCGATTTGCGCGAAGCCACGGATGGCAAGTTGGAGGGCATCTTGACCCATCTGGCATGCGCCGATGATGAGGAGGATCCCGTCAGCGAGGGCCAGCTCGATCTCTTCGAGCGAGCCTGCGAGCAGCTCTCTCAAGCAGGATTTGAGGCCACACGGCGTCATGCGGCCAACAGCGCGGGGACGCTGCGCTACGCCAGATCGCACTACGATCTCGTGCGGCCCGGACTGGCGCTCTACGGGGTTTCGCCCACGCCAGGTGCAGCCTCCGATTTGGCGTTGCGGCCCGCCATGCGGGTGATTTCACGGATCGCCGGACTTCGTACGATGCCCGCGGGCCAGGGAATTTCGTACGGACACTTGACCCATCTGCGCCGCGAGACTCGGGTCGCGATCGTGCCGTTTGGCTACGAAGACGGCTTCCCGAGGCGGGCCTCGGCGCATGCGCAGGTGCTGATCCAAGGCCGACGGTGCCGGGTCCTAGGCGCCATCACGATGGACACGACCCTGGTCGACGTGACCGACCTGGAGGTCGTCCGCGTCGGCGAGCCGGTGGTGTTGCTGGGGGATGATCCAAGCCACGCAACGGCGCAGCCGATCACCGTCGCTGAGCTCGCGCGTTGGTCCGGGCTGATCCTGCATGAGGTGCTCTGCGGTATCTCACCGAGAGTTCCGCGAACCTAGCCCGAGGCTCGAAGACCAGGTCCGTTTCGAGGCGTCGTGTGCCACTCCGCGGCGCCAGCCCGGCAACCGTCATTGCCGCCCAAACAGCGTGCGAGGGCTATCTGCGCGGCATCTGGGCTTCGTTGGGGCGTCCCCGACAAAGCCTGATAAAGATCCGATAAGGTACATTATGACAACCTAAGGATTGCGGCGGTGCTCCGGGACGAGTTCTGGCGATGCCCCTCGGGGTCGCGACCTGGCCCCCGCGAGACGGTCCCGGGAGACCCCGGCTCGCGGCCCGGATCTTCGCCTCGATCGCGGCCCGGATCTCGATTGCAGGGCCTGGAGTGCATCGGCACCCGCCGCCTACTCGATGCGGAGCCAGAAGCGAGCGGTCGGTAGCCAGATGCGGTCGGCTCTGCCTTTGACGTTGCCGCGTGGCACAAAGGGCTGCGGACGTTCGGCATTGGGATCGATGAACGTCGATGCGTCGATAGCCTTGGTCGCTACGCGGCGCGCCAATTCGGACGCAGTGTCGAGGTCCGGGCAAACCCCATGACCGCAACGGAGCTCGTAGAGCAAGTTGGTCTGCGGGATGCCGCCCACGATGAGCCAGTCGTCGCCCGCCGACGCCGAGAACGCGCTGCCCTCGATGTCAGCAACGTCGGCGATGTGGCCGGTCGCTGCCAAACTCTGTCTTCTCTGCTGCACACCTTCGGTGGCCATCGTTTCGCCCCGTTCAATATGGAGCGAGACCTGGGTCGCACCGCCTCGTGCGAGCGCGCGCAGCAAGACGACGTCCCAGCCGTAGCGCAGCGGCGCTTCGTTATCGATTCGCGTCCAGCCCGGGACATCCGCAGCGCCGAGCAACTTGCCGACCTGCTCCTCGCGGTCGCTCATGGTCGATGCGGTCTTGGCCACGGCGCGACCGAGATCCAGCGCCGCACCCGCATCTGCACATCGAGCCAGTCCGCACTCGATGACGAAGGCGGTCTTACGCGTTGCGTCGGCCTTGGCGACGACAAAGCCATGCAGCGCGCGGTACACCGACAGCGCCGGATCGCTGTCATCGACCATCGGAATCGGAGCCGGCGGCGTGCCGCCCTGCCCGCCCTGATCACCTGGATTCTCCTGATCACCCCGCAGGAGGCTCAGAACGCCAGCTGCTGCCAGTACGGCGGGGTCTTCGTCCGCGCTGCGAAATCCCCAAGCGCGGACGCGTTCGGTCGGATCGGTGGTCTTCTTGGAGCGACGGTACTCGACCATTCCCGTGCGCTGCTTGGCGCCGTCACGGGCGCGCCACTCCATGTTGTGACGAATCTTCGGATCGCCGCGCAGCAACACGCGAGCATCGGCATCCGTGTCGTCGGCGTAGCCGCGCAGGACGTCAGCGAGCATGAGGGCCGTCTGGGCATCCGAGCCACAGGCCGCAGCCCCGCAGCGCAGCACGAACACGACGTCATCGGTCGCGTGCTTGGCGACCATCCAGCGGCTTGCCGGGCCCGTCTGGGCGTTGGCGCCGCTGCCGTCGCTGACGGCGATATTGGGCTGCGGCAGCATCCCCACGTAGACCGGGCCGAGCTGGCTGTCGAGCTCTCGAACCATCTGCTGCGAAGCCTCGCTCAGGCGGCTATTTTCAAGCGTCGCGGATGGCGTGGTTGGGCGCAGCTCTGGATGGACCTGCGCGATGGCCTGTACGACCGCATCTGCGCCAAAGGTCGGCGCGCGCCAGACCTCAAGCGCCACGTCCAGCTCGGGTGCGGGGCGCTCGCCTAAGTACAGGACCGCGTCGCGATTGGGGTTGCTCTCGTCCGCTTCTCCTGCGTTGGGATGCGTCAGGGTGTAGTTCGCTTGGCCGACGAGGTCGCGCAGATCCTTGAGGCTGAGCAGGCTGGCGGCGCTGACCGCCTCGACCTGCGCTGTCCATGCCAGCGAGTCGTGCGACTGATTGCGATTGTCGCCCATGACCAGCAGATGGCCCTCTGGCACGACCAGGATGCGACTTCCGATCATGTCGTAGTCGTCCAAGTAGCGGACCGTGTACTCGCGGCCATCAAGGGTCTCGCGAAACAGCGTGCACTTCTCCCGCACACGCTCCGGATCGCTCTCACTCGTGCACGGCTCATTGAGCGGAACCCGGCGAATCTGCTCCCAGCCCTCTTGCGCGCGCGCGGGATCCTTCTGGGCCTCCGCGAAGTCGGCCGCCCCACCCCGCTTGATGAAGATATCGCGCCCGTCTACCCGAATCACATCACCGGGCAAGCCAATCACGCGCTTGATGAAGTCGACCTTGGGGTCGAGCGGGAAGCGGAAGACGATCACGTCGCCGCGCTGAATCGGCGTGATCATGTCCTGAAACACGACCGTGCTGGTACCTGGCAGCTGGATGCCGTACGCGAACTTGTTGACCAGAATGTGGTCGCCGCTACGGAGCGTGGGCAGCATCGAACCGCTTGGGATTACAAAGGGCTCGTAGACAAACGAGCGCAGCAGCAACGCGACCGCGACCGCGATCGTCACGTTCTCGAGCGTCTCTCGGAGCGCCGACTTGCGCGCGAAACTGGCGTGCCGGTGGAGCAGGTCGTCGACACGTTCCGAGGCCGCGTGCGCGGTCGGCCAGTCCTGACGCTCCAGCGCGCTCTTGAGCACGTCACAGTCCTTGGCGAGGGCCTCACCAACGGGCGCTGACAGCCGGGCCGAAAAACGCCGCAGGATCCTGCGCCCCTCCTTCTCCAGATAGCGTGCGGACGCACGCACCTGCCGCGCAGACGGCATCGGTGCTTGCGAGGCGTGCGGTGGGTCAGTTTCCACGGGGACCGTGAGTCTAGCAGCGGAGTCGGGATCGCCTGGATGGAGAGGAGCGCATGGTGCCACACGACTGCAGGGAAGATCAGGCCGCGCGGCGCCTCGAATCGCTCAGGTAAAGTGCCGCACCTAGTCGAGCTTGAGAATGGCGTGAAACGCTCCCTGTGGGATCTCGACGTTGCCGACCGCCTTGAGACGCTTCTTGCCCTTCTTTTGTTTCTCAAGGAGCTTGCGCTTGCGGCTGACGTCGCCGCCGTAGCACTTGGC
>CAZVEM010000221.1:0-10468 GCA_964626165.1 uncultured Nannocystaceae bacterium
GATATAATGACATTCTCGCGCCGGCCTTGAAACGGCCGCATCCTAGGGTGTGGCGCTTGCGCTTGCGCTTGCGCTTGCGCTCGCGCTGGTGCTTGCGCTGGGGCCAGGGCCAATCGTGTAGCATTGGCCATCCATGGCCGATGCCCAGTCCGTGTCCGATAACCGCGCTGTAATTGCTGACGATACTCGCCGCTCGACGCCTTGGCGGCGATCTATCTTGAGCGCCATGCTCTTCAAGGGGCTCTTCGCAGGGCTCGTCGGCACAGGCTGTACCCATGCGCCGGCGCTCAAGCGCGGCGAGTCGAGGGTGGTGATTGAAGGCGAGTATCGGCGCGTTCTCGAAGCCGAGGGCTTTTCCTGTAAGACCGCTGACTCGGGGACGATGGTTGTCTGCGAGCATCCCAAACGCCCAAATTTTAGCTTCTCCTATCTGCCCACCACCAACCTATTCCAGCTCGTGGTGCTCTTTAATCGTGTCAACGATGAGACGCTTGCGCCCGAGTGGCGCGTGTCATGTGAGGAGATCGCTCCCAGGATGAACGAACTCAACACGAAATTGGTCGTCCAAACCAGCTGTACCGGCGATTACATCGCGATGTCGACCGTTGTTTGGGTGCCGAGCACAGGGCTCAGCGACCAAGATCTCAGAGACCTTACGCTCATGTTCGGCCAAGTGGTTGCCACCGCGTTGAACACGGGTGGCCTCGTCGCCCCGCGCTGAGCAGCGCCCCGCGCCGGGCATGGCCGCGCACTCACCAGGCAGCAAATTCGTTGCTCGTCTTGTTGCTCGTCGGTCACGTACGCCCGGTACGCTCCCTCCTCGCGCCTCGGTCTGCATAGCGATTGCACGCCCATGCACTCCACGGGGGTTCTTCGACAACCTGCTAGCGTCAGTGCGACGAACTCGTCGCGGTTCGAAGCGCGCATCGACGTCGTGTGCTGCTCGGGTGACGCTCCGTTCCAGCACCGGCACGGCGAATCGGAGCATCTTGGGCGGAGGGCTGCCCGTCATCATCGTCAAGTTCTCCTTGACGATGTGTTCGGCGTTATGGCCATTGTCGAAGCCGCGCTTCGGCGTCAACCTCCGGAACAGCCGTCGTGCAGGACAGCCGTCGTGCTCGCGTGCCGACCATCCAAGAGGGTTGGGCGCCTCATCGTGACCGGCGTAGCCATGCTTCCGTCACCATAGCGGCCGAAGTCGCCGACCACATCGAGCGCGCCCACCTGCTGTTGCAAGGCTAAGCGCTTGCACGCCTCATCGTTCGCAGAGTGCGAGGCCGGGCGCATCACAGAGTCGTCTGAACCAGAGAGAGTGAACATGTCATCGATACGATCCATCGCAATCCGAAAAGCCCTGGTGATGCAGCGCATGTCGCCCTCTTTCGCGTCCTATGGGCTGCGAGCGGAGCCAACGATCCCCATCGACCCGTTCTTGAACCTCGACGACTTCGTCATGTCTCAACCGACGTTTCCGCCGCATCCACACGCGGGATTCTCGGCGGTGACGTACATGTTCGAGGACAGCGAAGGCGCATTTGTGAATCGCGATAGCCTCGGTGATCGCAGCCGCATCGAACCCGGTGCCATCCACTGGACGCAGGCCGCGAGCGGCATGATGCACGAGGAGGTGCCCGAGCGGCCTGGAGTGCCGTGTCACGGCTTGCAGATGTTCGTGAACCTGGCGGACGCAAACAAGCGAGCCGCACCAGCTGCCTACCATCTTGCGAGCTCTGAGGTGCCAGAAGTGTGCCCGCAAGACGGCGTTCGGATACGCGTGCTGGCGGGAACGTTCCGAGGCGTCGCCTCACCGCTCACGAAGTTGCTGACACCGATCACGTTTCTGGAAATACATCTGACCCCCGGTGCGAAGATCGACGTGTCGGCGCCGCGAGAACACAACGCGTTCGTCATGACGATTCGAGGGGAAGGCTTCACGTCAGGTCAGGGCTTGGCCGAGCACGAGGCCGCCGTGTTTGCGCGGGATGGCGACCTTGTAAGCTTGGAAGCTGGCACTCGTGGGCTACAGCTCCTCTTTGGTGAGGGCGCGCCGATCGGCGAGCCGGTCGTCTTTGGTGGTCCCTTCGCGATGACTCGTGTCGAGGACATTCATGCCGCTCGCGCGCGCTTCGCCCGAGGAGAGATGGGCTCGCTGGCGCCTTCAAAGTAGTCGGCGGCTCGCGACCTCGGCCCGGCCGTCGAAGTCCCCCACGTGACCGCGCCCTCCGGTAGGACGCGTCACACGGGGAGCCAGCTTGTGTCACGATCGGAGCTGGCTCTATTCGAGACTCGCGGTGCAGGCGCCCGGCATGGTTGCGTGAGTGGGAGGTGGGGTGGCAGCGACGTGCCATCTGCCGACTCGGCTTGAAGTGCCGACCAACTGGGAACACCCTTGGGCCGTGTGGCGTCCAAGGGCGGCCGTGAACAGCCCAAGCACAGCACGACGCGGGCCGGCGCTTGGACCCACGCTCCTCGTGATGTTCTTGCTGCTCGTGATCGGCGGCGTGATGTCGCGGCGCGGTGCGGGGCAGCGGGAGGACACGCTCGCGTCGTGGATTGCAGAGCAGATGCCAGGCGCTCGCAGCAAGAATCGCGGAAGCGTGCTGACCTCGACGGGCGCCCCCAAGCCCACGCGCATGCGCGGCGATGGTCTAGCGCGAGGCGTGGTGACGGATGTCGAAGGACATCCACTTTCCGGCGCACAGGTCTGTGCCTATCAGGACGGCGGTCTGCGCTGGAGCCGAGGCGACGCGCCGCTGTGCGAGCGGACCGACCCAAACGGTCGCTACGCGCTTGCACTCTACTCACCGGCCACGTACTTGGTCCACGCCTCGGCGCGGGGATACGTGCCTGGACCCGCAGTCGGCGCGACGCCCTCGCAGCAGGTGCAGCTCGCCCAGGGCGCCTCGATCTCGCTGGACTTTGCGCTGGCACCCGGAGGTGTGACGCTGTCAGGGCGCGTGGAGGATCTCTTTGGCGGCGTGATCGAGGATGCATGGATCTCCACGCACCCGCAGGACCTCAAGTCGCTATGGGTTGCCGGCATTGCCTCTGCAGTGAGTGCCGATGACGGAAGCTTTGAGCTCTGGCTAGGGCCCGGGGAGGTCAATGTGCGTGCCGGTGCCGCGGGCTATGCCGAGGCGCAACGGTGGTCGGGCGCGCCGGCGAAGGGCATCGCGATCGTGTTGGTGCCTGAGTCCAAGCTCTCGGGCACCGTGGTCGATGGCGTCACCGGCCAGCCGGTGGAGGGCGCGTGGGTTGCCTCGGCATCCTATGCAGCACAGAACATCGGCTTTGGTGGCCAGGGCACGCTCACGGACGCAGATGGTCACTTCACATTGACGGGACTCACCCCGGGTCGCTATCGCCCCGTCGCTCGCGCGGCGGGTCGCTACGGGGAGTCACCAAGCTACGTGAGCATGTTGACCGGGGAGTCCGCTGAGGTCCTCATCACGGTGGAGCCCGCAGGCGACCTCAGCGTGCAGACGGTCTTCGCCGATGACCAGTCTCCCTGCGCAGACGCGACGCTCATGCTGTCGGACGTGCAATTTGGTCCGCCCCTCGTCGCCAAGAGCGATCAGGATGGCATGGCCGCATTTGTTGGCGTCACACCGGGCAAGTACCGTGTCAGCGCAGACTGTCCTGGTGCACGTTCGCGCTACGAGGCGGCGATCGTCACCGTGGATCTCGACAGCCACGACGCGATCTTGGTCGAGCTGAAGCGCGGACGAAAGATCCGCGGGGTCGTTGTGGACGCGGACGGGGTACCAGTCCCGGGCGCGCTGGTTAGCGCAGGATCGCGGGGTCCTGCCGACAGCGAGACCGAGTGGAGTGGCGGACAGTCGCAGCCCACGGGCACCGATGGGGTCTTCGAGATCATTGGGCTCGGCGCCGGGCTGTACGGGCTTGATGTCTACGGCTCGGGCGTCGCGAACGGTGCAGCGAATACGCAAGAGATCACCCTCACCGCCGATCAGGATCGGACCGACGTCCGCATCGTGATTCAGCGCGCAGCTTCGTGGCGCGGTCGGGTCTTGTCGCGTGCGGGCCGACCCGTCTCCGGCATTCTCGTTCAGCTGACCCGCGGCGGTCCACAGAACATTGTGGGCGGCGCCGTCACAGATGAGGATGGGTATTTTCAGGTGGCCGGGGTGGTGCCCGGGCCCGTGCGCATCGACGTGCTGACGATGGCGCAAGAGCAGAAGCGATCGGAGCTGCGCTTCTCTCAGTCCGAGGACTCCCGCCCGAGTGTTGATAGCCTGCTGGGTAATACCCTGGGCGCGCTTCCGCAGATGCTCGGCGTGTCCAGCGGAGGAATCACCAACGAGGAGCTCGACCGACAGGCGCCTGGGCTCGCTGTGCTGGAGCTCAACCTGGAGGCGGGAAGCAAACAGTCGGCGCCCGACAAGGTGCACGAGATCGTCGTGGATATCGAGCAGCTCGATATCCGCGGGTGCATCACCGATCACGAGGGATCACCCGTAGCAGGGGTCTTCGTCAACTGGTACGCGAGCGGGATCTACGACGTGAGCGCCGAGCACGAGCCCGTCTTTGTCGACATGAACGGCGCCTGGCTCGGCGCTCAGCGCCCTGTTGTGTCGGGAGACAATGGCTGCTTCGTGATTCCGGGCCTCCCGAGCGGCGTTTATGCAGTCATGGCATCGACCGGCAGCGGCGCCGCGATCTCGCACAATGGCGTCGCAGCGGGCACTTCGATCCAGCTCGAGCTGCCTGCGATGGGAAGCCTCGAAGGCAATGTTCAGACCGCGAGCAGCACGATTGCAGCGAGCTTTGTCGTGACGCTCTCCGATGAACAGCACGGCTATTGGCGCACGGAGGAGTTTCGTGCCGTGGGAGGCGCGTGGTCCTTTGATGACGTTCCCGCGGGCACCTACACCGTGTCCGTGGAGGGTTTGGGTGGCGGACAGCAGAGTCCGGTTCGGATCCAGGCTGGGCAGACAACGCGTGTCGAAACCAAGCTCCCCGCACCTGCGACACTGCGGGGGCGCGTCCTCGACTCCACGGGCAAGCCGGCCGCGGGTGCGCTCGTCAACGTGAGCACCGAAGGGCTGCGTTCTAGGTTCGCGGTCGCGGGGCAGGTCCAAACCGACGCGAACGGACGCTACGTGGTCGAGCAAGTCGCGGTCGGCAAGGTCTTCGTCTCGGCTTCGCAGGTGGTGGGGCCCGAGGGAGGCGGTGGCTACGGTGGTCCGGTCGAGCTCACGCTGCGCAGCGGTGAGTCTGGCAACGTGCCCGACGTCACCTTATCCGCAGCTTGGAATGAATCAGGAGAGATGGCGGAGCTAGAGCCCGCGATCGAAACCGGCGAGCTCGATGAGCGCGACGAAGAAGGTTGGAGAGACGCATCGCAAGACGGCCGCGAGAACGACGGCGAGATCGGGGGAGACTTCGGTGACGACGTGGTGATCGAGAGCGACGAAGAAGAACCTCTCAACGAAGATCGCGACGAAGACGATGACAGCTCTGTCGACGGCGAGGCCGACGGCGAGGCCGAAACGCCACGTGGTGACGATGACGAGAGCCCCTAGCGTGCGCGTGACTGTCGGGTCCGCGACGCGTCACATCGTGTGCAGCTTCACTACATGCTCCCGTTTCCGAGCGAATGTGGTCCAGCTGCGAGCATTCATTCCGAGATGCGGAAAGCTTGGCGCTTCCCCCGGGCATCGGGGCGATGCCGACGCCAACTCATGACGATCGACCAGACGGGGCGCGACAAGCTTGGCGCCGGTGCGGATATCGGCGAACTCCACGTCTCGGTGGTCTATGACCTCTTTGGCATCTTCTGGCTCGACGTCGCGCGCTGGAACGCCCGACTTGCGATCTGCGAGGAGCAAGGCGATCGGTCAGGCCGAGATCGACGAAAGCCGCTGCAGACTCGCTCGTGCGACTGCAGCGGCTCTCTCTTGCGTCCGACTCGCGGATCGACGCCGCCTCCCCGGTGGCGGCCCCTAAGGGGCTCCCTCGTGCAGTCCCTTAGCTCTCCAGCGGCGGCATGCGGCCGATCAGGAAGTAGCGGAACGGCCCGTACTGGATTCTGGCGCTGTTCTCTCGCAGCAAGTTGCTGTCGAGCGGCTCGACGTGGAAGGTGTTGAGCCACTTGGTCAGTCCCTTGCGTGGAAGGCCGGGGAGACCTTCCAGGTCCGCGAAGTCGACGACCAGCACCTCACCGCCGGGCGCGAGATGTTTGCGTGCATTGGTGAGTGCCCCGATCGGGTCCTGCACCATTGAGAGGCAGTAGGAGAACAGGATGCGGTCCGGCTTTTGGCCGAGGACCTCGGTGAAGTCGGCGGTCTCGGCGAAGCCATGCACGAAGCTGCCCCAAGGGCAGTTCTTGCGCGCGTGCTCAAGCATGGCGTCGGCCGCTTCCACGCCGCCAAAGCGTGCGCCGGGGCGTGCCTCGTGCAGCAGCTTGAGGTTGCGACCCGTGCCAGGTCCGACCTCCACGAGCGTGCTCCATGGCTCGCGCAGCAGTTCTGCGATCGCGCGGTCGCGGCCAAACAGGTAGTACTTGCGCGTGACGTCGTAGAAGTAGCGAGAAACGCCGTAGTAGCGGTTGAGGAAGCTGCGATGGTCGCTTTGGGAGCCGACGGTATTCATAGAGAGTCCTAGTGCTGGACGCGATAGAAGTTCACGCGGCGGTACTGCTTGGTGCGGTCGAGCTCGGCGGCGATCTTCGACTCCTCCTCGAGCGGCTGGAACTGCTTCTCCAGTCCGAGTCGACGCACCATGCAGTCGTCCTCGACGGAACGGTAGAGCACGATGGCGCCGTCGCGGCTGGTACGGAAGACATCTTGGAGCAGTCGACGCTGGGTCGGCTCGGGCATCCAGTCCGGGGCGTCGCAGAACATGTAGTGCGACCAGGTCTTGGGACCGGCTTCCTCGAGGACGTCGAAGATGTTGCGTCGGTGGTAGCGAACGAGCGTGGGCGCGTCGTAGGAGCGCTCGTGCCGGTCGCGGCGCAGGTAGGGGGGCACGGCCTCTTGCTTCTCGTGGTTGAAGTGGTTCGCGATCACCCACCACACGAACCAGTTGGTTTCGAGATCGGTGCGGCCAAGCTTCTTGATGTGCTGCATGAAGAAGCCGACCATGTCGGTCTGCTCCTGCTCGAGCATGCGGTCGCGTTGCTCATAGTTGACGCCGAGCGCGAGCAGCTGGATCGGCGAGTTGATGAACGCCTTGACGGCCGGATGCGTGAGCATCGGGCGAAACGCGTCCTCCATCAGCATGTCGCGGCGCTCCATGGGCTGCTTGATGATGTCGCGGAGCCACTCGGCGTCGAGTCCGGCACGCTTGCGCAAGGTCGTCAGGAACTGCGCGGTCAGGCCACGCGTGTAGAGTGAGCGCTCGAAGCGGCCACTGTGTCGTCTCCAGTAGCGCTGCATCCAGCGGGGCAGGTGCCCGACCAGCTTGCCCACCGCCTTGTCCGGGTTGACGTGCCAGCCACGCCCGAACATGTCGTAGAACTCAGTGTAGTTTTGCATGCGCTGCGCCGCCGTCACCTTGAGCGCACTAAGGGCCAGGTGATGCGCATTGATGTCGGCCGCGTCGATGCGAACGGGTCTTCGACTTACGAGTCCCGCGACGCCGCAACCGGCTCCGGTGATCGCAAGGATGGAAGAGTCTTCTCCAACACCCAGAAATCGCTCATCTACCTCCGCGTCCTCCCAGAGGATGTTGTAGACGAACAGGCGGGAGAACGCGCGTTGAAAGGCTTTGTCTCGGAGCTTCACAGCTAGTGCCTCGTGTGCCCACTCTGCGAAGGAGCGGCCAAGGCCCCGTTTGGGGTCCCTGACGGTCGCGCGCTCGAGGGGCGGTCGCGCGTAGATAGCCCAGCGCGGCCACCTACAGCAAACATCATCCGCTGCGCATGCACGTGCGCGGCGTGGCATCGCAAATTGCGCGAGGTGAGCCGGCTGACCCTTCCTGCTTGACCTCCGCGTTGCCGAGGGCCCACGCGGCCCGATGCTTTGTGACGAGGTGTGATTTCGCGCCGGGTCGGAACCGCGCAGGCAGCTTCACGCAGGTCGACCTCGTGCTAGGGTGACAGCCGTGATGCAACACACAACTGTCCACCCCAAGCGCCGTCGCGGCTTCGCGTACCTCTGTCTCCCGGCCGCCGTACTCGGCGCTTGGATCGTCTTTGGCTCAGGTGAGCCCGCCAGCGTGCAGGCCGCTCCGCCCGCGGCGGAGGAGGACACGGACGACATCCTTGCGATCATCGACCTACCGCTGGCTGTCGACGCCGCCCGCGAGGCGGGTGTGGAAGAGGATGATCTGCAAGACGCGATGGCGGGCAGCCGAGAGGCAGGCGCGTCCGCGGCGGACCTTACCGAGATCGTGGAGTCCGAGGCCGTCGCCGCCACCGGCGAGCGCGGCAAACGAAAGGGCCTTGGCAAGTACATTCGTCGGCAACTCGCGGCCGGCAAGGACTTCGGCGCAATCGCTGCCGAGATTGCGACACGGGCGGACGCAGCGGATCTGACGGAGGACGAGATCGCGAAGGCGAAGGAGACCGTCGAGAAGCATCGAGATATCGCGGTCGAGCGCCGCGCGAAGGTCCGCGAACGCGTCGCCGCGAAGCGTGCAAAGGGCGAGAAGGTCGCCTTCCGAGCGCACGAGCGGCACGAGCGTCTCGAGGCGCGCGTCATCGAGATGGACGAGCGGATCGCCAAGCTTGAGGGCCGCGGCGAGTCGCTCGAGGCTCAGGCCGCCGCCGCGGTTGCGAAGGCCGAGCGCCTGCGCCAAGCGATCGCCAAGCTTGAGACCGAGGCCGCTGCCGCCGAGGGTGACGCCAAGGACGTCCTCAACCGCAAGATCGCCGCTGCCCAGGCGCGACTCGCCGCGGTCGAGGCGCGTGCGACCGCGATGGGAGCCGTTGCCGACGCCAAGGGCGATGCGGCCGCAGCGATGGAAGACGCTCGCGATGCGACAGCCGACGCAGCCGATGCAGCCGAGCATGCGGCGGATGCAGCCGATGCCGCAGCCGATGCCGCCGACGCGGCACACGACAATCACGGCCAAGCGGTGAAGGACGCCAAAGATGCGGCCAAGGACGCCAAGGAGGCAGCCAAGGATGCACACAAAGCCGCGAAGGAAAGCGGCGCAGATGCGAAGGAAGCAGCCAAGGCAGCCAAGGACGCAGCCAAGGAGGCGAAGGCTGCGGCGGACGAGGCAAAGAAAGCGGCGGACGCAGCGGGAGGCAAGGGCGGAAAGGGCGGCAAGGGAGGCAAGCCGGAGTGATCAACACCCCACGACCAGCTCGCCCAAACGCACTCACCCAAGGAATCCAGGCCATGACAAACACCAAGACCCACAGCTTCTTCGCGATCGCAGCTCTCGTGCTGGGCACCGCACTCTTCGCCCCCTCGATGGGATGCCAAGAACAGGCACCGGCCGCGGACGCCGGCAAGGCCGCCGGCAAGGACGGCGCCGGCAAGGACGGCGCAGGTAAGGACGGCGCAGGTAAGGACGGCGCAGGTAAGGACGGCGCCGCCACGGACAAGCCGACAACGGCGGCAGACAGTGCCGGCGATCCGGGAACCGAAGTCGATTCCGCGCCGATCCAAATCGACACCAAGGTTGCACTGGCTGCCAAGGTCGCCAGCGCGATCGCGGCAGAGCCCGAGAAAGCCGACGACATTCTCGCGCAAAACGAGCTCGATCGAGACAAGCTCGATGACCTCATGTACGAGATTGCGAGCAATACCGAGATGACGCGGCAGTACAAGCTGGCTCGCGCGACCACCACAGGCTAGCTCGGCCTCTCGACATGCCGGCCGCCACGCCGGCCTATGGCCCGCCTGGGCTGCCGCGCAACAGCAAGCGCACCCGCGCTTTTGCTGTCCTGCGCCGTGCAGTTCACGGCGGGTCACGCTATGACGCCGGTGGAGCCTTCGATGAGCGAGCCCTATCGACCAAAGCACCACGTCCGGATCGTGACCGCCGCGTCGTTGTTCGATGGACACGACGCCGCCATCAACGTGATGCGTCGCATCATTCAAGGATGCGGTGTGGAGGTGATTCACCTCGGGCACAATCGATCGGCTCGCGAGGTGGTCGAGTGCGCGATTCAAGAGGACGCGCAGGCGATCGCGATGACCTCCTACCAAGGCGGTCACGTGGAGTACTTCAAGTACATGGTCGATCTGCTCGCCGAGCGGGGCGCACCGACCAAGGTGTTTGGCGGCGGCGGTGGCACCATCTTGCCGACCGAGATTGCCGAGCTCCATGAGCACGGTGTGGCGCGCATCTACTCGCCCGACGACGGCCGCGCGATGGGCCTCCAAGGCATGATCGACGATCTGGTCTCGAAGAGCGACTTCGAGACCTGGCCAGCAGCGAAGGCGAGCGAGCTGGTCGAGGGGATCCGCGCACGCAATCACCAGGCCATCGCGCGGGCCATCACCGTCGTCGAGAACGGCACTCCGCGCACGGTGGCCGACACGCCCGG
>CAZVEM010000222.1:0-10464 GCA_964626165.1 uncultured Nannocystaceae bacterium
TGAACTACACTAAATACCGGGGCTCGGTGGTCTCAGTTGACGTTGGCACGTAGGGGTCCGTTCTCTGGCGGCGCAGACTGTGTCGCGTCCGTGCTCGACGAACTCACACTCTTGCAGACGGCCACGGAGGGCCAGGGCCTTGTCTTTGACGCCCAATGCCTCCAAGAGAAGATTGCTTGGTTCGATCAAGCTCAGTGCACGCCAGCCCCACGTGGCGACACGCCACTTTATTACGTGTCGTGCTCGGACGGCTACAGCGGTTGCGCGGTGTATCACGGCGCCAAGGGAGTGAACGAATCGTGTGCTGCGCCTGCTTTGCCAGGCGACGACTTGACGCTGTTTGCAGCGATACACCTATTTTCCGAATGTGCCCCCGGACTGTTCTGTGATCGCGGCGCACAGGTCTGCAAGTACAGGTGTCCGGTGGGGGTTCTCGGGGCTGGGGAACCGTGTCTCGAGGCGGGGGTGACGAATGAACAGTGTGAACCTCCTCTTGTTTGCGATTCGCTGGGGAGTGGCACGTGTGTCCCTCTCCCCGCAGAGGGCGAAGCATGTACACACTATTTCGACATGGGGGTTGACTGCTCATCGGGACTATACTGTGCGCCTGACGGAACTTGCGCACCGGAAGTCCCCACAGGGAGCGATTGTCGATGGCACGGAGATTGCCAGTCGGAGCTCTGCATCCCCACGTCCCCCACTAGCGGCACTTGTGCCGAGCCCACCGTCGCGGAGGCCGCTACCACGTGCTATCTTGTGGTTGAGTGAGAAGCATACGATTTTCGAGCTGGCCGCACTGACAAGATCAGGAATAGACCTGCTGCGTCTGGAATGGCGTATTCCTGCACCGGCTTTCGCCGTCTGTTTGCTGCCGGCAGTGAGGCAGTGATCCAAGGACGACATCACGGCGAGCGACGACGACGGAACTCTCTTTCCGGCGCTGATCTCGGGGCTACGCCCGCGACGTGGCCAGTTCCACTGCATGACTTGCTCGAGCTTTGGCCCCGGCCCACTCATACAACCATTGAGGAGCGGGACCACGTCCGACCTCTTCTTCATGGTGGGTTTCACGCGGTCGACCACGCAAGGGCACGTAGCACACATGGGGGCTACGCTCACACGCTGCTTCTCTATGCGATCCTACCAGCTGCGGCGCCAGAATCCCTCAGTTACCCTTGCTAGCGGGGCGAGACTACCGGTACCAAACTATTGTGGAGGGCCTCCAGGCCATATTTGTCGTCACACAGCGGATCGACATGCGACTGGAAGTCCTCGACACGCAGGTAGGATGAGATATGCACATGAACCCAGGTGACTCAAACCCCGGATCTCCTACTCCGGCTCCACCAGACCGCACTCCATCTCACTGCGCTGAAGGCGAAGAGGAGTTCGGCCAGCGCGAGCGCGACGAGCTCACATCGAGGGTCACACCGACCGATACACGGCCAGAGATCATCGAGCAGCCGGACACCCCCGACGTCGAGGTCGTAGCGCAAGAGGCGCTTGACTTCACGGACGGCGCGATGACGACAATCATCGCGGATTACCTGCCGATTGTAGCGTGGCCGGACGCCGTGTTGAAGGCGGTGCTGCATAGTGGGGACTTTGCTTCCGGCTCGTCCATCCAGATCGTTGCTCGCGCTGCGTTTCGCGACACTGGCAGCCAACAAACCTATGTCGCAGACGGTGACCTGACGTCGATTGAGTTCAACTCATCGTCGATCGTCGATGCGCCAAAGATTCAACCGCTGCCACCCGCGACCCGCGGGAGTGGCGTAAGGATCGAGGTCCGTGGCACCCCGGGGGGCACACCGCCTACCTGCGTAGCAAGCATAAGCGTAACAGTGTTGTTTCGAGTGGTCGCGGCCGTCCCCAGCACCACGTCCGCCACGCCATCTGCTTACGATGGCGGTGGAATGACCTAGCCCCCGTTTCGTGGACGGCTTCTCGGACTGGACTGGACTGGGGTCACCCATCGGGGATCTCGCTCGTGAGCCCACCACGCGGCCACGGAAGCGAAGTGAAGGACGGCACTGTAGACGGCGGCGCAGGGTGGATCTGCTGCCGAAAGGACCGCGTCTGCATCGCCTTCGTGTTCAACCAGAACGGAACCGACGGCGCTTTAGCAGCGGGTGCCACTGAGACCGACCCGTCCACATACGACGAGTTCCGCGCGAAGCTTCACGACGAGATCGACTGGTTCTGGTTCAACGAGCTTCCTCCCCCCAAGCAGATGCCGTGACCGCAGGCGCCTCAACACGCCGCAGCGCCTCATTCGTCAGCGCGGGCGATGTGGAGCCGCGGGTGCCCGCTCGCCAACCGCCCCACGCTTCGAATTTGCAGGTGCGTCTTCCTAGACGCCTGGGTTGAAGGACCAGCGGTCGACGCAGATCGCTGTGGACTTCTACGAGAACGGCCACCAGCCGCGTCGCTTCGGGGGCGGCTCTGCGGTGTCGCCGGCGGCCACGGTGGTTGCTTTGGAGCCAGTGCCGGGGTCGCGGCGCGCGAGCTCGACGAGGAGCGGTGCCGTCAGTTGGCGCCGGAGATGAACCGGTCCGGCGGAGTTCACGGCAAGGAAGGGAAGGTTGAGATCGTAGTTGTCGCGTTCGCGGAGCTCATCCAATGCGAGCAGATAGGCTTGCGTGATTCGAGAGAGGATGAGCGGGTCAGTGACCGCAGGAACGCGGGCTTCAACCTCAAAGTCGCGCGCGAGGGCAATGGCGATGCGCGCCACGGTGTCCGGGCGACCGGCGATACCCAGGTGCGCCGAAGATGCCTGGCGGAGCGCGTCGTAGGACGAGGCGCCGCCTTCGATCGCGGCCACAAGCGCGAGCGTAAACGCCTGGATCGCATCCTTGCGCGTTGCGATGGCCGCGTTGACATCACTCGGCCCCGGCGCGCCGTCCCCAAGCGAGTGAACCGTGCCGCAGTACACACAGTCGACCAAAGCCGGCAATGCCGTCGGGTTCGCCAGGGGGCCCCCGCATCGGCGACAGTCGATTGCTTCGACGTTCATGTGCGCGGATCTTGCCTTCCATTCGCGTGCTCGTCGACCACGACGCGAGTACGGGCTTGCCTGGGGATCCCACAGGCCGGCGAGAGGTGGCCGCGGCGACGCCGGAGACACCCGAGCCGACACCCGGCCGCCCGTGTACCCGCTCGCTGGAGGAAATGACCGGGTTCGGGAATCACGTCGCTCCCTCAGGCGTCGGCCGCGGTGATCTACGACCCACCCCCCACTGAGCGCTCCGCCCCCCGCGTATTTTCCTTTGGACCCCTGGGACCCTTGGGGGCCGTCTCGTTCCCCGTCGCGCTCGTGCTCGCGTCCTGGATCGGCGCGAGCACCTGGAAGAGCGTCAAGACCAAGCCGGAGACCCACTCGATCCATGTCACGGGCTCTGCAACTAAGCGCATTGTCTCGGACCTGATCGAGTGGCAGACCAGCGTCGAGACCCAGGACCTTGAGCGCGGCGCTGCCTATCGCCAGCTCGCAGCGCACGTCGCCAAGACCAGCGCGTTCCTGCAGTCGCACGGAGTGCCGGCCGCGGACATGAGCGTGTCCTCCGTGTCGGTCGAACCCATGTGGGAGACCGAAGTCTCTGGCGTGGGCGAGGAGCGCGTGGAACGAACGGTGCAGCGTGGCTTTCGCCTGCGCCAGTGGATCACCGTGCGATCGCAGGAGGTCACCACGGTGGCCAAGGTCGCCAGCGACGTGACCGAGCTGCTTGAGAGCGGCATCACCGTCTACTCCGGCACGCCAACCTATCACTACACCAAGCTCGGTGACCTCAAGGTCGAGATGCTCGCCGAAGCGGCCAAGGATGCACGCACGCGCGCGGAAAACATCATCGGCGCCGCCGGTGGTGAGCTTGGCGACCTGGTGGGTGCCGACATGGGCATCATCAATATCAATCCCCCAAACTCGCGCGCGAGCTCCTGGGACGGAAACAACGACACCTCGACCGTGGAGAAAGATATCATCACGGTCGTGCACGCGACCTTCCTCCTTGCGGAGTAGGGGGCGGCACATGGACGCGTGGCCAGACGCGCTCTCCTCTCCACCCAAAAGCCGCACCTGCAAGCGTCGGAGCGGATGTGAATTGACTTGACCGGACGGGAAGAGGGCGCCCATGCTCATGTTGTGAACATGATCGCGACCGCACGTGTCCCCGCATTGAGCTCCAGGCCTCGCCCGCATCGCCCGCGCTCTTTGGCTGCGGTGGAGCAACTGCGGCTGCGCTGCCACTTCCGCCGCGTCCTTGCAGAGCTGCGAGCACGCGATATTTCTCATCTCACGCCGGTGCAGAAAGGCCGCCGTCTGCACTTGATTCAAGTGCTGGCTCGTTACGCACGAGTCGGACGATTCCCGCGGAATACGGACTTTCCAGGCCGCCGCGTCCCCTACTTCGTCGACCGGTTCGGCACGCGCTGCGCGATGGCCCATCTGATCGAGTCCACGGGTCACCTTGCCTTGGTCGCTGGCGTCGCCGCGACGCGGAACAACGCGCTAGTGCGGGAGCTTGAGTCGGACCCGCAACTCCAAGACTGGCTGGAGGAGTTTGGGATCTCGGCGGCTGAGGCTGCACGGATTCAGCCTAGCTACTGCGTAACGCCGGGTCCTGACTGCTTTTGCTACTACGAGAGTGGCAACGACACGATTCTCGAAGGGACCCTCACCGCACAACTGGATGGCTACGTCTGGCAACTTGAGGTGGAGGCGATCTATGGCAGCGGTGGCTCGGTGACCGTGGGCCAGCTCGTTGAAGTATCGGGATCGGCCATCGAGGGCGCTACGGTTCTCGCTCGCCCACTTCCGGAGTCGCCGGAGCAGTACACGATTGGATTGCCAGTGCAGCCCGGCGACGTCGTTGAAGTCCCCTGTGAGATCTCTACTGGCCAGCCTCCGCTCCCCAAGCCGATCGCGATTCAGGCAATGCTGTTGCCTGCAGACGAATGTGCCGACCTCCTCGCCGAGGAGGATGAATACTGGTCTACGACGACATGCTGGGGCGAAGGCTATGACGAAGGTCATGCCGAGGAGACTCCGCTACGGCCTGACGACGGCTGCAACCTGCTTCGGGACGCCGTCTCGATGGAGTGCGTGGTTGCGCTCCTCGCGGCGATACTTCTCCGCCAACATCGGGCATCCAAGCGCTCAACGGCAAGGCGCTCGCGTTCCCGACTTCGTCGGCGGACCTCAGCTCAACGGAGTGCGAAGCGGGATTCCAGCGTCTAAGGATCCAGCGGATCGTCGCCGTGGATCTTGTCGATCTTGTCCTTGCGCGAGTGATCCGTCCCGCCGCGCGGATCGATCACGACCACTAGCTCGCTGCCGCCCTTCTTGATCGACAAGGGGGCCTTGGGGGCGAGGGTGGTCTTCACTTTGCTGGCGACCGAGGTGCCACCGCGCGCGTAGGAGTATTCGACTTCGTAGTCGCCGCCGTTGGGGCGCTCGATGTCGAGCTCAAGGACGTGCTTGACGCCCCCTTGGGTGAACTCAAGGACCGTCAGTTCGCCGTGCTGCACGTCGTAGCCCGGCCAATCATGACTGGACTTGCCCGTCTTGAGCGAGACGCTGACGTAGGACATCTCCACGCTGTCGCCGTCGGTACTGCTGGGCTGTGCCGGAGCCGAGAGCGGCGCGACCAAGACGAGAGCCAGTGCCAGTAACGATGCACGCATTGCAAAACCGTAGCCCGTGAGTGGCAGCGCAGCAAATCCTCAACACGTGTACAGGCGCCGCGGGTTGGCGCCGACGCGCGTCAAAACCTCAGGCTTTGCTGTCCTAAGGTCGCTAGGGCGAGGATCTCGTCGGTCTGTGGCCGTTCATGCGCAGGACCACTTAGGGATAGAGCAAGCGCGTCGCGGGGGCGTCACCCGCCAAGAGCGGCCGAGAGCGGCCACGGATCTCCGACGGCGCGTGCGGCACTCGATGACGGTTCAAGCGGGCGGCAATGCAGCAAACGCGAGATGGCTTACCAGCGGATCTTGCCCTTGCGGCCGACCTGGTCGAAGGCACCAAGCTGAATGGCAAAGGTGCCCGTCGGCCCGCCAAGCTCGCTGCCCGTCGGACCGCTCCAACGCTGCGGCTGCACAAAGCGGTAGCCGCCACCAAGCGTGATGCGCATGAACTTGAGCACGCTAAAGATCGCCGTCAGCTCGGGCTCACCGGCAAAGAGCGACGCCTTGGCGTAGCAACGATCGAGACGCTCGTCATCGAGACACGCACTGCCACCACCGACGACGCCGCCCACCATCAGCCGGAAAAAGCCTCGACGCACCGCGAACACGCCGAGGTGAAAGCCGCCGTAGTTGAAGTCGAAGTTGAGGCGGCGCACGCCGATCTCGGTGAACTGCGGCGTGACCAACCAGTTCCAGCGCAGACCGAGCTCAAGTCTGTCCGCGATGATGGCTCCAAAACCAGTGCCCATCATGAGCCCGGCTTTTCGATCGACCGCGGTCCCCTTGAGGCTCACGTCGAAGTGAAAGCCAAAGCCCTCATCACCGTCGCCAAAGAGCGTGTCTCGGCCATCTCGGCCAGCCCCGCGACGTCGTCGACCGGCGGCGACGATCGTGTCGTCATTGGGAACCGACTCGTGGGTGTAGCCCCGGTCGTAGCCGTTGCTCTGCGCGCTCTGCTCGACGTTCTGGGGTGTGGGGCTTGGCGCTGTGCTTGGAGGGCCAGCGTCGTACGAGGGTTGATCCGATGTGACGGGCCGCGAGTTTTCCGGCCGTCCGGCGCCCGTGTTGGGCTCGTCTCCACCGGCCCAGGGGTCGCCGGCCGGCGGTTCCATTTGGACCGACCACGCCGACGAGGCGAACGAGCCGCTGTGCGCGCCATGCAGCGTCGACGGACGCGGCCCTGTGCCGACGTGGAACCCCGCAGATTCACGCGCATCGGAGCTCGCAGGAGTCGCTGCGGGGACAGCCAGGGCGTTGCGAAGGCGCGTCCCCGACAAGGTCGCATGACCATGTCCTCGATCAAAGACACCAGCTGCCGCCTCCGTGGCGGCTTGGGCGGCGTCTGCCTTCGCTGGCGAGTCGCCTACGCCATCGACCTCTGCGGGGGGAATCACTGCCGTGAGGAGGCCGGTCAAGGCGAAGCAGGCGAACATGCGCGAGAGCATTTCACATCCCTGTGGGTGTCGCCAGCGTAGGCGCCCCGCCCGTAGGTCCACGCGATCGACGGAACACCGCGGCGGCTACTTGCATCATGACGCTCATCGTCGCGTCGCCACACTCTGAGAGCAAAGCGCGAGTGTTGCGGCAGCGCGCGCCGGCATCGCGGCGCCTTCGCTGTTATCCTGCAGGACGTGACTGCCCTCCGCGTTGGCCGAATCGCCGTCCTGATGTCGCTCGCTGCCGTGTCGGCGTCGATGAGCGGCTGCACGACGTCGGCGCTCAAGGCGGTGCAGATGACTGCGTCGGTGGTCGCAACCGTGCGACAGACCCAAGCGATCGCGGCGCAGGCGATATTGTGGCCGCTCGCGCTGGACGTCGATCGCAGCGGAACTCTTGACGATGTTTTGGCCCGATCTCAAGCGCTCGCGACGGCGGAGTCCTCGTGTGTCACCAGCAGCGTGAACGGCAACGAGCTAACACTGGATTTTGGGCCGGCGGACAATCCCACGCCGTGTCTCTATCGCGGACGCGCGCTCTCCGGGCTCGCGGTGATCCGCTGGATCGAGACCGAGCCCGGTGGCATCCGCCGCGCCTTCGCGGAGTTTGAACGCTTCGGCACAACCGGCGCGGTCTTCGTCGACGGTGAGGCCTACTTCGAGCCCCTCGACGTTCGATCCGTGTCCATCGACTCTGAGATCGAGGTTGAGGATCCCGACGTGACGAGCTTCGCCGTCGGCGTCGTGATTGCGGACTTCATGGAGAGCGATCCCGCGACCGCGGAGCTCAACGGCACCTGGACCTGGCAGAGCAACTCGGTGGGCTGGCAGGCAGAGCTGCTGCAGGCGGAGATCGAGCTCGGCACCACCGCACCGTACGCGGGCTTTTATGAGGTGGATCCGACCACCGAGACGCCGGTGATGATCCAGTTTGCCGCCGAGGGCGTCGATCTGGTCGCTTGGGCCAACGGCGGCGCGCGCGATCGTAAGTACATCATCGAAGCCGACGCGAGCGTGACCGAGCCCTAGCAGCGTGTTCGCGCAGCTGTGTCACGCCCCGAGCGTCTGCTTGGCGGTCAGCTCCATGCGAGCGCGCTCCGCTTGAAACTCCGGATGGCTGCGCACGGGATCAAAGGCCCAGCACGCGTCGATCCGCACGACACAGGTCAGGCCGTGATTGATGGTCTTGTGGAGCAGCGAGACAGTCGTGCCGACCTCTCCTCGCTCGGCGTAGGCGGCGGCGACGTCAAGGAGTGTGTAGGGCGCGATCAGATCGTAGCCCCAGTTGCCAAGCACCTCGGGCGACAGCGCGTCGCTGCGACACGCTTCAAGCGCTTCACGGATGTCGTCGCCGCGAGCATGGGCGACGCGCACAAGACCGATGCGAGTGCGCAGCTGGGCGTGCACCATTCCGGGGATCTCAAGGATCAGCCCGTCTTGAAGGGATTGATACTCCGCGGCCGCCTGGTCGAGTTGGCCGCGTCGCAGCGCAATCTCTGCGAGACCAAGGCGAAGCACGGCGGCCATTGCCGCGGCAAAGATGTGGTCATCCTTCGAGAGGACCGCAACGCCGGCGCGGAGGCGAGGCTCCGCGCGATCGAGTTCGCCGCGAAAGAGGTCCACGATGCCCAGGTAGGCCTCTCCGCCCGGCCAACGCTCGTGTCTTGCACCGCCCTGTTCCAGCGACTCGGCGATGCGGAAGTGGTACTCCGCCCGATCCAGATCGCCGGTGAGGAGCAACATGACCCCGATATTGTGATGAATCGATGCGTAGTGCGGGGCGATCGCGACGGCTCGCTCGATGCTCTGCAGCGCACGCGTGAGCAGCTCGCGATCGCCAAGACACCAGGTCGTGCACATCTGGGCCATGCCCAAAAACAGCCAGCAATCCAGCTGCGCCGGATCGAGCTCCACCGCGCGCTGGCCGTACTCGAGCGCCTTGGGATACTGCCCTTGAAAGACCAACGCCTGACACATCCAGGCGTGTGCGAAGGCGTGGCTGGGATCAAGTGCGATCGCCTTCTCCAGGTACGCGATCGACTCATCGAGGACGTCCGCGCCTTCGGCCAGAAAACGCCCCTGCAGCGACGCGCCAAAGCCCGCCCACGCGTCGGCATAGTCGGGATCGAAGGCGAGCGCACGACGCAGGTACTCCTCCCCTCGTGCGATCCCTCCTTCTGAGCTCGTCCGAAACTCCAGCAGTGCACGCGCATAGGCCTCGTAGGCACGCATGTCGCGTGGCCGCGCTGCGGGCAGCGAGCGCCCAGATGGACTTTTCTGACGGCGCGTCTCAACCACGGTGCGCACCGCCGCGACCACACGGTCCTGCAGTTCAAAGATGTCGTCGAGCCGCCCGTCGATCCGTTCGCAGCTAAAGTCCTCGCGATCGGGGACGTGCAGCAAGCTGCATGCGACCCGAAGCATGGGGCCCGCGACTTGGAATGAGCCACCGAGCACCCACTCAGCGCCGAGACGCTCGCCCACGCTCGCGGAAGGCAGTCCCTCCGCGACCAGCGCTGCGGTCGCGCCGACGTCGGCGAGGGTTGTGCCCTCGGACCGGCGGATCTCATGCCCGAGCGTGTCGACAATTCCGATGCCGACCCAGTCGTGCTCCTTTGAGCCCGACACGTTGCGCAATGGCAGCACGGCAACGCGGCCCGACACCATCACCGGGGCGCTCGGCACGACTTCGGGCGAGAGTCCGGCATCGATCGCATCCACGATCGCGGGCGCGCTCGGTCGTGCGGCAGCGTCCTTGCGGAGGCAACCTGAGATGAGTTCCGCAAATCCGCCGGGGACTTGCTCCCGTCGCGCACTCACTTGCGGCGCATCATCGGTGACGATCGCTGCGAGCGTTGGGTACACGCCATCACGGAGGAAGGGACTCACGCCGGTGAGCGACTCGTAGGCGAGGACGCCGAGCGAAAAGATGTCCGAAGAGCTACTCACGCGTTCGCCTCGCACCTGCTCGGGGCTCATGTAGGCCGGGGTACCGACCATCGATCCCGTCTTGGTCAGCGCCTCGCCACGACCCTGTCCGTGCGCGAGACCAAAGTCGAGCAGCTTGACGTGCCCTGCCGCCGAGACCATGACGTTGCCGGGCTTGAGATCACGATGCACAACGCCGGCAGCGTGGGCAGCGGCGAGTGCCGCTGCGAGCTGACGGATCACCGCGATGCATCGATCGATCGACAGCGGGCCTTGGCGAAGGCGCTCCGCGAGCGATTCCCCGCGCACGTATTCCATCGCCAAGTAGGGCTGCCCGTCGACCTCGCCGACGTCGTAGATCGTCGCGATGTTGGGATGGTTGAGCCGTGCGGCGCTCCGCGCTTCCCGAGCGAATCGA
>CAZVEM010000223.1:0-10389 GCA_964626165.1 uncultured Nannocystaceae bacterium
GTCGCCGTCGCCGTCGCCGTCGCCGTCGCCGTCGCCGTCGCCGTCGCCATCACCGGTGGCGCCGGCGTCATCTCCGTCGCTATCGTCGCCGCCGCAAGCGATCGGCGCGAGGAGCAAGGCGGGCAGGATCAGGACGAGGCAATAAGCAGCACGACGCATCTGCGAAGCATACGTGAGGGCCTTGCATCGCTGTGTGCGCGGCGGCACGACCGGCTTTTCACGCGAGACCGCGACGGGGGCGGCGAGCGGGGAACGAGACGCCGCAATGCGTCATGTGCGCATTGCGGATCGCCGGCGTCGGCGCGCCTCGCTGCACGCGGTGAGCGGGCGCCGGCACTGGAGTCGCGCGGGCGACCGATTCGAAGTTTGATACGCTCCGCCCGAGCCGTGGACGAGTTCGAGAACGACGTGCCACCCGAGATCAACGTGACGCCGTTGATCGATGTGCTCATGAGCTTGTTGATCGTGTTCATGGCCTCAAGCCAGCCGCCGCCAAAAGTGCAGCAACCGATCAACCTCCCCACCGAGGCTGTCCAGGAAAAGCCGCTCGATCCCGAGGCCACCTTGCTCGTCACAGTCGACGACAATGGCGTGGCGACGCTCGGCAAGAACACCCTTCCCGAGGACTTTGAGGGGATGGTGGAGTCGTTTAAGAACAACGAGAAGGCACAGAGCGACAGCAAGATCGCCATCAACGCGAGCGAGAAGCTGCCCTACGGCAAGGTGATGCGAATCGTCGCCGCTGCGCGTCGCGCCGGCATCTCGACCGTCAGCCTCGCGAGTGAGCGTGTGAGCGGTGGGACTCCCGCCGCCGGTGCGGCAGGGGCTCCGCCCGCCGCAGCCGTGACCGGCTAGGTCGGTCGAACATCCAGCAGCCCCCTGTCCCGCGGGCAGTTGACGGGCGTCTCGGTCAGCGAAATCCGAGCATCCAGCCGAGCTGATACGTCACCGTGGCAGCGACGTACGCGATGGTGGTCATCGAAACGAACATGAAGACCGGCCACGCCCAGGTGCCGGTCTCTCGGCGAACCACCGCGAGCGTGGACATGCACTGCGCCGCGAACACGAAGAACACCATGAGCGCGACGCCCTTGAGCGGCGTGTTCCGCGGTTGGCCCGCAGCGTCCGTTGCGTCGCGAAAGGCTCTCCGGATGCGTCGGTCGGGATCTGCGGCTTGTTGACCCGTCTCGTCCCCGGACGCCTCGCCCGCGTTCGCTTCCTTGGCGTCGGGTCCAAGGTCGCGCTCAGGAGCGTCTTGCTCAATCCCGTACACCAGGCCCAGGGTCGAGACGAGTACTTCTCGCGCGGCAAAGCTGGCAACCAGGCCGATGCCCACGCGCCAATCCTGGCCCATCGGCCGCAGCACCGGCTCGATGGCCTTGCCGAAGCGACCGCCATAGCTGCGCTCGATCGCGACCTCATCTTCGCCGAGCTGGTCGGGTTCGACGCGGGGGTAGGTGAGCAGCGCCCACAAGATGACCGAGCAGGTCAAGATCACCGTGCCGGCGTCTCGTAGGAAGTCCGCGCAGCGGTCCCATACCGCCAGCAGCACGGACTTGAGCTTGGGAACACGGTACGGCGGGAGCTCAAGTACCAAGGGCGGCACCGGGCCGCGTAAGATGGTCCGACGATAGATCGCACCAAAGGCGAGTCCGGTGAACGTGCCAAGCAGGTACATCGCGAGGAGCCAGACCGCGCCCACCGTGATCGGCCCGTAGAATGACTCGCTGCCGCCGAGCACCGCGTAGATCACCAAGCCATAGACCGGCAGTCGGGCACTGCAGCTCATGAATGGAATAATGAGGATCGTCAGGACGCGATCACGATAGCTGGTGAGCACCCGCGTGCTCATGATCGCTGGGATGGCGCACGCGTACCCCGACAACAGCGGCACAAAGGCACGACCGTGCAGACCAACGCCGTGCATGACTCGGTCGATGAGAAAGGCCGCGCGCGCCATGTAGCCCGTCTCTTCCAGCAGGCCGAGAAGCAGGAAAAGCAGCGCGATCTGAGGCACGAAGACCACGACGTTGCCGACGCCCGCCAGCACACCCTGGGTCAAGAGGTCGGTCAGCGCACCCGGTCCGAGCGTCTGCGCGACCACGTCACCCGCCATCGCGACCAAGCTCTCCAGGCCGTCCATGATCGGTGTGGCGAGCGTGAAGATCGCGTTAAAGAGCGTTCCCATGATCGCGATGAAGAGCAAGGGCCCCAGCACGCGATGCGTCAGCACCGAGTCGGCCCGCTCGCTCCATTCCATCGCGGTGCGAGGCGCTAGAGCGCGCCGCTCGCCGTCGGGTGGCGAGCTTTGCCCTGCTGCGTCGTCCCGACGCGCAGCCTCGTCGAGATCCGCGAGCAACTCGTCGACGACGGCATAGCGCGCGGCGACGATCTCTCGACCGAGGGCGAAGACCTCATCGGGTGCACTTTGCGAAGGGAACTCGGATTCGGGCCGGGGCGCGCCAGATCGCCCGCGGAGGGGTGGATGCTCACCGACCAGCGAGGCCACGCGCGTCATCACGATATCAGCGGCTGCGATCGCGGGCAGCGACGTCAGAGACGCCTCACCGCTCGCGGTCCGTGGCGCGGCGGAGGGGTCGACTTGACCGGCGATGACCGGCGCCAGCTTCGAGATCTGAGCGAGGGACTGTGCCAAAGAGATCAACGCGGGCGATCGCTGAGGTACCTTGAGATCGAGGTTCCCGAGCTGATCGACGAGCTCTTGGGTACCGACTTCGTCGCGCGCCACGGTTTCAATCACCGGCACGCCGAGCGACTCGGCAAGTGCCTGGCGATTGACCACGCCGCCGAGCCGCCGCGCCTGGTCCACCATGTTGAGCGCGACAACGACCGGCACGCCGAGCTCGAGAACCTGCAGCGCGAAGTAGAGATTGCGCGCCAGATTGGTCGCATCGAGGACAAGGCAGATCAGATCCGGCCGTCCGAAGAGTTCTCCACGAAGCGCCGCATCTGCAGCGCGCTCGTCATCTGACACCGGTGTGAGGCTATAGGTGCCTGGTACGTCGACGATGCGTAGCTGATGGCTGCCAGACAGTCGCGACAGCACTTGCCCTTCGCGACACTCGACTGTGACGCCCGCATAATTGCCGACCTTATGGCGGTGTCCGGTCAACGCGTTAAACAACGAGGTCTTGCCAACATTCGGGTTGCCGGCGATGACCACAAGACGCGCGCTCACGGGGAATCGTCTCCTTGCTTGAGCGGTGCGACGAGGATCCGACTCGCCTGCGCGCGCCTCAAAGAGACGTGATAGCCACGAAGTTCGAGCTCGAGCGGATCGAGCATCGGAGCGGCCTTTGCGACGTGAACTCGCACCCCGGGCACAAATCCCATCTCCATGAGTCGCAACGTGAGCGCGTCATCACCGTCCACACGCAGCACCAGCCCACTCCCGCCGATCGCGACACGATCCAGTCCGATCTGCGAGACGGTCGGCGACACAGTTTGAGCGAGCGAGATGGACATCTTGGGCGTTGGGTTGTCCGCGCGGAGGGCCAAGCCCCCCTGGGTGTCATCGCGGCATTGGCAGCGGGAATGCGGATCGACCTGCGGAGGTGCCGACCGTGTGACGAGGCCTGATTGAAAATAGTTTTCAACAGCTAGCAGCGCCATCCGCAAGTGCAACAGGAGGCCTCTGAGCGCAATTGTGCGGTCGAAGATCGCCGTTGCGCACTTTACGCAACTACGAAGCCGGCGCGTGAACAACGCACCTTCGCGCTCCCCGTCTAGCAGGCTGTCGAAAAACCCCGCGCGGCGCATGGCCGCGCACTCGCGATGCAGCCCTTTGTTGCTCGTCGGTCACGTACGCCCGGTACGCTCCCTCCTCGCGCCTCGGTCTGCATCGCGATTGCACGCCCATGCACTCCACGGGGGTTCTTCGACAACCTGCTGGTGTCCGCGGCTGGAGTCCGCATCGTTCGCCCGTCTCCACTTCCGGTATCCCTTCACGGGACGGCCGACCAAGACCCGTCATCGGGCGCGACACCAAGGCCCCCTCGGCTGCGCGCCTTCGAGGACGGACGGCTAACCTCCCACGCGAATGTCCCCCGGCGACACCGCGAGTTTCAGGCTCGCGCTGCCGATCGATGCATCGCTCCCTCGCGCGCTGGAGCTGATGTCGCGAGGAAATCTCGTCCTGGTCGCTCCACCAGGAACGGGCAAGACCACGCGCCTGCCGGCGGCGATGCTCGATGTTGCAGCGACGCGTGGCTCGACGGGTACCCGGGAAGTTCGCGCTGCCGTCGACCCGCGCGGGGCATCGGTCGCCTCGCGAATCGATCCTCGAACCGATCCTGGTCCCATGCCCTGGGGCGACGGCGAGATCATCGTGCTGCAGCCGCGGCGCATCGCCGCACGCCTCGCAGCAGCCCGCATCGCAAGTGAGCTTGGCGAGAGCGTCGGCGAGCGCGTCGGATACCAGATCCGATTCGAGTCGCTGCGTGGTCCCACGACACGGCTGCTGTTTTGCACCCAAGGGGTCCTGGTCCGCCGCTTTCAGGCGGATCCGACGCTGCAAGGCGTGGGCGCGATCATCCTCGATGAGTTCCATGAACGTCAGCTGGAGAGCGACACTTGCCTCGCGCTCGCATTGCACGCGCAGCGCAGCCTGGGTCGCGACGATCTGCGCATCATCGTGATGTCCGCGACCTTGCCGAGTCAGGCCGTGACCAAGCACTGCGACGCTCAGCTCTTGGAGTTGGAATCGCCGCTTCATCCCATTGTGACAAGCTACCTTCCGCTGCCCGAGCTTCCGCTCGAGCGACGGGTCCTTCGCGCGCTCCAAGAGATTGTTGAATCTGGACCCTCGGGACACGTGCTGGTCTTTCTTCCCGGCGCGCGTGAGATCCGGCTCGCACGCGAGGCTTGCGAGGGCTTCGCGACACATCACGGCTTTTCGGTGCACGTGCTGCACGGCGAGCTCAGCTCGCAAGAACAGGACCGAGCGATCGCTCGCAGCGAGCAACCCAAGCTGATCCTGTCGACCAACGTCGCGCAAACTTCGATCACCATCGACGGCGTCACCGCGGTCATCGATAGCGGCTTGCATCGCGCCGCGAGTCATCAAGCGTGGAGCGGATTGCCGCGTCTGCGCATCGCCCCCATCGCTCAATCGGCAGCGATTCAGCGAACCGGACGAGCAGGCCGTACCGCGCCCGGTCGCTGTATCCGGCTCTTTTCGCAGCAGGACTACTTGGCTCGGCCCTTCGACGAGGTGCCGGAGATTCATCGAAGCGATCTCACCGAACTCTTTCTCATGCTTGCATCCATGGGGATTACGGCGCCTGAGTCGCTGCCATGGCTCGATCCGCCTCGCGTCGATGGCTACCAAGCGGCAAGCACGTTGCTCGCTGCGCTCGGCGCGATGCATGCGGGCGAACTGACCCACCTCGGTCGTCAAATGGCGACCCTGAATGTGCACCCGCGACTCGCTCGCGTCGTGTTGCGAGCGGCGGAGCTCGGCTGCCTCTCGAGCGCAGCGCAATGCGCGAGCCTGCTTGGCGAGCGACTGCCAAGAGCTATGCGCGACGCTAGCACCGACGCCAGCGTTGACCCCTACGAGCGCTTCGGCGCCCTGAAACGCGACGCTTCGTTGCGATCAATCGTCGCGCGCATCGATCGGGGTGCGGCGCAACTCCAGCGTAGCGTCCGTTCGATGTCCGTCGGCGGCCGGCGCCTTCACGTGACCGAGGAAGCCCATGATCCCACCGCGGCACTCGCAAGAGCGTTTCTTGCCGGCTTCCCCGATCGCGTCGCGTTGCTGCGGGACGGTGACGCGCAGGAGCGAAGCGTCGTCTTCGCGTCCGGCGGCAGCGCCATGCTTGCGCGATCAAGCGTGCTGCGGACTGCCAAGCTCGCGGTCGCCCTCGTGGTCGAGGAGTCTCGTGATTCCGGTTCACTCCGCCATCGACCGATAGTCGAACAGGGCGCCGCGATCGAAGAGGACTGGCTCCTCGAAGACTTCATCGACCAGATCCAAGAGCGCGAGCAAGTGAGATTCGATCCCGTCCGCGAGCGAATCGAAAGCGAGTGGCAGCTGTGCTGGGGACAGCTCGTGCTGAGCACGGAGCAGCGTCCCGGCCACAGCGCGCGGGTGCACGCCGCCCTCGCGCAGGTCATTCGCGGCGCCGCGCTGAGCAAGCTCGTTCGTGATCCGGAGAGGGTCGAGCAGACGCTGCGAAGATTGGCGCTGCTCGCGACCCATGGGCTGCTCTCCCGTGCGCCAAGTGTCCATCGCCTCCGAGAGTTGCTGGTCGAAGCGAGCGAGGGCGTGCGCAGTCTGTCGCAGGTGCGCGAAATCGAGATCGAGTCGCTCTTGCTCGATGACTCTGGCATCACGCGGCACAAGCTCGATGCGTGGACGCCCACGACGCTCAAGCTGCATCCCGCCGGCCGCTCGCTCAAGATCGTGTACGAAGATCATCCCGCGCTCCATCGCGGCGAGTCCTCCGAGCACGGCGTGGCAGACGTCACCACACTGCCCGCGCAAAGCCGAGACGCACGCGGCGATGCGTCACCCGCCGTCAAAGATGCGGATGAAGACGTCCCCGTGACCGTCGACGCGAGCGCACGAGGCTCGGCGCTCGACCCATGGATCGGTGGGCGCATCCAAGACTTCTTTGGAAGTCCGCGGACGCCCAGCGTCCTCCAGGGCCGCCTCCCACTGATCCTCCATCTGCGCGCGCCCAATGATCGCGACGTCCAAGTCACTCGCGATCTCGCGGGCTTTTGGCAGCGGCATTATCCTGCGCTCCGTCGCGAGCTCATGCGCAGATACCCGCGCCACGACTGGCCCGAGGACCCGCTCAACGCCGTTCCGCCCGCAGCCCGAGCACCGCGTCCGCGTCGCTAGCAGGCTGTTAAAAAATACGTGTGGAGTGCATGGGCGTGCAATCGCCACGCACTCCACGGAGGTTCTTCGACAACCTGCGAGTCCCCTGCGCCGGCAAGGCCGTCGCAGGAACCCCTCCCCGCGGTCGGGCTCCGCCCTCCAGTCCCTGGACTTCTTCAAGAAATCACAGCTCCAGGGGACTAGAGCGCGGCGCCGCCGTCGACGTCGACGATCTGCCCGGTCACGTAGCGGGCGTCTTCGCTGAGCAAGAACGCCACCACCGCCGCGATGTCCTCGGGCTCGCCGACGCGGCCCAGCGGGACACCTGCGGCGTACTGCTCAAGGAAGGAGCCAGATCGGTTCGACGTCATGTCGGTGCGAATCAGCCCGGGTGCGACCGCGTTGACGCGGATTTCTCGAGGACCCAGCTCGCGTGCCAGCCCGCGCGTCGCGGACTCGATGCCCGCTTTGGCAACCGTATACGCGAGCTTGCCGACGAGCGCTTGACGCACGACATTCGACGAGATCAACACGACGCTGCATGGCTTGGCGAGGGCGTCCGCGCGCAACAACGCGCGCAGCAGTTTGAGCGGCGCCAGTAAATCGAGGTCGATGTGGAGGTCGAGCGGATCGTCGTCGATCCGCGTCGAGCTTCGCGTCGCCGTTCCGGGCGCCACTTGCTCGATTGCTAAGGCGTCGAAGGGTGCGTCGTGGGCCACGCCCGCGTTGAGGACAATACCCGTAAGTCCGCGCGGCCCGGCCGCGTCCACGTAGGCCAAGATCGTCGACGGCTCGCGCAGATCTCCCGCGACAAAGCTGACACTGGCGCCCCCCACCGCGCCCCCTTTGCCGTTCTCCGCGAAGTAGGGGGATTCATCGCGGTTGCCGCTCCGGCCGCCGATCACGGTGGCGCCGTTTCGATGGAGGCGCTCCAGGCACGCGCGGCCAATGCCGCGACTCGCACCCGTGATCAAGATGCGGCTCATCGATCGACCTCTCCCTGGACACGCTGTTGGGACGGCGCGTCGTCGATTCGTTCTGACTCCACCACGATCTCATCGGCCGCGATGAAGCGTGGCATGTCGCAACAAAAGATCTCAGCGACATCGTGGCCGACATTGCGATAATGATGTCGACGGCCGCGGGGCCACACCATCGGTGCGACGCCAGCGAGTAACTCGCCGTCGCGCTCCAGGTCGCCGCGGATCCGCCACTCGAGCTCTCGCATGACCCGATGCTCGTGGAGAGGGATGCAGGCACCGGGCCGCAACACCAGGACATAGAGTCCTGCCTCGTTTGACTCCATCAGCACTCGGACGTGCCCCCACGCGGTGTGCTCGATTTGACTGCAGAGATCCGACCGGTCGCGGCGAATCCTGACTTCAACGCCCATCGCACGCCCACGCAGCCCCCAAGGCTTGTGGAGCGTCACTTCGAGTTCATCGACCTGCGGATAGAGCCCAAGGACCATCGCCGCGAGTTCCTCGGTCGCGGTCTCCAAGAGACCGTATTCTCGAAATCGAAGGAGGCTCGTGCACTGCTGAGCCAATGCATCGTAGTCGACGCTTTGCGCGAGCGCCTGTTGCCGACCAGCCCCGCGCGTGTCGAGGCTCAGGTCCATGGAGAGGCGGAGGGGCTGCGGCTGACGACGCTCCTCTGGGTAGATCCCGATCGTGCAGTCCGCCTGCAGATCGAGAATGCGGACCCGGTCTCGCGCGGACATGGCATGAGCCTAGCCGCTCGCGCGACCAGGCGACATGCTTGGCAACACCGGAGCCTTGCACCTTCCCCGCGCTCGCCCGTTGTGCGCTGGCGCTTGCAGGGCCAACAGGACATGCTGTTGGCGCCACGGCCATGACCCTCCCCAAGCTTGACGGACTCGGCGCATCGCCTCCCTTCGGCCCAGGTTTGGCGCAGGCCAGCGCGGACCCCAATGCGGTGACCCCATCATCGATGGCGCGAGCGCCGGATGAACCCGGCGCGCAGCCGGGGTCGGGCACCACACCTGTCGTACTCAAATTCGGCGGAAGCTCCGTCGCGGACGAAGACCGCCTTCGGCTCGTCGCGCAGCGCGTGGCAGAGCGCGCGCGTAGACAACCCGTCGTCGTGGTCGTTTCAGCGATGGGCAAGACCACCGACCGCCTCGTGGCTACCGCGCGACGGCTGGCAAATCAGGTGCCACCGCGGGAACTCGACATGTTGCTGAGCACCGGAGAGCGAGAATCGATGGCGCTGCTGGCGATTGCACTTGCATCACTGGGCGTCGACGCGATCTCGCTAACGGGATCACAGTGCGGACTCATCACCGACCATCGTTTTGGACAGGCCCGCGTGATGGAGGTGCGACCATTTCGTATCCTCGACGAACTCGCGGCCGGACGGGTCGTGATCGTCGGAGGCTTTCAAGGTGTGTCGTATCGCCGCGACGTGACGACGCTTGGGCGAGGTGGTTCGGACACAAGCGCGGTCGCACTCGCGGCCGCCATCGGTGCCGACTGCGAGATCTATAGCGACGTCGACGGCGTGTATTCGGGGGACCCGCGCGAGGTCGACGACACGCGGCGGCTGGAGGAGATCGATTTCGAGTCGATGCACGAGCTCGCTCGGCGGGGCGCCAAGGTCCTGCACGCCCGCGCCATCGAGCTGGCCTCCCGCAGTGGCATCGCTATCTACGCGCGCGCGACCCAGGGCGGCGGTGAGTCCGTGGTCCGCGTGTTGCCGTCCGAGCCGCAGGGCGTCGTTGCCGTCGCGCGCGATCCCAACGTCTCGCTCCTCCGCATCACGTGGGTGGCACACGACTCCCCCACTGGTACGGCGGAGGGGGGCGATGGCGCGAATACGATTCATGCATCCGCACCGATCGATCTGCCCAGCGAGCTGTGCGCGTGCTTGTCGATGGGCCTGCGCTCGCTCACCGTTGAGGCAGGCTCGCTTCGAGCGTGGTGGAGCGACCGACAACGCGATGACGGCAACGCGGTCGAGGGCTCCCTGCGAGAGTTGGTTGCGCAGATGAGTTTGCAGCGAGGAACACCCGCGACGATCGAGGTTCAGCGTGGCCTTGAGCTCGTCAGTTGCGTCGGAGCCGGAATCGAGGAGATGCCTGAGGTCATCGCGCGAGCACGAACACTTGCGCTGCCCTACGCACCGATCTGGTTCGAGTTGGGTGGTCGAGCGCTGAGCTTCGTGGTGCAGTCGGGGCGGGGCGTTGCGCTCGCCGCAGAGCTCCACGGCGCGCTGATCAACCGCGCCGCAGTGTCCGCCCCGGCCGCAACCCGCGGTACGAGTTCATCGCCCGATGCGCTCGCCCGCTGACGCCAGCGCGGACTCAAGCGTTCGCGATCCGCTCGCGGTGCATCTGACTGGCTCTCTCGCCGGACCTGTGGCAGCGTCAGCACAGCATGCGTTCGCAGTGGAATCGCGGGTTCCTTCCGTCGGCGGTCGTCATCACGTGGCTCACGGGGAGCATCGCGCTCTCGGGGTGCATCGATTTCTCGCCCGACAATGATGCCGATGACGCGGGTGGCGACACCGCGGGCGAT
>CAZVEM010000224.1:0-10386 GCA_964626165.1 uncultured Nannocystaceae bacterium
GAGCTCGTCGTCCAGCGCAGCGTCGCGGCCGCGCGGGAGCGACTCTAGGTGGCGCGGCGCATGCTCGATCAGCTCGGCGCGCTGCGAAGCGTCGAGTCGTGGGGCAATCCAAGCCAGTGTTTTAAACGCCAGCGCCGCGTGGCGTCCCTCATCGGCGGCGATGCGCTCAAGCACCTCGGCCGTGGCTCTATCTGCACAATGTCGCGCCGCCAACTCCGCCTCCGCCGCGCCAAGGCTCTCTCCGACGCAACCCTCTTCGACGAGCGCCATCACGAATTCAGCAAGCTCACAGCGAAGCTCAAGACCTCGAAGGTGCAGCGGCGCTGGAGCTTTCGCGACACCCTCGAGCGTCGCTGCCTGCTTCAGGCATAGACGGGCGTGCTCGATCTCATCAAGCGCCGCGTGATGCGCGAGAGTCAAGAGTTCTGGAGGTGCGCCGAAGCTCATCAATTCAAGGGCGTGCCGCGAAAAGCTTGCCACCGACGCATGTTCGAGCGCGGCGGCCTCAAGCCAAGCGGCGGCCGCCTCCGCGCGAGCCGCCAGGGACACCGCCGGCGTGGTTCCGAGCGGAAGCGCTCCGCCTGCCCTCGCGCCGATCGATTCGTTGCCCGTGAGCCAGCCAGATCCCTCGATCAGCTCCGCACGATGCCAGGCACCCGCAACCGTGAGCGGTCGCCCGATCGCGCAGTTTAGACCCTCACAGGTCCAGGTCGCCGCAGCACCTGGCGCGACGCACTGTAGATCGGGGCCGCAATCTCCATCCACGCGACACGCATCTTCTCCGTCCCGGCAGTTGAGGCTGAGCGAGACAAAGCAGCCGTCGTAATAACTAGAGAGGCCACACTCGCCGCTCGCACAGTCTTCGTCCGTGAGACAACCTGCATAGCCACACGTTGGCCAGGGATAGGGGGTCTCATCGACGCCTGGCGGAATGCAGGCGTAGTCGACGGGGCAGTCGCTATCGGACGCGCACGAGTACGCGCAGCCGCAGCTTTCCTGCGGATCATCGAAACCGCCGGGGAAGTGGAGGCAACGACCATTGGCTGCGTCTGTGCAATCCGAATCAGCGTCGCAGTACTTGACCGTTTCAGTGCCGAGGCACGCCTGCGCGGTGATCGTGGGATCGACGTCCCGCGCAGCACATCGGTGAATCGCACCATCGCTCGCCTTCGCGTAGCCGCTCGCCGTGCCGTCGGCGAGAACGATCTCCTCTTGGCCTTCACAGTCATAACCGCCGGAAGTTCCGTCGCCATCAAGATCATCGCCCGAATCCGGATCGTCCCCGAGGTCATCCGCCGTGTTGGCATCGCTGCCCCCATCGGCGCCAGCATCGCCGTCGTCCTTCAGCGTTGGGCCGCAGCCGGCGAGCCCCAGGCCCGCTGTGAGTGCGAGGAAGCTTCGTAACCGTAAGAGCGACGCATCAAGATTCATCCCGGAATCGTTGCAGCCGCCCGCCATTGCGGCAAGAACAATCGCGCCGCCTCGCGCGGCGCCACGTCAGCTCTCCTCCGGGCTTTGCTAGGCTGCGACACCGTGAACGCCCCAAACGACCTGTCCAGCAAGCGAATTGCCGTCATTGGCTCCAACCGGGGCATCGGTCTTGAAATCGCGCGCGCTCTCTCGGCACGCGGCGACCGGGTGGAGGCAATTTGTCGCAAGGGAAGCGCAACCTTGGCGGAGCTACGCAACGTGACGATCCACGAGGGCGTCGACGTGACTGATGACGCGGCGCTGCACCGCGTGGCGAGCAGCCTGGGCATCCACAGTCTCGATGGACTGATTGTCGTTGCCGGAGTGCTGGAGCGCCATGGCCTCGACAATTTTAACGCCGCATCGATCGCGAGGCAGCTTGAGACCAACGCTCTGGGCCCGATTCGAAGCGTGGTGGCGCTCAAGGGCGCACTCAAAGCGGGAGCCAAGGTCGGGCTTCTGACCAGTCGCATGGGGTCCATCGCCGACAACACCTCGGGTGGCGCATACGGCTACCGAATGTCAAAGGCAGCGCTCAACATGGGCGGCAAGAGCCTCGCGATCGACTTGAAGGCGGCGGGGATCGCCGTCGTGCTGCTGCATCCCGGATTCGTGCGCACGGAGATGACGGGCGGGTCGGGCAATGTGGACGCAGACGAGGCCGCACGCGGGATCTTGGCCCGCATGGACGAGCTGACCCTGGCGCGAAGCGGCGCGTTCATGCACGCAAATGGCGAGGAGCTGCCCTGGTGAGGTCTGAGCCCGATGATCGGACATTTGTCCAGCGAAGGCCCCTTCCCCCTTGCCATTGCCAAATGCGGGCCCATGCTCGGCGACCGTGCGCCTTGCAAGAACCGAGGAAGCCGTGAAGCCCGCAACGTCCGGCGACTCGTCGCGTCGCGACCTTCGATCCGCGACCAAGCTACGGGAGCGCGACGCGTCCCCCGCTGGCGACGGATCGGCGCAGAGCCAGGCCTCGGACGTCGAGGCGGTCTTCGGGCTTTCCAAGTCCGTCGCTGCGCTCGGTCCGGGCTTTGTCTCGCCCGAGCGCGCGACCACGGACCGTGGCCCCACGATTGAAGCCGGCGTCGCGGCCGTCACAGAGCTGCTGCCGGTCAGCATCGTGGCTGAGGATCCCTGGGTACGCGAAGGGCTTCGAGGCCTCGCCCTCGCCGCAGAGGATTGGGAGCTGGTGGGCGTGTTCTCTTCGCTCGCGGAGTTGGGGAACGCCACCTTTGAGCTTCAGGCGAGGGCGGCGAACGTCTCGCGCGACGATCTCAAGAGCGAATCGCTGCAGCCCGTTCTTGTGGCAGACCTCATGGACGCGCAGCAGCGCGCGATCGAATCAACACAACTCCAGTGGCCCGACGGCTGGAACGTGCTGGCTCTGGTCTCAAGCCCGCAAGAAGGACGGGCGGCGATCGGTGCCGGGGCTCGTGGTGCCATCCAACGTTCGAGTTCGCCGCGGACCGTTCGCGCGGGCGTCGACGCATTGTCGCGAGGCCTGATGGTCGTCGATCCAGAGGTCGCAACGCCGCAGCTCGGGACGGCAAACTATGCCACCACAGGTGAGTCCCTCTCGGCCCGAGAGCTCGAGGTCCTGCAACAAATGCTGGAAGGCCGGAGCAATCGCGAGATCGCGTTGGCGCTGTCGATCAGCGCCAATACGGTGAAGTTTCACGTCAACGCCGTCATGACCAAGCTCGACGCATCGACGCGTACAGAGGCCGTGGTGCAGGCGATGCGCCAAGGCATCGTGCACCTGTGATAGCGTGAGGGGCATGCAAATTGCCCGAGCCGATCTCCGGACTGGCGCATCCAAATCGCGCGCCATGGCAAGCTTCAAGGGGTGGCGAATCGCCACGTTGGCCGGATTGTTCTGCGGCCTTGCCTGTGCCGCGAGCATGAAGACCAAAGGCGGTGACAAGGAAGATACCGCCATCCACGAGTGCCCGGCGGAAGACTGCGGGCCCGCGCTGGGCATGCCGAGGTCAAAGTGTGAGGGCAGCGACGTACTCGCGGGGCCCACGGGGCGATGCATTCGTCAGGGCGACGGCGTTTGCGGATGGGAAGTCATCGAGTGCCCTCCGGCCGCCCTAAGCGCGGCCGCGGCCGGCGAGAACGATGGCACCGGTGGTGCCGAGGTCGATGCAAGCGCGCCCTCCGAAGCGGAGTAGCGGCAAGGCAGGTCAAAGCGACCGAGATCTTGGGGCGAAGCGCCAGCCCCCCGTCGCGCTAGACCCCCGGTCGAGGCATCGCGACCTCAGGGGGAGCAAATCCGCGCGCACGAACCCGTCCGTTTGGGCGGCCGGATCCCGAACCATCGGAGCGTAACCAAGCGGTGCGCCGCGCCCCATGCTCGCAGCACGATGCAGGATCAAACGCTCTCTGCCCTCTCCGAATCACTCGTCGCGCTGGTCGACTCCATTCGGCCATCGCTCTTCGCGGTCGAGGGAGCACGCGCTCCGGCCACTGCGACCCACCTTCGAGATGACCTCGCCGTCACCGTCGCGCACGTGATGGGACAGTCCCGCGAAGGTTTTGTTCGTGGTGTCGATGGCCTCGCGCACCGTGCCGAGATCCTTGGTGTCGATCCCGGTCTCGACCTTTGCCTGCTCCGAGTCGAGGGGATCAATGTTTCCGGGGACGCCCCGGCGCCGCGCTGGCGCGACGACGACACGTCGCTCTCGGTTGGCAGCCTGCTCGCGGTGCTCGGGACGTGGTCACGGCACGACAGCCACTTTGCTCGAGGGGGTCGTCGATTGTGGCGCCATCGACATGGGGCCGAGTCCGAGCAGGTGGAAGGCACCCCGCCGGTCCAAGTCAGCGCGAATCTCGGCGTGCTCTCGCGGTCAGGCGGTCCATGGCGTGCCCATTCCGGCGCACAACTCGATGCGCTGCTTGAGATTGACACGGTGCTGCATCGTGCCGCGGCCGGCGGGCCCGCCGTCACGCCTGGCGGCGAGATTGTCGGAATGAATACCTTCGCGCTGCGGCGCGGCGGTACGACGATTCCGGCAAAGACGATTCGGAGCGCCGTCGATAACATCATTGCGGGCACCGTCGCTCGACCGGGCCGACTTGGCGTCGGCGTGCAAGCAGTGCGCTTGCATGGTGATCAAGCCAACATCGCGGGGACAGAAGTTGCGCTGCTGCTGACCTCGATCGCCCCGCCAAGCGCGGCTCATCGAGCGGGCCTTGGCGTTGGCGACGTGCTCCTGCGCTTCGAAGGCGAGCCCCTCCTTGAGGTCCGCGATCTCCAGCGGAAGCTGATGCGCGCAGGCGGACAATCGATCAAGCTCGATGTGCTGCGAGGTGTCGATCATCGCGTCGTCGAGGTCTTCGTCGACCCTGTCGAGTGAGCCGAGTCAGCCGATCGAGCCGAGTCAGCCGATCGAGCCGAGTCAGCCGATCGAGCCGAGTCAGCCGATCGAGCCGATCGAGCCGATCGATCGGTGGGATCGGTGGGACCGGTGGGACCGGTGGGACCGAGGGACACCGGGTCCGGCCATGCTCACGCGGCTTTCGTGGTCGTTTACCCTGCAATGCATCCGCGCTCCCGATCGCACCTCGGGTCACGCCTGAGGGCTTGCGGGGGTCTTCGAGGGTGCCCCGTCAGTCACCGGTGCCCAACCTCGGGCGTACTCCTCAATGACCGTCGCAATCCGGACAAAGGCGGCCCGCGAGCTCGCGTCGCACGCGAGACCGACGGAGTTCGAGCACGGCCCGCTGCGACGGGCCGGCCTTTGCGGCCTGCACGGCGCCGGCCGCGTCGTGGCCGCCACTCTTTCTTTGCGACAAAATCGAGGGTCCCCTTGCGCGGCATCGCGGGCGCCTTAAGAGCCAAACCCATGTTGACGTCCACGCCGATTGACAACCTGCCTGTCCCCCCAAACGTCGGCGGCGTGGATGTTCGAGAGCTACAAGGAGAGCTGGAGACCGTTGGCCAGCAGCTGCTGGCGGCATTTGCTGCAGGATTCAGCGTAGGTGAGGCGGTGTCGCATCCCGACTACCCGGAGCTGAACCAGTTTCATCGCTCGCTGCGTGACGCGCTGTTTCTAGAGCTCGACCGCGACCTCGGCGCATGGGCGAGCGAGCTGCTCGACGCCAAACAGGGCGCGCGAGCCCGTCGACAGATCGACGCCTTCCACTCGCGGTTGATCGGGACCGCCCGCGCCGACGAGGACGCGACGCACGAGATCGCGGCAAACTGGATCGGAGCGGAGGGCGAGGGGCTCAACGCCGCGTGGAACCACGACGAGGCCGCCGCAGATCAAGCCCACGCCGATGAAGATCAGGTGCGCGCCGCGATCGCGAAGCTGCTCGTGTTCGAATCGCTGCGCCTCAAGCTGTACCTGCTCGCGTACGGTTCGGAAGACTTTACCCGCGCCGGTGGCGAGGAGAGCGATCTCGACATGATTGCGGACCAAGAGATCGAAGCGCTGCTCGAGGTGCGGGCGCTGACACACGACGACGTTCGGCCGATGGCGGTGTTGGAGGCCTCTGCGTACCTCTCCCTCGCCGCACTGACGCAAGAGCGCGCTGCAGCACTGCGCTCGGTCGGACAGGAGCTGCGCGACGAATTGCACCTGCAGGCGCGCCTGGGCACGGCCCTTCGAAGCCTGCGCTTGCCCGAGTCCGTCCTGCTGGAGAACGCGTTCTCCTCGATGCTGGGACACGACCGCGTCGAACTCCCGGAGCTTCAAGCTCAGCACCCGCTCGCGCTCGGGACGATGAGCCGCCAAGCGATGGATCAACGGGTGTCTCGCGGGCGCAAAGCGTTGACGCAGGGTCGCGAAAGCTGGCCGACAAGGCGGGCCCCTGCCCTCTTCGACCTGCTGGCGCAGCACTGATCCGACGGCAGTCCACGACCGTCCTCGCGCGACGGGGGCGCGGCGCGAGAGCCTCCCGTCCAGGCGCACCGATCTTCGCAACAACTGCGACGGGTCCCCATCCCATCCGCGACGACTGCTCCCTGCCTTCCCGATGGCGATAGGGGTAGGGTTGGGGAAATGCGGCGGGAGGAGCTCAGTGGGATTGGGGCGGTGCTCGCGGTCCTTTTGGTGGATCAGGCCACCAAGGCGTGGGCGTGGGGGACCCTGCTTGCGAGGCCATGGGTTGCAGGTGGAGGTGGGGTGCGACTGTTCGTGGCCCGGAACGGCGGCCTCTGGAGCGGTTGGCTCAGCGGATCCGAGCTCGCGCGGCCGGTTGCCTCGATGCTCGCGGGGATGGCCGTGTGCGGGGCCATCATCCTCCATCGCAAAGCGGCGCCCCTGCCCGACCGCGCTCGGATGAGAATTGCCGCAGCGCTGGGCGTGGTGGTGGGTGCCGTGCTCAGCAACCTCGCAGACCGATTCGTCGCGCGCTGTGAGGCGACGACACCGATCGCGCGGCTGGGCTTTCACCAATTGGTCGCGAACGCGGGCGAGGTCGCGAGCGCCCTCCACACGGGAAAGAGCCACGTGGCGCCGTGTGCCGAGGGAGTCGTCGACTTCATTTCTTTGCACGGGCCCGGTGGCGTCCGGACCCCGGTCTTCAATCTCGCCGACCTCCTCTTGACCTGCGGACTGCTGCTGCTCATCGGACCGATCTCCTACCTCGCGAGGTCATCGCGAGACACGCAGGTCCAGCACCCGGACCTCGCCTAGAGGGTATCAGCGCCCGATCGCAACGCTTTCGCGCGCAGAGGGTGAGTGCGTTCGCAGCCAGGATGCGCTCTGCTAGTCTCCACGAGCGGTCCGGCAGGCACCGTACCGGACCCGATTCATGGACACGCAGCAGCCCCAGTCGTCGCCAAATCCCATCCGCATCGGCACCGCTGTGGGCGTCGCAATCCTTGCGCTGATCTTGGATCTGACCAGCAAGGAGTGGGTCTGGAACAACATTCGCCCACCCGCCGGCAAGCCAGTCGAGGTCATCTCCGGCCTCTTCTATCTCAAGTTCGGCTTTAACACCGGCTCCGCATTCAGCCTGCTGGCTGAGAACCCCTACGCGCGCGAGCTGTTCATCGGCGTTACCTTCCTCGCCCTGATCTACCTGAGCTACCTCGCGTGGCGAATGCCGTCGCAGAAGACCTACGGCTTTGTTGCGATCGGCCTCATCGGCGGCGGCGCGATCGGCAACCTCCACGATCGATTTGTCCGAACGATGGAGGTGTTCGTGCCAGGACAGGGCCCGGTGACGAAATACGGCGTCGTCGACTTCCTCCAGTTTTATTACCCGTGGGATCCCGAGCGCTACTGGCCGATCTTCAACATCGCTGACTCCGCACTGGTCTGTGGAGTCGCGCTCTTGATGATCTACATGCTGCGCGAAGGTGACCGCTAGCAAAGCAGCCGTGCGCTGCTACGGGCCGGTGCACGGGATGAATCAGGTGTCCCGCGGTCGATGTCGGCGACCGCGGGATCCAAAGTTCGCCGGCCGTTGCGATGCGACACCGTCGTCGGCCACTTTGTGGGCCTCTGACCCGAGCGCGTGAGCGCCCCTTCTAGTCGAGCTCGCCCTTCTTGGCCTTGTCGAGCCACACGCGGGCCTCACGTTCAATGATCTCCACAGCCTTGCCGCTGAAGATCCGGAACACGAAGGGCACTTCGAGGTGGAGCACGAGTGCGCGCGCCTGCACCTCCATGGCACCCTCCAGGCGACGGGTCGCAGCGGTGAAACCGAGCTCAACCCGCGTGTCATTGACCCACTTTGACTTGAAGTCGTAGTCGGTGAACCGGGCCGCGTAGGCTTCTACGGCCTTCCGGGCGGCCTTCTTCGCGGTCTCCATGTCGAGGTCGTGCGGAATCTCGTGCTTCACGGCCGCCATCGTATCGGCAGACGACCGCTTCGCAAGCCTCGCGCGAAATCGGAGAAGCCCGCCCTCCGACGCAGATGTGCGGTTGTGAAGCCCCGCGTGCGCAACTCGGTGCGCAGCACAAGCGCTCCACCGCACGAGATCGCTCGTGACTGGTCACAATGTTCCCGGCGCACGATCCACGTGTGCCCGGGGCGATGGACGCGCCCTTCGGGCACCTGCGACGCGCGCCCTCCATCGGGCGCTCGCAGCCAACCACGGCCTGACAGGCACCTGAGGCCTCTAGACGATCTCCGCCCGCCGAAACGCACGCAGCTTGTGCAGCGTCTCCTCGTACTCTCGCGATGGATCGGAGTCCGCGACGATGCCCCCGCCCGAGCGCACCGTCAGGCCCGCATCATCGATGAAGCCGGTGCGGATCGTGATGTTCAGATCACAGCGTTGCGCGTGCCATCGCAGCACGCCACCGCAATAGATTCCACGCGGCTCGCCCTCGATCTCCGCGATCAGCTCAACCGCACGACGCTTCGGCGCGCCAGTAATGCTGCCGCCGGGAAAGAGCGCCGACGCGATCGAGGCGATCTTCCACTCCAACGGAAGTTCGGCACGCACCGTCGATACGAGGTGATGCACTGTTGGAAGTTGGACGAGGGTGGGCTGTCGCGGGGCCGCAACCGTCCCGACGACCGCGATGCGCGTGAGATCATTGCGCACGAGGTCAACGATCATGAGGTGCTCGGCCGCATCCTTTGCGCTCTGCCGCAGCTCAAGAGCGAATGCGGCGTCGATCTCCGCGTCTTCGGATCTCGGCCGTGTCCCCTTGATTGGGCAGCTCTCGATCCACCACCGGACATCCCCGCTACTACCGACGGACGGTGCATCGGGCAAGTCGGCTGCGGCTGCCGCCGGTCTCGCGACCGCTGAAATCCGCCAGAGGGTCTCGGGTGAGTTGGAGATAAGTGCGCCGTGTACCGAGTCGATCAAGGCCCCCATCGACGCATCCGCCGCCCGCCGAAGCACGCGATAGGCATCGAGTGCGAGCCGACCTCGCGTGGACTCGCCGCGCGTGCCAATGTTCGTGATGGGTGCGGCTCGCCGCGCGCCCCCGATCGAGCGCTCCGTCGACGCCCCATCCTCAAGATCCGTCGCACAGACCCGCGGTGCCGAACCGTCAGGTCTGGTCCTCGAAACTGTTGTCGGACCTGTCGGCGGATCTGTTGTCGGACCTGTCGTCGGACCCGTCGGCGGATCTGTCGCTGTCGGTGGGCCCTTCGCCGCACCCTCGGTGCTTCGGTAGCCCGCATGAAAGCGCTGCGAAAGGTTGAGTTGGTAGGCGTCCCCCGCCGCGATCCGCTGCAGCGCGCGGGCGATCCGTTGGTCGTAACGCGCTCGCGGATCGGCCGGGTGCAGTTGTGCAAATGGCCAAGTTGCGGCCTGGTCCTGTGGCGCCGCGGGCTGGGCTCCACTCACGACTTGGCGAGCACGAGCGAGCACGTCGTTGAGCCAGTGATTCCACGGCAATGCTGCGCCCGTGTGCGTGCTCGTGCCAAGTCGGGGCGCGGCGATGGATCCGACGTCATCGCCACGATCTTGAAGACCCTTCAGGTCGCCGCACAGCCACAGGCTGAGCGTATCGGGTTGCGCTTGATTCTCGTCCGAACGTTCCCCGCGCGAAGCATGGGCGTCTGTTCGATGGGCGGGGGACGCATCCATCACAGCGAGCTTCGTCGGCACCGCTTCGAGCCACAGATCAAAGATCACGACATGCAGGGCCACGCCTCGATCTCGATGCGCTCCGGCAGCGCCGCGTGCTTCCTCCTGCGGGTCGCCGGCTCGCTCGCCAGCGCGATCCGCTCCGAGGAGCGCCGCCACACCTCCGTCGTAACTCAGCCATCCGATCGCACAGCGTGAGTCGGTGCCGATGACATCACCCTCGATCGCGTCGCGGTCTTCGACGTTCTGCGCCCCACGCAACGCAGCAGTGTCCGACGGGCACTGCGTGCGTCCGCGCTGCGAGTGTGGGCGGATCAGCCGCTCGACGGTCGATAGACCGCGCAGAAGCTCGCGGTCCTCGATCAGCGCGTAGCGTCGCAAGCCCAGCGTCGAGCCTGAGTGGC
>CAZVEM010000225.1:0-4687 GCA_964626165.1 uncultured Nannocystaceae bacterium
ACGGTGACGGCGATGGCGATGGCGATGGCGATGGCGATGGCGATGGCGATGGCGACGGTGACGGTGACGGCGATGGCGATGGCGATGGTGATGGCGATGGTGATGGTGACGGTGATGGCGATGGCGATGGCGAAACCGCGATCTTGTTCGTGGGTAACAGCTACACCGCGTCCAATGACCTTCCCGGCCTGCTGCAGGATCTTGCCCTCGAGTTGGGTGGTCCGACCTTTCAGACAAGTTCAATGACGGCCGGTGGTGCAACCTTTGGCACGCATCTGGCAAATCCGGCTGTGACGGACGCGATCGCGTCGGGCCAGTACGCATTCGTCGTTCTCCAGGGCCAAAGCTACGAGCCGATCCACCCCGACCTCGCACAGAACGCGACGGAGAGTGCCCTCGCCCTCGCCGGCCTGGCCACGGATGCCGGATCAGAGCCGGTGTTTTTCGCGACTTGGCCGCGCGCTGCAGGAAACCCGATCTACGCTGAGGCATGGTCTGGCGGTGCGCCGGACCAGATGCAACTGCTTCTGCACGGTGCTTATGCGGGCTACGCCGACGCCTCAAATGCCACGCTCGCTCCGGTGGGTCAGGCGTGGCTCGACGTAATGGTCAACCACACCGACATCGATCTCTACTCCGGTGATGGCAGCCACCCCAGCACGTACGGCAGCTACCTCGCGGCCTGTGTGCTCTACGGAGCCATGACCGGCGTCTCCCCCGTCGGAGCCAACGCGCCGCCTTCCCCCATCACCGACGCCGAAGCGCTTGTCCTCCAAGAAGCCGCCGAAGCGGCGGTGTTTCCGTAGGGCAATTCCGAGTGCCCGCAGAGGTCCTCGGAGCCATGCTGCCCGGGCACCATCGGTGCGGGAGGCCGCAATCGACGCGCGCGGCTCCTCGCCAGCGCGGTGCTAAAGGCCGAGATGGCTCGGGAGGCGGCTTGCCTCCCGCGCGCTGGCACCTTGCGCTCCCCCGCCGTGCATGCGGCCCGTGGGCCGTCGACGGGGCTATCTGCGCGATGCCAGGGCGCCGGGGACCCAGCGAGGGCGCGACGATGGACGGATGCCGGGCCCCGCAGTGAATTGCGCCATTGGCTACCCTCCCCGTGGCCAGGCGTGGCATACCTTGCGCCCGCGCCCTCTCGTTTGCGAACGCGCCCGTCCACCCCATGGCCGTGCAAGACACATATCTCAGCAAGATCATCGCAGCGAAGCGAGCCTCGCTCGCGGATGCGGCCAAGAGCGCGCCGATGGATCGCGCGACGCAGAAGGCATTGGAGCAGGCGCCGCCGACCCGCGACTTTATTGGTGCGCTGCGGGTGCCGCCGCGCCCGCGGGTAATCGCGGAGTTTAAGCGCGCATCTCCGTCGGAGGGCGAGCTGCGAGCAGGCGCCGACCCGCGCGAGATTGCGGCGGCCTATGTCGACGCGGGGGCAGCCTGCATGTCGGTGCTGACCGACAGCCATTTTCAGGGCAGCTTCGATGACCTCCGAGCGGTCCGCGAGGCGGTCGATCTGCCGCTGCTGTGCAAGGACTTTGTCCTGAGCCGCTCACAGATCGTGCAAGCGCGCCTGGCAGGTGCGGACTGTATCCTGCTGATTGTGGCGGCACTCGAGGCCCCTTTGCTGCGCGAGCTCTTTGCCTTTGCCACCGACCTTGGCCTCCATGTCCTGTGCGAGGCGCACGATGAGCAGCAAGTCGATCGGGCCATGGCCGCCGGCGCGCGACTGGTCGGAGTCAATGCACGAGACCTTCGAACCTTCCAGGTCGACCTTGAGCGCGCGGCGCGACTTCGCGCTCGGGTGCCCGCATCCTTCACCTACGTGGCCGAGAGTGGCATCCGCGGCAAGGCCGACATGGCGCTCCTGCGACAAGCTGGCGTCGATGCGGTCCTGGTCGGCTCGCACCTGATGCGCGCGCCCGATCCGGGCCTCGCGCTGATGGACCTGATGTCGCCGGCCTAGTTCGGACGGATTGGGTCCAGCAGATCGGGTCCGGCAGATCAGGTCAGTTGGCTCGGTTCAGATGGCTCGGTTCAGACGGCTCCGAATGCAGCGGATCAAGGGAACACCATGAAGACCGTGACCGCGAGCACCGACCCAAGCTTCGAGGTCACGATCTGGCCGCTGCTCTCGCGTCCGATGACGATCTGGATCGCTCTCATCATTGTGGTCGCCCTCGCGGCGCTCTTGGGCGTCGGCGGATTGAACTGGAACGAGCGCATCAACCTCTCGACCACGCTGCTTGCGATCGCTGCCTGCCTGGGCCTCCTCTTTGGCCACCGAGTCCATGCCGCCTTCCGACGTTCCGGGGACGACTGGCAGCTCGTGCTGCGCAGCGGCACCCTCCGGCTCGCGCCACTTGTCACCCTGCCCATCGCCGAACTGCAGGCGCTCACCGTCTCCCAGCGCTATCGCAAGCGTCGCCCTTCCGCGCGCGAGGACGTGCTCATGATCGAGCGCCGCAGCGGACCTCAGATCTTTGTCGCGCAGGTTCGTACGGTACAGGCCCGCTCGCAGTGGCTGGCGCTATCGGATCACATGAAGCGACTCTGAGGTCGTCACTGCATGCAGCGACGCCGCGAGTCCCTGGGCGGCCGAGGGTGCTGTCGACGTCGCGCCGGTGTTGGCCTTTGCGGCGCCGTTTTGGCCGACCGCACTGGCGGGCGCGATCGCGGACGCTGCGATCGCGGACGCCACCGCCGGCTTGGCGTCGGAGGCCGAGGGCCGGGTCCCCGAGACATCGCGCGCGGTGCCGTGAATGAAAGCGCCGAGCAGCGACCGGACGAAGTTGCGAATCATCGCCGCCTCGTCCCGGACCGGGAAGACCGGATGATCTTCACTGAGGCGGCCATGGATCAGCAGCGAGCACAGGCCGTGCATCCCCGCCCACAGCTGCAGGCTGACGGCGCCTGCGTCGACGTGGGCAAGCGCTGGATCGGCCCGTAGGGCCTCCTCCACCGAGGCCTGGGCGAGGCGCAGCGGGGCCAATAGCTCGCCGCGCTCCTGCGGGGTTGCGGTCTTCCAGTCGATGTCCGCGTGCTCCATCAGGATCGAGTAGAGCCACGGGTTGGCGCGTCCAAAGTGGACATAGCGCTCTGCGAGTCGGGCGCAGCGCTCGAAAGGGTCGCCCGGATCGGCCGCATCGGAATGATCGCTCTCATCGGTCACACCGCGTAGATCCGAAGCGGCGGCGGCGCTCGCATGCATGAACTCCGCGCCGCCGGGTCGATCACCGGACCAAGCGGTTGGCTGCCATGCGCGATCATGATCGGGCCACGCGCCGTCCTCGTCGTGCGTTTGGTCGACTGCGCTCTCGGACGGAGCGTCCGGTGGGGGGTGCATCGAGGCGTCCACCGAGGAGCTGCGGCCGCGCCCCTCGAGTGTCTCGCGCAGTCGCATCAACCCATAGAGTCGAAGCTCGCGCAGCAACGCTTCCTTGCTCTCGAAGTGTTGATAGAGCGCGGTCGCGCTCACGCCGAGTCGACCGCCGATCCGGCGCATCGTCACGCCGGCTTCGCCGACCTCGGTTCCGATGGCGAGGCTCGCCTCGATGATCGCCTCACGGAGTCCGACTCTGCATGGCCGCGTCACCGGGACACGGTACCATCGCTGCAGGTGACGCAAGAGTCTGACGCGAAGGGCGGCGCATCCGCCCGCGTAGGTACGCCTAGCCAAGGATCTGGCTCGGCGCACGAGGACGCGTCACAAGACGCGCGAAGCCCCACCCGCGACGCCCCCCCCTTAAGCCCACGTGAATTGCATTCGAGCTCGGAGCACAACGGTGTGCCGCGGACACGCACATCGTCGCGGGACATCGCGGGCGCGCCGTGGTGGCACAGCCTGATCCTACTTAGCATCGCGGCGTCGACATTGTTGTGGACCTTGCCACGCCACATCCAAGCCGGCGACGCCGGTGAGTTCTCAACGGTATTGCTCAAAGGGGGCGTGCCACATCCTTCGGGTTATCCGTGGATGAGAGTGCTCGGCCCGCTGGCGCGGATGCTCTGGGCAATCGGTACACCTCCGGCGCTCGCCGCCGCGATTGGTCCGGCACTTTGCGCAATTGCTGCGTTGGTCATCATGCACCGTGCGGTTGCAAGGATCGTGCGTCCTGGAATCGCGCTACCGCTCGTGCTCGCGTTTGGCTGCAGTCCGATGTTCATTCTCCACACGCATGATGCGGAAGTATGGGGACCGCTGCTTGCGTTTGGCGCGGTGACAATTGCACTGAGCCTGAGACCCGGGACCCATCCGCTCTGGCTTGGGCTCGCGGTCGGTTGCGCGACCTCCCACCACCTGACCGGCATTCTCCTGCTGCCACTCGCCGCGAGCGCCGGCTTTTCGCCCGCCTCGATCGAGGCGAGCCGCAAGGGCCTGTGGGCCGCATCCAACGCTCTCCCAACAACATCGGCACCGCTCTCGTGGCGCGAGGTTTTGCGGATCTTGGGGCTCGGGGCTGGAGGGGTCGCGCTGGGACTCCTTGCCTACCTCACCTTGCGATTGGGCGACGGAGATGGATGGCGATGGGGAGACATGAGCACCTGGAGTGGATGGCTGCACCATGTGACCCGCGGTGACTATGGAAGCCTCCAGCTCAGCCTCCAGCAAGTCGATGCCCCGCTGCAGGCAAAGCTGGCGCGCGCGCTGGGCCGTATTCTCGCGACCTCATCGATGGGTCTTGAGCTGGGC
>CAZVEM010000225.1:4697-7451 GCA_964626165.1 uncultured Nannocystaceae bacterium
TACCCTCGCCGCGCTGTGCCTCGCGCTGCCCGTCGAGCGCGTGCATCGACGGGTCCGTATCGGCCTGGTCGCGTCGCTGCTCCTCACGACCGTGGTCTTTCCGGGGATCGGAAATCTTGATCCATCGAGCCCCTTCGCTGCCTGGATTCTTGAACGATTCGACTTGCTGCCGAGCCTCCTTTGGCTGGTCCCGATCGCGATCTGCATCGATGCGCTGGTCGATCCGGGCCTTTCGCCCGCTGTTCGTCATCACGCTCCTCCCACCGCGAAAGACAGCGGAGAGAGCCCCGGCGCAGACGGTGCTGCTCTGGGCTCCCCTTTCGCACGGCTGTTTCCGCTGGTAGCTGCGGTCCTCTTTGTCGGCGCACCCACGCAGCTGATGCGCAGCTACTCCCACGGCATCCCGAGCGACGAGATCGGAGTCGAGATGTACGCGCTGGATGTGCTGCACACGCCTGCAGACCAACATGCGTTGATCTTTGGCATCGATGATCACCGCACCTTTCCGATCTTGTATGCCCGTGAGGTCCTACTTGCGGGCGAGGGCCCCGTCTACATCGACGCATCGTTGCTGCGGCACCGCTGGTATCGCGAGTGGCTCCGCCGCCGTTGGCCTGGGCTCCCGGAGGCCGAGCGTCCCGTCGAGCTGATCCTTGAGCTTTGGGCCGATCCGGCGCTGCGCGACACGCCGATCTACCTCACGGCTGTGTTCTCGCGACCAGCGGCAAGCCTGGACTTGGTGCCCGAAGGCGTGCTGCTCCGCGTACGACCGCCCCATCAGGCCGTGGACGATTGGACGCCCGAGCGCATCTTGGCGCGACACCTCGACGCGAGCTCGCGTTACGTCGCGGTCGCGAGCTACTTCGCGTCACGGGATGGCCTCGCGGGCCATCCCTGGTCGCGTGATCTGTGGGCGTCCTACGAGGACAACTATCGCGGCCTCGCGGATGCCTTTCGGGCGCAGGGACGCGAGGATCTCGCACACCGCGTCGAGGCGGCCTACGGACGGATGCTGCAGTAGGCGGCATTGGTCTGGTGGGAAAGTGGCGGGGACGCGGCGGCGGGAAGCGGCGGCGGGAGATGGTGGCGGGAGGTGGTGGCGGGAGGCCGAGGTGCGCGAGAACGCGCTGCGCTGAGGGGCACGGCGGCGCACGTCCTCTGACGTAGCTGCGACCGCATCGCTTGCCGCGAAATTTGTTGATCGTGGGTGAGCCGTTTTCGTCCGCCGGACAGACGACCGGGCATGACCGGCCTGCTCACTGTTCCTACGGCCCTGCCCTGCCCCGCCTCCGTCATCTTGCCGGTTCGCCCATGCCGCTGGATGCCGACACGGCCGGGCCACGCCAAGTCGCGCTCGAACGCCCCGGGAGCGCCCTGGCGCCCGCTGCGAAATCTGACACTGGCAGCGCTCGTGCTCGCCTCGCTGGCACACGCGACCTCATGGTCCAGTACCCCTGCATTGGGGGCACCCCCCAGCGTCGCGATGCTGGGTGTCCGCGGCGAGAGCCCTGCCAAGTCGGCGCCGACGCACGAACCGCGGGCTTTGCCGCTCCTCTCGGTGCGCCCGTTTGCGGACACCGTAGGAGCACCTGTCACCGCAGGTGATCGAGCCCTTGCAGGGTTTGAGGTCGCGCTGCCACAGCCCGACCGCGAAGCGAGCTGGGCGAGCTGTGCTCTGCCGGAAGTGACGCATCGCTGGGAAGGCCGAAACTCCGACGATGAGTGGATGCCGGGCATCTACCCCGCGACGCAACGCGTGCCCGGCGGGACGATGGCCCTGACCTTCGACGACGGACCGATGCGGGGCTCGGGCGCGCTCCTCGACGCGCTCCAGGATCGCGGGATGCATGCGAGCTTCTTTCTGACGGGGTGGTCGATCAAGTCCACGACCTACCCGCACGTTCGTCGAGCGCTCGCGGAAGGGCACGCGTTGGGCAATCACGGCTGGCGCCACGACACCGACATGGCGCAGCGCTTTGCGAACCCGGAGAAACAAGAGGCCTACATGGCGGCCGAGCTGGAGCTCACGCAGATCCGGGTCGACTTCGCGATGCTGGCCGAAAGCCCAGAGGACTTTCGCGCAATGGATCGTCAGGTCTTTGCTGGCCTGAGCATTGCGTCGAGCCACGAGGAAGAACTCGACGCGATGCCGGCGTTGCGTGCCCGCCACGCCGCGCTCCTGCAAGCTCGCGGCTATTCCGAGACGCACCGCCCCCACAAGCTTCGCTGGGTGAGACCGCCGGGCGGAAATCCGTACATGGGCGCGCGGTTCCTGCCGCATCAACGCGAGGCCTTCGCACGCGCCGCTGATGCCCAGGGTCTGGTGCTTGTGATGTGGAACTCAGGTTCGGGAGACTCCGATCCGCGACGCAGCCGCGCTTCACGGATGGATCCCGAGCGCCTCAGCGACGCGATCGGCCGCGCCGCCCGTCGCGGCGGGATCTTTGTCGCGCACGACCGAATCGCCAAAGACGGCCTCATCGCGATGCTCGATCATGCCGCTGCGCTGCGCGAGCGTGGTGAGCTGCGCTTGGTCGCCCTGGACACGCTGCGATATGAGCAGCTCGCGCGGCAGGGTCGCTGCCCGACCGGACCGCAAGGGGCGGAGTAGCCATCGCGCCGCGACACAGATCCCACGCCGCGACGAAGAGTGTCCACGCCAAATGCCCCTGCCTGCCCCAAGCTCCCCTGCGTGCTACACCGCCGCCGTGATGTCTCCGCTGTCCCGCGAGCGCCCAGCCGATTTCCGGGCGT
>CAZVEM010000225.1:7461-10300 GCA_964626165.1 uncultured Nannocystaceae bacterium
GCATCGTGAACTTGAGCTTGCGCTCGAGCTCGGTCGCTTCGCGGGGGCACTCGCGCTGGCCGAACAGCGCAGGGGTCTCCATCTGCTTGAGCTACGCGAAAAGGACGGCGGAGAGGGACCCGTCACGCGCGTCGACGTGCAGATCGACCAACTGCTGGTGGACGCGGTTGCGCGTGCCTTCCCCGACGACGCCATTCTTGCCGAGGAGAGCGGTGGTGATGGCCGACGCCAACACCGCGACCGATGCTGGATGATCGATCCGATCGACGGCACCTCGGACTTCGCTCGGGGCTCGCTGGATTGGTGCATCTTGATCGGGCTTGTGGTGCGCGGCATCCCGGCACTCGGCGTCATCGTCGAGCCGGCTCGCGAGCGTCTGACCTTCGGTCTCGCCCAGGACTTTGGGGCCATCGCAAAGGCCGTGGATGGCGACGATGCGGCGCGCGACATCGCATGCAGCCCGCGCAAGCTTGCAGCCGCGCCAAGCAACAACGGCACGCTTCGCGGGCACGCTGCATCTGCCGACGCCGACCGCGGTCCAGAGAGTGCTGCACACGCTGCGAAGCCATCGGGAATCGACGAACTCGCGCGCATGGTGTCGAGTTGGAGCCGGCGGACCGAGCAAACCGATGCCGCGCTCGCGGCGATCGGCATCGATTCGTCCAACCATACGCGCGTCGGCAGTACCGGCGTCAAGCTCGGGATGATCGCGCGCGGCGAGGCCGAGGTCTATCCGCATATTGGGCCGCGCACCCGACTCTGGGACACGGCCGGTCCGGAGGCGATCCTCAGCAGTGCTGGCGGCAGTATCAGCGATCTACGGGGCCAGCCGCTGCGCTATCAAGACGAGGAGACTCGCAATCTGTACGGACTGCTGGCCAGCTCCGCGCACCTGCACGACGAGCTCAAGGATCGGGCTCGTGTTGCGATGCACAGCATCCTGGGACCGCCGCGTACTCGCTAAATCGGTGCCGGTTGCCTAGCAGGCTGTCGAAAAGCCCCGCCCGGCGCATGGCCGTGCACTCCACGGGGGTGCTTCGACAACCTGCAAGCAGGCTCGACGCTCGCTTGCGAAGGTGTCTACACTGCGTTGCATGCGATGCGCCAGAAACCGGCCCCGACAAGCACCAGGCGTCGCCGCAGTCGGCGCGTTCGCACTGTGCATCTTGGTTGCCGCCTGTCAGGCCGTCGGCACGAAGTCGACGCCGCACGACGATCCGAGCCGCTCGCCCGGCTCGGGCTCGTCCGAGCCGCGGAGCTGCACCGAAATGGCCTGCTCGGATCAGGCGAGCATTCGCGCTCAGCTCACGCCGGCGCAGGCCACCCCCGGTGAGCACAAGTTCGTGATCAAGACGGGCACGGAGGAGCATAGCTGTACCCTGAGCTATCCCGCGGATCTCAAGGACACCTCTGCGATCGACGCGCAGTGCTCGGAAGGCCTGAGCCTTCGAATGGGACCCTCGATGCGTGGCGTGGAGACGCGTCAGGGCGACACCGTGATGTACACCGAGGTGCCGATCCCCGGCCAGTTTGAATGGAACCTGACGATCGTCGGCCAACCGACCGATGTCTCGGTCGTCCACACGTTGGCAGATACCGTGATCCTGCAGCGCAGCGAGGCGCTGAGCTACCGCTCCGTTGCGCCCAATGGCGAGGGCTGCGAGCCGGTTTGTCAGCAAGCGAGCATCACCTGGCCACGGGCGGGAGGCTGAGTCGCGATGGCGATCGTGAGGACGACGATCCGTATCGCCGCAGGCCAGATCGCGGCGCAGTCCCCAGCCTGCGCCCTGAACGTTTCCGACGACGCTGAGGTCCGCGACCACGCATCGGCGCCCGATGGAAAGGCCATCGCCGTTCGCCGCCGGCGACTCGCGGGGCTACCGTGATCCACGCGTCGGTCAGCGCGGAGCTCGATGCGAGCTGCGACGCGGCCTTCGATCTCGTCCACGATTACCCGCGCCGCCTGTCCTGGGACACGCTGCTGCGCCAGGCATTCATCGAAGAAGGCAAGGAGCCCGGCGTCGGTGCCGTCGCGGTGTGCTCGGGCCGTTGGTTCCTCGGTGGCATCACGATGCGAACGGAGTACGTCAGCTTTCAGCGGGGCAAGGTGGCGGCCGTCAAGATGCTCAATCAGCCGATTTTCTTTGCGCGCTGGGCCGCATCGATCCGACACGAGGCCCTGGGCGAGCATCGCAGTCGAATCACCTACAGCTACACCTTCCACGCGCGCCGACTTGCCTTCGTGGTCGAGCCGGTCCTCGCCGCGGCTTTCCGATGGGAGACCAGACGACGTCTCTTGGCGCTCGCGCGCGTGCTCGCGCAGAAGCGGTCCGGCGGCAGCTCGTCATGAGTGAGATTTGGAAGTTGGCGGAGCCCAGGCCTGGCGTCCACCGCGACGCCGCTACTGATCGGCGCAGATGAAGGGCCGACCCAAGATGCAGGTCTGCGGCGAGTCGTAGAGGAAGTTCTTCCCCGCCATCAAGCCCGGAAGCGCGGCGTTGCCCGCAAGCGCCGAGATCCCCGAGTTCGTCCAGTCATTGCACACCTCATCGGGATCCGCGATCGTGGTGTAGCTGGTGTTCATGCCCGTCCACACGTAGGTCGTGTTCATCGTGATCGGCGCCTTGAGCCCCTCCCACGTTCCATTGCGGACGCCGAGCAGCGCGGCGGCATCGGTGGTGCCAAGCCAGACGCCGTTCGATAGCTCGTATCGGGTCCAGGGACGCAGCGCCCAATCAACCTGACCGTCCCCCGCGAACGGCGTTACCGACGCTACACGCTGGTTGCCGTAGGCGAACAGCGCCTTGTAGCCAGCCGGGCAGGTCGCATCGATGCGGTC
>CAZVEM010000226.1:0-10240 GCA_964626165.1 uncultured Nannocystaceae bacterium
TCATCGAGCGCGAGATCAAACTCCGCCCAGTCCTGCGAGCGTTCGGTCCGCGTTGCAACGATCGCCGCACGGAGGTAACGCTTGAGGCTCTCGAGTCGCTCGGGGCTAAAGACCTTGACGCAGCCCAAGTCGAGCAGCACCACGGTTCCGTCATCACGAAACAGATAGTTGCCCGGATGAGGATCGGCGTTGAACATGCCGTGCACCCAGATCTGCTGTGTCACGGCGCGCACGAGCGCACGTCCCCAACGATCCCGCATCTCTTGCGAGGTGTTGGGATCGTCGACAACCTCGGCAAGCCCCCGTCCTGGAAGATACTGGGTCGTAAGCACGCGGCCGCTGCAGTGCTTGGAGTAAACCTGAGGGATCAGTACGTCTTCAAGATCACCGAGCTTGTCGCGTAGCTCGGTCTGGAGCCGAGCCTCGCGCAGATAGTCGACCTCCTCGCGAAAGCGACCGCGCAGCTCGTCGAGCAGCTCGCCCGCGAATGCGGTGTTCTGCGAGGCGCCCATCATCGCGAGCATCGGTCGCGCCATGCCCTTGAGCATGCCGAGGTTGTTCATGTCCGCCTCGATCGACTCGCGAATGCCCGGGTACTGCACTTTGACCGCCACCTTGGTGCCGTCATGCAGCGTCGCGAGATGGACTTGCCCGATCGATGCCGCGGCCAGCGGCGACTCTTGGATGTCGGCAAAGTGCTCGTCGAGCGGACCGAGATCGTCTTCAATCACACGCTTCGCGGTCGCCCACGACACCGAGGGCGCTTGCGACTGCAGCTTGGAGAGGACCTTGCGCGCCGTCGCTTCCGACTCCGGCGGCAACACGCCGTCCATGTACGACAGCATCTGGCCCATCTTGAGCGCGAGACCCTTGAGCTCGCCGAGGTTGCGAAGCAGCGCCTGGGCGGCGGCTTCGGCACGCGGATCCTCCAGCAAGGGACCATCCGCACCTGCGGGTGCAGGATCTCGACCAAGGCCCAGAGGGATCGCGTTGCGAGCGACCGACGCCATATTCCAGAGCCGACCGATTCTCGAACTTGAAACCTTTTCTGACATGGGGCTCCTCTTGCCGACGGACTCGCGCGCGAGTCCGTATCACGCGCTTTGCAGTCCGACCCTCACCGATCCGCCGCGTTGCTCGCAGCGTCGGCATCCGCTGCGCCGGACTCCTCATCGCGCAAGCGCACAGGCCCGACCTGATCCGGAAAGCGCGCGATCTTGCCGACGTCACCATAAACTTCGCGCAGCCGATCCATGTCGGCGCGCACGTCCCCGCTCAGGTGCACGGGTGGATAAAATCCGCCGACCTTGCGGCGATAGTCCAAGTAGCCCGGTAGCACGGGGACCTTGGCCCCAAGTGCGATCCGATAAAATCCGGAGCGCCAGGCGTCGGCACGGCTGCGCGTGCCCTCGGGCGGAATCAACAGCAGGAAGCGATCGCGCTTGGCGAACTCGCCGACCATCTGCTCGACCATGCCATTGCGTTGCGATCGATCGATTGGAATGCCACCAAACGCGCGCACCAAAGGGCCGATCGGTGGCCGACCCCATTCGCTCTTGATCATCCATGACGACGAGAGTCCAACCGACTGCGCCAGCAAGACCAGCAAGAGCCCATCCATGTTGCTGGTATGGGGCACGCCGAGTCCCACGGCCTTGGGCACGCTGGGGAGCGGACCTTCGTAGCGCCAGCCACCCAGCACCTTGAGCCAGCCGCGCGCATAGAGGGCCGTGGGCGTGTTGAGGGGCGCAGCGTCAGGTCCCGGGGACGTCATCGCGCGCAACATGGCACGCCGCCCTGCGAGGGGCCAGCGTGGCTCATCGGCCACCGTCGTCGCGCTGTCACTGTCGTTGCGCCGCGACCATGCTTGCCAACCCACGCGATGTGGCCCAGCATGCTTGGCGTGTAACGATTTGGGAGGCTTTGCGGCGCGATGAGGCGCGCAGTTCAATCGCGAGATCGGCTCAATCTTGCGCACCGGCGGCTCAGCCAGGTGCGGCACTTGGTCGCGGGGTGTCGGGGAGCTTTGGCAGGCTCGTCGCTGATTGCGGTTGCCATCTTGGTTCAACTCTCTGCGTGCAAGGACGACGGTGGAGCTTCGCAGGCCGCCGAAGTGGTCGAGGCATGTGGGCAGTCAGGTCCGACGCGAATCTTTGAGTTCGATCCTAGCGCCGAGGTCCGCTACGCGTACGCTCACAGGTACGGGTCGCGACTCTTGGTGAGTATCGCGAGACGCGACCCGACCCCCGACGGCGAAGAAACGTTGACCACCGACTTGTGGTCGGTTGGACCTTGCGGCGATGGCCCACGATTGGTGCTTCAAGACGTCAATCCGTGGCGGATGCGCCATCCCCAGGTCGCGACCGCGGTCATCGCCTGCAGCGAAACGGATGAAGTTGTCCAGATCGTCGATCTCCTCGGCGAACATGAGCCGCGCCCGCTGATCTCCGCGTCGGGCTGCCACTTCCGTCAAGACCAAGACAACGCGCTGCTCGTCGTTGAAGGAGACGAAGACACGGGCGCGCTGCTTCGCGTGCAGCTACCCGCGCAACCCTGGGACGACGAGATCGTCACCACGGTGCTCGCGCCCAGCGTCATGGCGGCGGGCGTGCACCAACAAGGACTCCGACGCGACCTGTTCGGAAGTGTCGATGTTCGAGACGCCGGCTACCTTGCCCTCACATCTGCGCGCCAGCTCATCTTCATCCACCGCGACACCCTGGCGACGCAGGTGCTCGCCGAGGATGTTTACGCATACCACGTGAGCCCGGACTTCCGCTTTGCGCTCACCAGTGCCGTACCGGCAGATCCTTCGGTGGAAGGGACTTCGGAGACCCAGCTCCGACTGCACGACCTTGAAGACGGAACGGTGTTTCCCCTCGACGCCACTTGGCGCTCGGACGACCCATTGAACGGAGACTGGACGCTCGCGCCCTATCACTTCGTTGCGCTCCATCGCTTTGGCGATCTCCAAGTGCGTTATTTCTCGCTCGAAGACGGCGCGAGCACCGTGCCCTTTGACCAAGAGATTCTGCAGCTCGGCCGACCGATGAAGGTGCTCGCCGACGATCGCGTGCTCTTTGGCTCGGGTGCCTACGGCGTCGAAGTGCTGGCCACCTACGACATCGTAAATGCCAAAATCAAGCCGATCTGGAGCGGGACCGCGTTCTCCTACTGGCAACGAGAAGACGACGTCGTGCTGAGCGAGGGCAAGCCCGGCCGCGTGCTCCAGATCGACCTCGATGGCTCGCAACCCGGGAGCGTCCTTGTGCTCGCCGAGCGGATGGGCTCGCTCAGACTCGGTCCCAGCGACGTGGTGCTCGGGGACGACGATGACTGGACCGGCCACCCAACCACGCTTTTCGTCGCGTGGCCGGGATCGCCGGAGCAATACTTCATCGCCACGGGTGTGGATCCTGGCAAATTTTTGTTCCTCGACTGGACAATCGATGACGCAGGTCAGCCTCGCGAGAGCCCACTTCGCTCGTTGACGGTCGTCTACGCGAACACCACCGGCTGGCCGCAGGCCCCCGGGCTTTGGCGGGTCGACATCGCAGTGCCCGATGACCTCGATCTCGGAGGGTGAGGGCCAGGGTCCCTCATCGGCGTATCAAAACTCGACTGCACAATCGCCGATCCTGACTCGACGCTCGACACGCGATCATCAGCGCCAGCTGCCTTGCGGTGCCTAACCCTTGAGCAAGAAGCCGATCAGGAGCGTGATGATCCATTCGGCCCAAAGCAGCACGATCACGCTGCCGCAGAGCAGCGAGAAGGTCGTGAGGCCGGGCGGGTCATCGGGTCGCGCGCGGGGCAGCAGCGGGATCGCTTGGGAGAGGATGCCGATCGGTGTCGCGACCAGCACGACCCAAACCGTCCAGTTCATGTTCGGCACCACGAAGGTCATCTGCGTGATCGCGAGCCCAAGCAGCTGGACCACATGGCGCGCGCTCGCACCCACGCCAAAGCGCACCGCGTAGGTGTTGCGCTCGAGCCGGCGATCGGAGGGCTCGTCGGGCAGCGAGATCAGCACCTGCGCGGTCGCGGCGACCAGCACGCCGGGGAGGAGTGCGAGCCACGGCAGCGAGACGATGGCGCCGCCCTGCGCGAGGTAGCCAAGGACCGGCAAGCCAAGTCCAAGTCCCAGGCCCCACACCCACTCGCCATAACCGCGATACGAGAGTCGGAAGGGCGTGCCGCTGTAGATCCAGAGCATGAACGCGGCCACGGGTGCGGTGGCCAGAAGGTACACGTTGCCGGTTTGGTAGCTCAGCCAGGCGCTGAGCAGCGCGGCCACGGCGAGCGATCCCGCGCACGCCGAGCGAAGCTGCCCGACGCTGAGCTCACCTTGGACGAGGACGCGCGAGCCGCCCGAGTAGGAGGCGAAGGTCGTGTTGTCGCGGTCCGCCTCAACGTCCGCAACGTCATTGCCAGTGGTCATCGCGAACTGCAAGAGCCAACCCATGACGCTGAGGATCGCCATGGTCGCAAAGGAGAAGGAGCCAGTCGCGCACAGCGCGAGCACTTGTCCCAGCAGCAATGGCAACGCAAAGAGCGGGTGAAGGATCGGTCGCGCGGCCTTGAGCCAAGGTTGCACGGGCGAACTTGCGAGAGGCGCGTCCAAGGTGGCGGCAGTCTATCAGGCCCGCGACACAACGATGAGCGAGCGCGCCGGGGCGTTGCCTTGTCAACCTCGCATCTGTGCGGTAGGCACCCGCAGGCGCTCGTGAACGACGCGGAACTACTCAACCGGCGCCTGCTCCTGTTTACAGGCAAGGGTGGCGTGGGCAAATCCACGGTGGTCGCGGCGCTCGCCCTCGAGCTCGCGTATCGCGGTCGGCGCCCGCTCATCGTCGAGATGGGTCACCGCGCTTCGATGGAGAGCCTCTTTGCGGTCGACACGATCGGCTATCAGCCGCGGCTGGTCGGCCGCGGGGTTCATGCGATGAACCTCGACTTCGACTCGACGCTGGCCGACTACATGACCGAGCACGTGCGGGTCGCGGGCGTCGCCAAGGCGATCTTGCGCAACGACACCCTCGGGCGCTTCTTTCAGTCGGCGCCGGCGATCGCGGAGATCGCCGCCCTCAACAAGATCTCCGCCCTGGAACGAGAAACCCAGGACGGCCGACCGCGCTGGGATCCGATCCTGGTCGATCTCGACGCCACGGGCCACGCGCTGATGTTGCTCAATCTGCCGCGCGTGATGGATGGCCTGGTCGGTGACGGCCCGATGCGGCGCTTGGTCGACGGCTTCTCCTCGCTGCTCACCGATCCCAAGCGGACCACCCTGAATTTGGTCACGCTTCCCGCCGAGCTTCCGGTGCAAGAGACCTGCGAGCTTTACAGCAAGCTGCGAGGCGAACATCGCGTCGCGCTTGGCCTGCTCTTTGTCAATCAGGTCCCGCGTCCACCGATCGATCCCACGCTCCACGAAACCATGCGCGACCTCGCGCAGCACCTGGTCACGGAAGTCGTCACGCAGGACGCCGCGTCGCAGACGGCATCGGCTGCGTCGCAGCCCGCACTTGTGGCGCTGCAGGAGGACCTGCGATTGGCCGAACGTGCGATGGCCAATCATCAGCTCGCCCTTGAGCAAATCGCTCGGCTGCGCCGCGAGGTCAACTTGCCGATCGTCGAGCTCGGCGTGGTCGCAAGCCGCGAAGTGCAGCTCGATACCGCCGCGGCGATCGGTCGCACGATTGTGGAGACCTTCGCGCGGACCTCGGTGTTCTCGGCCGACGATGCGAACCGCTCCGCCACGGGCGCAGCCGGCTCGCAAGGTGCTCGCAGCCCGGAGGCAGGGTCACAATGACCACGTCGAGTCGAGAAGCATCGCGAGGCGTAACAAGCGCCTCGGGCAAGAGCCGCTTTCGTGATCTGGAAGAGCTCTTGCTCAAGCAAAAGTTGGTCGTGGCCGTTGGGCCGGGCGGCGTTGGAAAAACGACGATCTCGGCGGCGACCGCACTCGCAGCCGTCGCACGCGGTCGCAATACGCTGGTGCTCACGATCGATCCGGCCAAGCGCCTCGCCGACGCGCTGGGTCTTAGCGGACTGGATGACTCGATTCACGAGGTCGACCTTTCCGAGCTCACAGCATCGGGCAAAGCCGGACACGGCAAGCTCTACGCGGCGATGCTCGACACCGGCACCAGCTTTGACGCGCTGATGGGTCGCGTGGCGCCCACTCCCGAGGCGCGTGAGCGCATCATGAACAATCGGGTCTACAAGGCGATGGCGGGCACGCTCGCGCGCTCGCACGCATATGTTGCGATGGAGCGTCTCTACGAGGTGCTCTCGGATCCACGCTTTGACCTGGTCGTGCTCGACACCCCGCCGACGCGCAACGCGCTCGACATTCTGGATGCGCCAGGCAAGCTCGCCTCCTTCCTTGAAGAGAGCGTGATGAAATGGTTCGTCTCACGATCGGGCGCACGTGGCATTCGTGCCTATTTGTGGAACAGCGGCAGCGCTGCAGCGACCCGCCTCTTAGGACTGTTGGCGGGGCAACAATTTCTTGAGGAGATCGTCGCGTTCTTCGACGTCTTCCAAGAACTTCGCCACGGCTTTCGCGAGCGCGCCGAGGCCATGCGCGCGATCTTAATGCGCCCTTCGACCTCCTTTGTCGTCGTCAGCTCGGCGGACCTCGCCAATCTTGAGGATGCCCGCGCGCTGGCCCAGGGGATCTCGCAGCGCGGCGTTCCGATCGACGTCGCGATCTTCAACCGCAGTTATGATCGCCTCAGCCCAGACCCCTACCTGGTGATCACCGACGCGACGCGACGCGCGCCCGCTGCGTCGGATCGGGCCGCCGGCCACAACACCGCCGAGGACTTCGACACGCCGTCGCAGCGCCGCAACGCCCTGTGGCCCACGGCGCCCGACGCGGCCAAGGCCAACGCGCTCTTTGACGCGCTCGCCAAGCTCCGAGAAGACAGCGCCGCCGACAACGCACGCGCCAACAAGGAGATCGCAGACTTCCCGATCTCCGGCACCACGCTCCGCGTTCGGGTCCCCCGCGTCGATGCCGAGATCAAGAGCGTCTCAGCACTGCACGAGCTCGATCCATACCTCGTACCTCCCGATCGCGACTGAGCCCGCGGCGCTGCGGGTCCCGGAATGAGCGGACGAGTTGAGGTCGTGGAGAGAAATCCCGTGACAAGGCGAGCGTAGCGGGCAGCTCTTGCGCGATGCGACGGACTCGCCAAGTAGGACAACGGCTCGCGCCAGGCACGTGCGAGTAGACTCTCTGTGTGACCAGCGCCACCGTACGAAGTGAAGACACAGGACTGATCCAGCACATCGAGGTGCGTAAGCACCGTTTGACCGGTGACGAGCCGCTCGCGTCGGGCGGGACAGACCAGGGGCCCAGTCCCTACGAGCTGCTGCTCTCGGCACTGGGTTGCTGTACCTCCATGACGCTACGCGTGTACGCGGAACGAAAGGGTTGGCCGCTGACCTCAGTGGTGGTCCACCTGCGACACGCCAAGATCGATGGCGTGACCGAGGTGGACGGTGCGGCGCGCTCCATCAAGCGCGATCAGATCCACCGAGAGATCGAACTCCACGGAGAGCTGAGCCAGGAGCAACGTGACTCCCTGCTCGCCATCGCAAATAGATGTCCCGTCCACAAGACACTCAGCTCAGCTTCAGAAATCATCTCGGTCCTAACCCCCCCTTAATAAAGGGCATCACCTCAACTAACCTTGGTGCATGCAGCAGAGAATCAGTGACGCGTGGACGGCAGTGGCAAAGGCACTCGGGAACGCCAGCGAAACGCTCCAGCTCCGGGGACCCTCGACGACGAACGCCATTGAAGAAGCCGAGGCCAAGCTCGGCATTTCGCTCCCCGACGACTACAAGGCGTGGCTGATGCTGCATGACGGTGAGGACCACAGCGACGAGCGCGTAGAGTGGTTGCCCGCCTGGGGTCGGCTCCTGCCGCTTGAGACCGCGGTGGAGCGCTGGGAGGAGGAGCAAGAGTGGGTCGAGGAGGGCGACGAGGGGCTTGGCTACGCACAAGACGACGACCGGATTCTTTGCGTGGTCAAGCATCCCAAGCGGATTGTGATTGCGGGAAATCAATGGGGTGACGGCGACAACACCTATCTCGATCTGATTCCGGGGCCTGCAGGCACGATCGGTCAGGTCATCGTCGCCACGACGGAATGCGATTTCGAGGTCGTCGGCAGCAGCTTCGTTGACTTCCTCGAGCGGATCGCGGCCGCAGTTCAAGGCGGACTGCTCTCGGTGCAAGAACAAGATGGAACGCAGCGTCTCGACCTGGTGGACAAGCCGGATCCCTCGATGCGCTGGGAGTTCGTGCTTCGCGAGCTTCGCCCGCTTCAATAGCGACGATGCCGGCTCTCTGGCCGCTCCACGGTACCGGGGCAGGGGCCGCGATGGCACTGCACCGGCGGTGTCGCAACCCTCCGACCCTCGCACAGAGAGCCGTTCGAAGCGAGCGCCACACAGATTCGCTTCATAATTCATCCGTTGAAGCGCCGATCTCGTAGTGCATCTCACTGCCGCATCGGCTGCGCACGTGGGCTCTGCCAATCGCCTGCTCCACATTGCGACCATCGCATCCACACGCGGCGAACTTGGCCGCTGCAACCGTGCGTCGGCTCGGACGATTTGCGATGATCTCCTCATGCACGTCGAGTCAGCCAACATTCGCAGCTCCGGCCGATCCTCGAACATCACGATGCAGCGCAACGATGGACGCGCGCGCCAGCCCGGGTGGCGTTGGCGGACGCTCGCGTTTCTCTACGGCGCACTGGGTGGCACGGCAGGCGTGGCGCTCGGCTGTGCACCGGAAGACGACGGCACGCAGATCGAGTGCAGCGGCAACTGCTCTTGTGACGCCGAGACCAACACCTGCCAGTGCTCGGGCGGCACGACTTGCAATGTCGAAGGCGGCGAAGGCGTCACCATTGAGTGCCAGGGAAATGCGCGCTGTGATTTGAGCTGCGAAGAGCCCTGCAACATGGTCTGTCAGGGCACCTCAGGCTGCGACGCAGTGCTCGCCGATGGAAGCACCGCGAGCTGTGGTGGCTCGGGTGATTGCGCCTTTGTCTGCAACGGAAGCTGCACCGCGAGCTGCACCGGCTCGGCGAGCTGCACACTGATCTGCCCAGAGGACGGCGACTGCTCGATCGACGGCTGCCCGGGCGTCATGACCTGCCCCAACGGCGCGCTCGCCTGCGGCGCCCCCTGTCCCGCCTGAGGTCGACACACGGGAAGGGGCAGCTTGTCTGCGCTGGGCCCGAGGCCCTCAAGCCTATTGGGGTTCACCGAAATGAAGCAGGCCGCACGAGGCGGCCTGCTTTCCTACGCCGCGGAGTCGCGGCACGTTGGCCGGACTCGACTAGACGGGGATATAGGCGCAGCAGCCGGTCTGACAGAACTGGTTGTTACCGCAGTCGCTGATGTCGAAGCAGGACTCGATACCATCGGGGCACGAGGGCTCAGTGCATTCGGGCGGCAGGTCATCGGGATCTTGGCCGAAGCAGACTTCGCAGTCCTCGGAGTCGCACACGTTTGCGCAGCCCTCATTGAAGGTGCATGACTCGCATCCGTCGAGGTTGTCGAGGCTGCAGTCCGCGCCGTCAAGGTAGATGAACTGACCCTCAACCTCACAGCAGCCAAAGCAGTCGCAGCCATTGGGAACCTTGGGCGCACAGAAATCGATGCAGGGCTTGGGCTGATCGAGCATGCACATCATGAAGTCGGGATCGTAGGCGCAGCCGATCTGCGCGCCGGGACTCTCCGGATCGCACTTGAGGTTCCACGTGCACTTGTCGTCGCCGCTGCCCGAGTTGGCGTCGAAGTAGCAATCCTGCTTGCAGTCCTCGTTCTGACCAGGGAGATCGGTCTTAAACGAGCCCTCATCGTCGTCGCAGGGTGAGATGCACTCGGGATCGTAAAGATCGATCTTGCCATCGCCATCGTTGTCGATGGTATCACCGCAAGCGTAAAGCTTGTTGCCGCAGAGAATGACCTCCGGGTCGAGGTTCTCGAGCGTACACATCGCCGAACAGCCGTCGTTGCTCATCAGGCCGCCGTCGTCGCAGCCTTCCAGTGGTCCGACAAATCCGTCGCCGCAGACGTTGAGCACGCAGGTGGTCAGACAGCTCCCGACGTCGCTGTTGTCGGGACCCTGATCGCACTCTTCACCAGGATCAATCTGCGAGTTGCCACAGTCGCCGTCGCCGTCGCCGTCGCCGTCGCCGTCGCC
>CAZVEM010000227.1:0-10224 GCA_964626165.1 uncultured Nannocystaceae bacterium
AACCCGCATCGGCTCCCTGCGAGCAGCGGGTCCCGAGCTGGTCCAGCTCATCGGCGGCGCCACCGTCATGCTGCTGATTGCGGCCGGCCTCGAGGGTTTTTGGTCGCCTTCCGCGATGCCCATGCCGGTCAAATGGACCGTCGGCGCGATGGCCAGCATCTTCTTGATCCTCTACATGACACTCGCGGGCCGTCGCAGCAGTGTCGATCTCCACGGCGCACGCACGCGCCGCGTCGCCCGTTAGCTCCGCGCTCCACGTCTCATGGATCTCTCGCACGCACGCATCGCGCTTCGACCGCGCAGCTGGGCAGAGAACCACGATCTCGCCTTTCGCTACCTCAGCGACGCCCGCGGGGTGATGTTGCCGCTCTCGATCGCCGTCTTGGTGCCACCGTCGGTACTTTGCTACCTCCTCTTCTCACTGGGGGAGTGGTCCGCGATCTCCACATGGTGCGTTGCGCTCGCCCTGCAGACCGCGGTGCAGGGCGTGTTTACGGTGGCATGCGGCATGTACATGTTCGATGCCCAGCCAAGCGCCTGGGCGTCGCTCCGGACGTTCATCAAGCGAGCCCCCCGCTACGCGATGGTCTTGTTGCTGTCGCGCCTGTGGATCGCGATCAGCATGCTCGGGTTCTTCACCGTGGCGCTACCGGTCTGGATCTGGATGCGACAGATCCACGTGCACGAGGTCTGTCTGCTTGAGCTCCAGCCGCCGCTGGCCTGCCTCAAGCGCTCCGCGAAAATGAGTCAGATGGCCTGGCTTGAGGTGCTCAGCCTCATCTTTGCGATCGTCGCCGCTTGGGCGGCATTTCCCGTCATCGCCGAAGCACTGCTCGCGATCGGCATCCTCGACAACGTGCTGTCGATGGGGCGCCCCTTTGGGGACCTTCTCACGGTCGGCGTCACCCCCTTCGCGCTCCTGGGATTCTTCCTCGCGACTCCCTACCTCGCGGTTCTGCGCTTCCTGTTCTACATCGATCAGCGCACACGGACTGACGGTTGGGATCTCCAGGTCGAGCTCCTGCGCTGCGCAGCTCAGCGGGGTGAGCGATGAGTACAACCCTGGCAAGCGTACTGCTCCGCCTCGCGCTGGCGCTCGATCCCCCCCTTGATCACGACCGCGACCTCGACCTCGATCCCGCATCGCCGCCCGACGCGGACTATCAGAGCGCAGAGGCATCGCCCACGCTTGACGGCCGCTACTCCTTCTGCCGGACAAGCCGCGATACCTCGTCACTCGACGCTCACGAACGGCCCTGGTGTGATCGGGTGGACAGCACCCGCTGTCCTGGCCTCGCGCAGGCGTGCGCCCGGGCGGCAGAAGAAGAGGCACTCAACCCCGAGCCCGATGAAGAGGCGGCAAAGGAGTTGGCTTCGCAAGACGAGCTGCCGCGACAAGACGAGCTCTACGACGAACCAGCGCCGCTTGAAGTACCGCCCGGTTTCGCACGCCTGCTGCTGTGGACCATCGGCATCGTCGCCGCGCTCATGATCGCGCGCGCCGTGTGGCTCGGTCGACGACGAGAACGAGAAGAGCCATCGGTCGCGGCTCCAACCGAGGTGATCAAGCCCGTCGTGGCAAAGCCAAAGATCGAGGCTCCCGCGGATGCGACCGCGCAGCACCTCCTCGAGCTCGCGGCCGGATTGATCGCCGCGGGTGACTACGCAGGTGCGACGGCGCTGTGCCATCGCGCACTGGTGCGGGGACTGAGCGAGCGCGGTGCAACCGTGCTCGACCCCGCAAGAACGAACGGCGAGCACCTCCGCGCAGCCGCGGCGATCAATCCATCCGCCCGCATGCCGCTTCGCGTCGCGTTCCGCGAAGTCGAGCGGGTACACTTTGGCCACCAGGCGCCAACCGAGTCGACCGCGCGCCAACTCCTCGAAGGGATTCGGGCGGTTCTGTCGAGCTGGGCGGCGCGGGGCATCGCGCTCGTCGCTGGCCTGCTGAGTCTCTCGCTCGCGTGTGCCGTGCCGGAAGGCACGGGTTCGAACCTCGCGGGGTTGGGGACGGACGCGGACGGTATTCGCGTCCTGGGCGAGCTCTTGACGCGGCGGGGGGTCAAGGTGGCACACCGCGGCGCGTCACTGGAAGAACTCTCCAACAGCACGAAGGCTCTTCTCCTCACGGGACGGCGCGAACTCGATGACGCCGAGTGGGATGCGGTGTTGGAGTGGACGCAAAGCGGCGGCCACCTCTATGTCGCGTTGGAATCGTCGCTCGATCCGCGGATCCCCATCCAAACGATGTGGGTCGGCGAGCACACCCTTGCGCCCCTCTATCTTCCGGCCGCGGGCGAACAACTCGACAGACCGCAGGGCTACGCGCCTGTGGTTCGACGCGTCGCGGACGCACCCACCTCGATGCCGATCGCGGTGCTGGTGGTTGCAGGCGAAGCGCTCGTCGATGGCCGGGTCGCCCGGCGCTCGTCGCCCTATCAGACCGACCAGGAGCGCGCGCTTGAGTTCTTCCTTGGCGAAGATCAGGCAGCGCCAACGAAGGGACTCCGCAACGTCGTTGCGCGCGCCACCTACGGCACGGGCAGCGTGGTGGTCTTCGCCAATGAGGACCTCGTGACCAACGTTGCCTTCGCAGTCGACGGCAACGCAGGGCTCGTGACGGATCTCTTTATCGCGGAGAGCAGCCTTGAGATCACGACCGCGCACACCGGCACGGGCGCCGCGAACCCGCTGGAAGCCGTCTCCAACGCTCACCTGCTGCCGGCGATCCTGCAGCTTGGAGTGCTTTTCCTCCTGGTCTTCCTCTGGCGAGGCACGCCATTGGTTCCGCTGCGCGATCCGACGGTGGTCTCGCGCCTTGCCTTCGCGGACCACGTGCGAGCGCTGGCCGAGCAGTACGCACGTGCCCAAGCGCCCAGCGCCGCGCTTGTCCACTACTCGGCCTGGGCCACCGATCGGATGCGAGAGCGCGTGCGACACCGACTCCGCGGCAGAGCGTGGAGCGAGCTCGCAGCCCGCATCGCTGAAGCGACCGGGCGCGACGAAAACGACGTGCTCAACATCCTGCTGGAATCCGATCTTCCCGAGGATGCCACCGCTCATGAAGAACTTGAGCCGACCTTTGGCGCGGTACGGGAACGCTCGCTCGCCGATGCGGGCGCGTCGATGAGCCGAGTCGCCACGCTCTTGCGCCAAGTCCAGGGCGCCTCCAAGCGCTAAGACTGCCCACGTCCTCTCTCCCCCACTTTCGCAGCACCGCGCGCTGTACTCCCGCCAGACCATCCGCTGTCCGCCGTCCGATTGCTGCGCGTCCACAGAGCCAAGAAGAACACACGATGTCCTTTGAAGAAATCTCCCAGCAAATCGACCTCATCCGCACCGAGGTTGCCCGCGCAGTGGTGGGCCAAGATGAACTCATCGAGCACGTGCTCTATGCGATCTTGGCGCGCGGCCACGTGTTGATTGAGGGCGTGCCGGGGCTCGGCAAGACGCTGCTGGTGCGCACACTTGGACGAGTCCTTGGCTGCGACCACAAGCGCATCTCGTTCACGCCCGATCTGATGCCGTCGGACATCGCCGGCGGCAACGTCTTTGACCAACGTGAGCAGCGCTTTACCTTCATCCCCGGCCCGATCTTCACGCAGCTCTGCCTGGCAGACGAGGTCAATCGTGCCCCTGCCAAGACCCAGGCCGCACTGCTCGAGGCGATGCAGGACCGCTCGGTTTCGAGCGATGGCGTGACCCGTGAGCTTCCCTCTCCCTTTTTCGTGATTGCGACGCAGAACCCGGTCGAGTCGCAAGGCACCTATCCGCTACCCGAGGCCCAGCTCGATCGCTTCATGATGAAGATCTTGGTCGGACATCCGACCTTCGAGCAGGAACACGCGATGCTGCGCGGATTCGTCGCGGGATTTGATCCTTCACGGCTCGATGCGCTTGAGCTCCGGCGGCTCGCCAGTCCAGAGTCGATCTTGGCGATGCAGGCGGCGCTACAGGGCGTTGCCGTCGATGATCGCGTCAGTCAATACATCATCGAAATCGTCACCCGGACGCGTAACCATCGATCGGTCTTCCTCGGAGCCTCACCCCGAGCGAGCATCTCGTTGCTCGCCTGTGGGCGCGCGCGCGCGGCGTGCGATGGACGGAACTTTCTGACGCCCGACGACGTCAAGTCGATCGCGCCCTCCGTCCTCCGTCATCGTCTCATACTTCAGCCCGACGCCGAGATAGAAGGCATTTCGCCCGATGACTGCATCGCAGCGATTCTTCAGGATGTCCCCGTTCCCATGATGCAGGGCTAGCCGTCACCTCGTATTCGACTCGGCGCACCATCGCAGTGCGCCCTCGTTCCAGCCGCAACCACCCGCTCGCCCGCTCGCCCATCATGCTGCCCACGCACAGATTCGTTGCGCTCGCGCTCGTGCCGATGGTGTTCGCGATCCTCTACGTATTTGACGGCGCGATGCTGTGGCCGATGGTTGTCGCCGACGTCGTCTGCGTAGCGCTCGGGCTTGTCGACGCGGCATTCGATCGCACGGTTGGCGTCACCGTGAACCTCCCTGAGCCACCGGTTTTGAGCCTGCGGCGGAGTCACTCGCTGAGCATCGCGCTGCACAACCATTTGGCGCGCACTCGGTCGCTTACGATCGGAGTCGAGTTGCCAGAGGCGGTCCGCACCGACGATCTGCCCCTGACCGTCGAGCTCGGAGGTCACGAATCACGGAAGGCGAACTTTATCGTGGAGGCCTTGCGTCGAGGTCGCTTTACGATCGGCCCGGTCTACGTCCGCTGGCCTTCTCGCTTGGGATTGTGGCAGCACCAACGCAGGCTCGACGCGCGCGCCGAGCTGTCGATCTACCCTGACGTGCAGGCCGTCCGGGAGTACGAGTTGCTCGCGCGCAGTGACTCCCGTCAGACGGCCGGTCGGCTTGACAAGCGCCGGGGTGGCGAGACCGAGTTCGAGCAGTTGCGCGACTACAGCAAGGACGATGAGTTCCGCGCGATCGACTGGCGTGCCACCGCGCGACGGGGAAACCTGGTTGCGCGGCAGTATCGCCTTGAGACCGACCAGTGCATCGTCTTTGTCCTCGATGCGGGCCGCTTGATGCGGACTTCCGTGGGCGGAATCTCGCTGTTTGACCACGCGCTCAACAGCGCGCTCATGCTCGCGCACGTCGCCACCCGGCACGGTGACAAGGTCGCAGTGGTCGCCTACGCCGACCGGGTGCTCAGCTCAACGCCGTTGACTGCGGGCAAGCGCGCCGTGGAGGCGATCGTGCGGGCCGCAAACCCAGTTCAGCCCGTGCCGGTGGAGTCCGACCATCGAACGGCGATCGAGCACGTCGAGCGAGTGTTTCGCCGTCGTGCGCTCATCGTCCACCTCACCGCGCTGCTCGACGACCGCGCGGCAGCAGAGCTGGTCACCCTCACTAAGAGCGCCTCTCGTCGCCACCTTCACTTGCTTGCGCCGCTCAGAGATGTCGACGTCGACGCACTCGTTGCCTACGACAGCGGCCATCCCAGTGACGTCTTTATCCGAGGTGCCGCCGCGCAGACGCTGCGCTGGCGCGCGAGCAGCCTCGCCGCAATCTCGCGAGCCGGTGCGCTCGTCCTCGATACCGCTCCCGCGGAGCTGACGCCCACGCTGATCACCAAGTACCTTGAGGTCAAAGCGAAACGACAGCTCTAAGAGGCTGTCGGGTGCCGCAACTCACGACGCGGGCAGGCGGCGGTGACGGTGGTCGATACTACGAGTCGGAACCTGCTAGGCTCATGTCACTGAGCGAGGGTGTCCCCGCGCATCAGAGCGTCACGGGCGTGAGCGCAAGGAGCATCCACCATGGGCACGGAGACGGAACAAAGCGGCGGTGAAGATCCCACGGTGAGCGCCATGCGGACGCTCAAGACACTGCGCGCAGTGTTGACCTGGGGCTTTGTCATCATCGGCCTGATCTTGCTCCTGCTTCGCGTGATGCGATGGGCGCGCTTCATCTGGATCTTCGTCGCCATCTTCGCGGTGATGATCGCGATCGGCGTTGTGATCGCGCTCGGCTCACGCGGCGTTGGGGTGCCAAGCCGGCGCGACGACGCGTCGTAGTCCAGGGCGGCTCGAGCTGCTCGCGTCGGGGACACACGCTGGCACGTCAGTGGCAAACGACTCGGGGGCACAGCGCAAGCGGAGCCCGGCGCACGCGGTCGTGCAGATCGGCATGTTCTTGGCTCAAATTGTCGCACTGACAAGCATGAGCGGGGGCTGGCAGTTGGAGCGGGGGGCCCGCCACGGATTGCCCCCGAGGGCGTGTCCGCCTGGCAAACGTCGTTTATGGCCGGCCAATCGTGCCTTCTGCCGACGCGAGCGCCGCATTTTGGCGCCGGCTCGCCATGACCTCCGTAAGGCCCTACTCCCCAGGGCGTTGCACGCCCGCTATGGTGCGGCAGTCGCCGCCCGTGACGCGTGTCCGGGCCTGCTGCGAGGCCTCGCCTCCGGGGCGCTCCACCTCTCTCCACAAGAACATCCACGATGAAGCTCGTTCCGAAGATCCAACAGCTCTTGATGATCGCGGCCCTTTGCGGCGGTGCGATCGCAACTCAGACCGGCTGCGACGGCGGCGGCGGCTTCTCGATTCCCGAGAGCAAGCTCAAGGCCGGCGGTGTCTTCATCGCCTATGTCAATGGCTGTGAGGGATGCACGGAGCTCTCACGCGGTGACCTGATCCAGTCGGTGGACGGCAAGAAGGTCAGCACGGGTATCGAGCTTGACGCCACCAACTACATGGATGGCCAGCAGCACACACTGTCGATCATTCGCTACAAGGACGGTTCGACCGGCAACGTGAACATCACGGCGTCGCCCACCGAGCTCCCGCCGCTCAAGGGTGTTCCGCCGTTCTGGACGACCGGCGCAGAGGGCCTCAACAAGGCGCCGTCGTGGGCGCGCCGCCGCCTCTTCGGCCACGCGATCCCCTCGATCATGCTGTACTCGTCGGACGGCGGTCTTGTCACCGGCCGCGACCTCTACGGCAAGAAGCGCTTCATCGTGTTCTTTGACTGGCAGACTCGTGACGAGCAGGCAATCGCGCAGACCTATCTCCAGGTCATGCAGAAGGCCAAGTCCGACCTCGAGGCTGCCGGCTACGACGTGATGTTCGGACAGCTCAAGTTCCCCGGCCGCGATCGCCCGCCGATGAACGATACCGACTTGCGTGACTTCGTTAGCCAGGCTCAGGTCACGGTGAAGGACGGGGGTCCGCTGCCACTGCCTCGCACGTACCGTTACCCCAACAACATGGAGTACTCGCCGGCCAACGACATCGGTCTTGAGGGTTCGACGACCCTGATCGAGTACCTTGGCTCTTCGCCCGCGATCCTGATCGTCGACGAGCGTGGCATCGTGCAATGGCACTCCGAGGGCAAGTCGACCGATCCCGAGCAGAAGCTGCCCGATGACGTCTACACCGCCATCGCAGCGGTGAAGCACGCCCTCGGCGCCAAGTAGGCGATCCGCACAAAGAGCTTCGTGCGGCCGTCATGGCACACGAAGCTCTTTGTATTTGGGCCGCGTGCGACCCAGTCGTGCAGTCGACTACTTTTCCGCCGCTCCGCGACGAAGCGGATGGACGAGGTAAGGAAGTCGCTCGTGCTCACCCCGCTCGACCAAGAGCTCGATCCCATCGAGCAACAGCGCGGGCGTACGAACCTCGACGTCGACCGTCTGCGTCAAGAGGCCTCCGAGTCCGGCATCAGCGGCAAAGCCCCCTCCGAGGCCGGAGGGCACGCGCATGGCAACGCTGAGCGGCTTGTCTCCGACCGCACGAATTCGTCGCAGCAGGCGGATCGAAGCGGGTCCTACGACCGCACCGCGCACCAGCGTCCGCTTGCCACCCGGTTCGATCTTGAAGATCCGCCCGGGAATCGGCAGCGAGATCTTGCGTCCGCTGCCGTAGGCGTTCGCGCCTTCGCGACCAACGGGACCGAGCACGGTGCCATCGCGGAAGGACTCGATGAGGTACGCGTGCTTCCAGCCATCTTCCGCCGCGCGCGCGAAGATCTCTGCCTCCATCTTTGCCTGTGACAGCCCGGGCTTGCGAGGCTGCAGGGTCATGTTCGAGATCGCCGTGCCGCCGCCTCCGCCGAGCGGCGTTCGGTTGCGGCCGTTGCTCTTGGCCTCCTTGTCGGCACGTACCCGGCCGCGAAGGAGCTCGGTAAGTATGCCGCCCTGCACGAGATTGAGCTTGACGGCCTTGATACCGTCACCGTCGTATTCATAGCGACCAAAGCCCTCCGCGGAGGGATCATCGACGACGTCGATCCAGCTCGGCATGACAGCCTGCCCGAGCCGCTCGAGCAGATAGGGCTCAAGATCAACTGCGCGTCCGTAGTCCGTGAGCGGTGCTGGAACCGCGGCCGCATGGACCGCGAGGGTCGAGGCGAGAAACTCCGCGCTCGCTTGCGGTCCGAGGAGCAGGGGCCCGTCGTAGTCCTCCTCAAGCATCGGCGCATCCGCGAGCTCGACGATCTCCGCGATCACGCGATCGACGAGGGCTTCGCCCTGCTTGCGAAGGTCGGTCAGATCGGAGGGAAAGCGTGTGAGGTGGATGGCCTCGCCGTGGTCGATCGGCATGCCATCGGTCGCGCGCATGTCGGCGACCGCAACAAGGGCAGCACGCTCCGTCACGCTGCCAATGATCGTGCCCTCGCTCGTGATCAGGGTCTCGTAGGCGCGCACGGCCCACGCGACCACATCGCCGTTGTCGACGCGCGGCGTGTTCTTGTAGCGCGCAGAGAGATCGGCGGCGATCGAGCGCAGACCTTTGCGATCGAGCTCCATCGGTCGAATCTCAGGGTCGACGATCGCTTCGGCGCTCTCGGGAGTCGCCCAGGACAGCCGTGTCGCGGCGCCGGGACCAGGTGCAAGGCCGTCGGGCGGCTTGACCCCGCTGTAGTTCTGCAAGGCCTTCTGCTTGGCGTCGTAGGCCGCGACCGCATTGCGATAGGCGCCGTCCATGGCAAGCCACAGACGCTTGCGGGTCACCAGTCCATCTGGCGTGAGTGGAAGCTCAAAGCTCACCGAAGGCGAGCCGCTGAGGAAGTTGGCGTTGTCCGAGTCCGGCGTGCCGACGCGGATCGTCACCGTGCCCACGCCCTGGCGTCCGAGCTGATCGGTGATCACGCCGCCATACGAGCCGTCGAGCAAGAGCTGCTCGATGCGAAGTAGTCGAACCTCGACGTGATACGGAGCAGGCTTGCCATCGAGACGAAGCTCGGCCAGGCCACGCTCAAGCTCTGCCTTGACCGCCGCGATCTCGGCCGTAGCGGCGGCCACGGTGCCGCTCGACATCGTCTGGACAAAGGCCGCAGCCGCAGCTGCCGATCCCGCGAGGGTAAAGTTGCGTCGTGTGATCATCGTGCACCTCCGCGGGTGTCGGTCTGTGCGGTCTTGCTCGCGGTGCCGGGCAGGCTCGTATGCTCAATGGTCCCTCCTCGCGCTGAGCTTCCCGGGTGGTCCGGAGGAGAACGCAGGGCTGGTGATGCGCCGCGTCGGTGCATGCCGTGGTCGAGCCGCGGTGCAGGTAACAAGGGCGGCTTGGCGCGCTCGTTGGCCGCACGTTCGATCTCAAGCTTGCTGAGCAGAATCGCCGGCGACACTGCGCTGACGGGAACCCAGCCAGACTCTGCGCCGCACATCCCGTTGAAGATGCCGAGCGTGTCACCGGTCGCCATGATCGTCTCGAAGGCGGCGAGCGGGGTTCCGACAATATCCGCGCCGCGCACCAGCTCGTCGGGCCGGCCATCCGCGAACACGCGATAGACCATCAGCGGCATCACCTTGAAGGCCTGCGGCCCGCTGCGATCGGTGATCGTGTAGCCGCCCTGGATGTCCTCGAACCATAGGCCGTAGGGCTTCCCTTGCTTCTTGGCCTCATCCACGAGGGCTTTGCGAAGCTGCTCTTGGGGCAGCGCACGCTTGCTGGTGATGATGAGGTTGCCTTGCCGTGCGACGATCGGATTGCCCGGTTCGCGACGGCCGTGACCATTGCTCACTTCGAAGGGCAGCACCGGGGATCGACCCAGCAGGAAGCCCATCAAGACGCCGCCTTGCACGAGCACTGCCGGCTGCGCGCGTACGCCTTCATCGTCGATGAAGTAGTGCCCCGAGAGCGGGTGGCCGTCGAGTCGAGCGATCGTGGTTTCATCAACGACATCGAGGATCTCGGGCAGCACTGGCCCGCCGAGCATCTTGGTGAAGGTCTGCCCCTCTGCGAG
>CAZVEM010000228.1:0-10213 GCA_964626165.1 uncultured Nannocystaceae bacterium
AGGCCAAAGAACTGCTGGCCAACCTCGACCTCCTCCGTCGCCTTGAGGAAGAGCGCATGGCCGCATTCAACCGCCTCCTACAAGCCGGCACATTGCTCCGCCAGGCCGGCGAGATGGGCTTACGCGTCCAGTCCCCCGCCGCCGAACACGAGCGCAACTTCCAAACCGCGCTCGCGCTGCTCCGGGATGAGTAGGCTGCTACGGCGCCGCTCGCCGTCCGGTCCCAGTACTTGCCCGGCACGGCAGCGATGCTGGTAACCTCTGGCCATGCAACACGACCGCGCGGCCAAGGTCATCTTGCGGCACTCCGTCTTGGGGGAGGACGCCGCCGTGCGCCCGCATGGCGAGGGTGCGTTTGTGCTTGAGCTCGCTCGGCCGGCACCTGTGCGTGCGGTGCTTGAGGTGGAGTGGCCCGATGGATCGTCGGAGTCGTTCCGCGTTGTGCATGTCGTTGAGGTTGCGAGCCAAGACGGGCAGGCCACGGGATGCGTGGTCCGGGCCGCAGAGGTCGCCGCGCGCGGCGAGTGGGCGCGCGTCGGCAGCGAGAGCGCGAGCGAGAGCGGTCCGCCTACGAGCCCCGCGTCGTCAAGCGGCGGTGAGACCAACGGCGTCTCCAAGCACGTTGCCATCGGCGAATCCGATCGCGGAACCGGAGGCGATGGCGATGCGTCCGCAAGCGTCGCCGCGCAAACGATGGCGCAGGCGGAAGACCAAGGGACAAGCAGCGCGGAGACGCCCGCGGAGAACGGCGCGGTGGCAGAGCCGGCCAACGACGACGCGTCCGGGCCGATCAGTGAAGGCGCTCCTCCCTCGGGCAACCAGGGTCGTTCGCGTCGCAAGGGTCGCAATCGCGACTAGCCTGTTTTGCGTCGAGGACTCAAGCGAGCGAGCGCGCGAAAGAGCTCGGATCGAGAGCTCGGATCGCGGGCACGTGAGGACATCTGCTCGCGCCATCGCACGACCTCGCGAACGCCTTCCGGACTACGCGATCAGACGGTGAGTCGCGTGAGGCTCTCTTCGTCGACGTCTTGTCGATGATCGCTGATGCCCAGTGTGACCACGTCGCCCTGGGCTTCGTGCAGCTCGATCTGGATCACGGCGCCCGTGGTCGCATCGAGCGACGCGGTGATGAGGCGGATGAACCTGCGCAGCGGCGAGACCGCATAGGGCCGCATCTCCAGCACCAACGACTTGCCCTTCGCGGCACGTAGATCGCAGTCGGCGTGCAGGCGATCGCGCGGGCCGGGGGAGAGCAGCGCAAGCATGCGGTCGCGCGTCCAGAGGAGCGCAGGGGCGGTCTTTGGATCGATCGGTCGACGCTCTCCTGCCGGGGTGCGCCGCAACGCGAGATACACTCGGTCGTCTTCAAATCGCGTCTGTGAGCCGCTGACATCGTCGTCGGTGAGGACCAAGAGATCGGGCACCTTGAGCGCGAGTGAGCCCGTGGTCACAAGCGCTTGGTCGAGGAGCGCAGATCTTCGCGTGGTCAGCGTGCGCGCGATCATGTTCTGGTGCGTCTTGCGAGAGAACGCCTCCCAAAGTTCGATACGGCGGGTGAGACGCGGATCCTCCGGTGGCGGCTCGGCGTGCAGCGGGATCGAGCCGACGGCCAGTGCGGCGCCGCCGAGAGCGAAGCTGGTCAACAGCGACCGCCGAGTCCAAAGCCCGGACGTCGATCGCGACCATGCGTGTGGCTGCTCGGATCGGGGATCGATTGGCGCGCGATGGCTCATTCCTCGTCCTCCGTTTCGTCCCAGAGTGCAGGCGTTGGTAGGCCGACCAGACGGCGCATGAGCCAGCACATCCCAGGTGCGGCAAAGATGCCGATGCCAGCCGCAATCGCGCAGCCGCAGGTCAATACGATGCCCCAGAGCTGCCAGAGGGGCTCTCCGGTTGTGAGCAAGGCAGCGCCGACGCTGCACTGACAGATACCGCTGACCAAGACGCCGCCGCCAAGTTGCGGCGCGTTGTCGTCCACGGCCTTGCAGCTTCGCCCTGCAGCGATTGCGGCCGCGATCGCGACCAGCACAAAGGCGGGCGCGACGTGCATGCCAACCGGCTGCCGAAGCGCGACGAGGATCACGACCAAGGCGCACTGGCTACAGACCGCCGCAAGGCCCGCCGAGAGCGCGATCGGCATGTTCCAGGTCCCCAGCCAGACGACAAACGCAACGAGCCACAGCGTCACCACAACCAGCAAGATCGCACGCTGCGGGTAACGAGCCTCATCTCGCAGTCCGGCAATACGCGGACCACTCAAGCCAAACTCGAGCGCATCACTTTCTCCCGGCAATGCGTGATCAGAGCGCTGTACAAGCTCCACCACACTGCGCACGCAGATGCCCTCGGGATGCTTGACGGCCGACTGCTCGATCCATGGTCCAAGGGGACCGGCCAGCGCGGCGCTCGCGACGGGAATCGATCGGAGGTCTGCGGCCGGTCGAAGAAACTCGCCGAAGGCGTCGGGTCGTAGACCCTGACCCTCGAGCGCGGCGGCGAGTCGCGTCATCTTGGCGGGAAGCTCGAGCTCGAGCAGCTTGTCAAAGTGCGTTTGTGCGCGCGAGGCCTGCAGCACGTAGCTGCCGGGCGAATCAACACGCCGAGCAAAATCGGGCACCAAGGTTGCGAGCGTGCTGGCACCCGTCGCGGATCGATCGAGCGCCTGGATCGCGTCCTTTCCGACGCTGCAGGTGTAGACGCGATCGGCGGGATCAAAGAAGTCACGCATCGCCTTCTGGCGTTCTTCAAGCGCGGGCTGCTGGCTCTGATCGAGGAGCGCGAGGCGATCGACGGGAAGGTAGGCCGTCTGCGACGCCGCAAACACACCGCCGCCCAGGAGACCGGCGCAGATCAGCAAGGACATCAGCGGCATCGGGGCAAGGAGAAAGCCCTGACCCTCCCACTCAGCGTTGCTTCCGAGCAGCTCAAGGAGCGTTGGCACCGCGCCCCGCATGGCCAACACGGCGAAGGCCATCGTCAGCGCCCACGGGAGTGCCAGCGCGTGCCAGTAGCCGTAGGGCAGCGCGAGCAGGGGTACCAAGGCCACACACCACAGCAAGGCCGAAGGCCAGCCGCGCGTCGACATCGGATGGAGCGCCAGGCCGAGCTCTGCACTCATGCCCAGGAGCGCGACGAGCAAGGGAACGCTCAAGAGGCCCAGCGGCACGCCGAGGACCGCGACTCCAACGACGAGCACGCTGCTCAGTCCGAGGATCAAGAGCAGCGAGGGCAACGCGCGGCGCAGACTCAAGCCCAACGCGATCAAGAGCGCACCGATCGCCGCGATCAGCAGACGTGGCGTTCGCTGCAGGAGTCGGAGGGCAGTCGCATGGCGCTGTTGCTCACGTCCCAGATACACGACGTGGACGGGAAGACCGTGGAGCGCTCCGCGAACGCGCGCCTGCAAGATGCCGGCGGGATGCGTATCTCTGAGCGCAATCAGCAGTGACCGACCATCGGCCGCCAATAGGTCGCCCGACAGCGTGACGAGTGGGGCGAGCGGATCGGGATCGGCGACAAAGCCCTGCGCGCCGCCACGCGCAGAGATCAACGCGCGCAATCCGAGCGGGTCTTCACGGATGGTGCTGCCACTCACGCCATACACTGGGCTCGAGAGCATCGCGCGGAGATCGGCGGCGGCTTGGTCAACCGCGAGGGGCTCGAGGTGGGCCGCGAGCTCGACTAGGCGCTCGGGAGGAACCAGGTAGAGCCCATGTCGATCCGTCCAGTCGACGACCGCATTCGACGGAGGCGCGGCGAAGATCCGGGCATCAGGGAGCTGTTCGGCGATCCGACCCGCTGCGTCGTCGAGGATGAGCTGGCCCTGTGCGTCATGGGCTTCCGGCGCAGCAGAGGTGTCGTTGCCCGTGGGGTTCTCGGCCAGATCTTGCGACGGGTCTTGCAGGGGATCTTGAGACGAGTTGCCGCTGGTCGCAGCCGAAGGCTCGTCGAGCACCACGACGAGGAAGCTGACCTTGCTCGACTCGCGATCGACGGCATCGACGAGCTGATCAACCGATCCATCGAGGGCCGGTCCGTCTCCGATGGCCACCTGGAGGAGCGCGAACAACGAGGCAGCGATCCAGACCACAACGAACACTGCGCCGAGCCAACGCGGCAGCGGCGTGGGTCCGCGTCCTGGGAGGCTCGCCACCGGGGGCTCGGGCGACGGCGCGCGGCTGGGCGGCTCTGCAGCGTGGTCTCTCGGATCGCCCACCGTGGCTGATGAGCCTAGGAGGCGTCCGAAGGCGAATCAACACGCGAATGACCGGTTCACCGCGCGTCCCCGCGGTGTTGGGCGGCGTCTTTGCGCCGGATGACCACGCGGCGCGGAGCCGCGAGGAGATCTCCATGCCCCACGCTCCCCTCCGGGACGAGATTGCCGCGCGCGATCGGCCCGGTCGCGGGGTGCACAGCGCGGTGTGAGCCGCTATCAAGGTGCACGTGAAGCTCAACCCGCAGCAAGAGCAAGCGGTGCAGCACCGCGGCACTCCCTTGCTGGTGCTTGCGGGTGCGGGCACGGGCAAGACGCGGGTGATCACGCATCGCGTCGCCCAACTGGTCAATGAAGGCGTGCCTCCATGGAGGATCCTCGCGGTCACCTTCACCAACAAGGCCGCACGCGAGATGCGTGAGCGGATCGAGCGGCTGTCCGATGGTGACCTTGCGCGAAGCGGCCTTTGGATCGGCACTTTTCACTCGATCTGTGCTCGCATCCTGCGGCGACACGGAGAGAGCGTGGGCCTGAGTCCTCGCTTCACGATCTACGACACCTCCGACCAGCGTACGCTGATGAATCGGGTGCTCAAGGACCTCAATCTCAGCGATCGCTCGGTGTCGACGCAGTCGGTACTGGGCTTGATCGACCGTGCAAAAAACCAGGGCCTCGGTCGATCCTCGCTGCACACGCTGTGCGACGACCCGGTCAAGTCGATCGTCGACCGCGCGTGGATGGAATACGAACGGCGCCTGAGAGCGAGTGACGCGGCAGACTTCAACGACCTCATCAGCCTCAGCGTCGAGCTCTTGGAGGGTTCCCACGGCGAGCTTGTCCAGCAGGAGGTCGACGCGCTGCGGCGTCGGTTCGCGCACGTCGTCGTCGACGAGTTTCAGGACACCAATCCCGTGCAGGCGCGCCTGATCGATCTGCTATCTGGGCATGCAGAGCTCTGCGTGGTCGGCGACGACGACCAGTCGATCTACTCCTGGCGCGGTGCGGACGTGGGACTGTTTCTCGATTTTCCTGAGCGCCACGGCGGCTGTGAGGTCGTTCGCCTTGAAGAGAACTATCGCAGCACGATGCACATCCTCAACTGCGCCGACGCAGTGATCTGTAAGAACCACGGTCGCCTCGGCAAGACGCTCTTTAGCAGTCTCGGTGACGGCGAGCAGGTGGAGGTCGTCGGCTACGACGACGAACGCAATGAAGCGATGAGCATCGCTGAGCGCATCTCGCAGAGCATCGCGGACGGCGAGTGGGCACCGGCTGAGATCGCGATCTTCTATCGCACGCACGCGCAGTCCCGACCGCTGGAAGAGGCGATGCGGCGCTATCGCCTCGGCTATCGGATCGTTGGCGGCACGCGGTTCTTTGATCGGACCGAGGTCAAGGATCTGCTCGCCTGGCTGCGCGTGCTCGACAACGGCGAGTCCGATCTCGACCTCGAACGCATCATCAACGTGCCGGCTCGTGGGATCGGAGCTGCGACGCTCGACAAGCTTCGCGCCTACGCACTGACCCACGAGGTCTCACTGCTTGGCGCGATCGCGGCGCGTGACCAAGTCACCTTGGGGGCCGGCGCGCGCAAAAAGCTCGCCGCCTTCCATGCGCTGCTTGAAGAACTTCGGGCCAAGAGCGCGGGACTGCCGATCGATGAGATCGCCGACCTGGTCCTCACGGAAACCGGCTATCGCGAGGCATTGGCCGCGCTTGATGGCGTGGAGAAGACCGATCGTCTCGAGAACTTGCAAGAGTTGGTCGGCTCCATGCAAGAGGCACTCGACGAGCGCCCCGAGCTGACCCTTGCCGAGTATCTCGACGATGTCGCGCTCGCGAGCAGTCCTGAGGAAGGACAAAACGGCGGACTTGTCACGCTCATGACCGTGCACTCCGCCAAGGGCCTGGAGTTTGACACCGTATTCGTCACTGGCATGGAGGAGCGCGTCTTCCCGCACGTACGCGCCTACGATGACCCCGATCAGATGGAAGAAGAGCGCAGGCTCGCCTATGTCGCGCTCACCCGAGCCGCCCGCCATCTATCGCTGAGCTACGTCGAGACACGCTTCATCTTTGGCCAGCGCCAGATCAATCGACCCTCACGCTTTGTCCAAGAGCTTCCGCGCAAGGCCGTCCGTCGAGCAGGTGGCGCAAGCGAGATCGATCGCAGCGAGTTTGCCCCGGTGCGCGGCCTCTCGCGACGCAGCGCTGTCGACGACGACTTGACGACGCGACGGCCGACGCATGAGGACGACGAGTGGGGCGACATCAGTCGACCTGCCTTCGAGGACGACGCGCCGCCCCGTCGCAGCCGCGACGTGGACGAGAGCGGCGGAGAGGGCGTGCAGCTCTACGTCGGACTGCGACTCCGTCACCCCAGCTTCGGGCTTGGCGAATTGGTCGCCTGGTCAGGGATGGGAGACGGGCTCAAGCTCACGATCCAGTTCCCGCGCGCCGGTCTCAAGACCATCCTCGCGCGCTACTGCCAGCCGGGCTGAGCGAGGCCTTTGGGCAGCCGGAAGGTTGGGCGACGCAGCGCGACCTTCAGGACGCGTCGTCGTCTTGCTCAACAGCGTGGCGATTCTCGTCGACCTTTGTCGACACGCCCGTGATGCCGCTCGTGTTCGGATCCGGCTCCATCTCTGTGACACGCGCTCGCAGCAGCTCAAGCTCCGCCTCCAGGCGCTCGACGCGTCTTGTGAAGGCGATGAGCACCTCATCGAGGGCGGCGACACGTTCCTCGAGAAACGTATTGCGAATCTCAAGCTCCGTGACGCGTGCCTGCGGGTCGTCCGTCGACATGCGGGGAGCTTAGCACTCCCCAGACAACGCCATGAAATCGCGGACGCGGTGATCGATCCTACGGCGCGGCGCCTGCAAAGATTCCGCTCTTGTGTTTTGCGTCGTGCACGATGCGATCGAGGCGCTTGGCCTCCGCGCTGCGCTTGCATCCGACCGCTGGCCCACGTCCGGTAAGGATTGTGGGCGTCTCGCCACGACGAAGCTCCTCGTAGACCCCAGCGGCGTACGCGATGTCGAAGGCGAGGACCTCCGCGCCGTCATCATCATCATCGTCGTCTCCACCTTTGCCATTGTCGCCACCGGACAGTTCGCGATCGCCGTCCGCATCCTCCATCGCTTCCATGCGTGCTTCGATCGCGGCATCCGCCTGCTTGGCGGTCTTGTCGCCGCGTCGCCATGCGAAGTACTCGTCGTAGACGATCTCCAGCGCGGGATTTCGGTCGGGGCCGCGGAAGTCCATGCAGCGGCTCGCCTTGGTGCCGGGCATGGAGATATCCCCTAGCTCCTCTGGATACTCGCGCGGGCGCAGATCGTAGGGGGTGAGGTCTGGGTTGGTGCGAAACATGTCGTACATCGGCGTGGCCGCGGCGTCGTTTCGCCCAAGGGGGGGAAGGCCAAGTGCCCGCTCGATCGTGGCAAAGACGTGCGAGTAGGAGTAGTGCACCTTGGAAACGTAACCGCGCCGTGCGTATGGCGAGATGATCATCATGAAGGACCGATGGGGATCGACGTGGTCTCCACATCCTTGCGGATCGTCCTCCAGAATGATCACCATGCTCTTGTCCCAGTACTGGGACTTGGAGAGCGCATCGACGACGATGCCGATACCAAGGTCGTTGTCTGCGACCATTGACTCAGGCGTTGGCACGCCGGGCTGGATGCCTTCGCCGTGGTCGTTGGGAAGCAGCATGTAGGTGAACTGCTTGAGCTTGCCTTCGGCGATCTTGTTGGCGACGTAGGTCGCTTTCTCCTCGTCGGGAACGTCGGTGTTGTAGATCTTGCCGCCCGGATAGCCGCCGTCGGAGAACATGCCGACGGGCCCTTTTGTGGAGACCGCGGTGGAACCGACAATCTCGCCGTAGATCTGCAACGTCTTGTCGTTGTCGACGACCCAAGTGAAGAAGTTGCCGCGATCTTGCATCGAGTACGCCTGGATCGGGTAGGCAGCGAATACGCCGTACTCATCTCGATCAAGCCACAGGCGTTCCACCCACTCCGTGAGGTAGGTATTGACCAGCGAGGTGTGGCCGGAGTCTGACTCCGCAGCATCCACGTAGAAGTTGTCGGTGATGTTGAACTCCCGCCCTAGTGCGCGGTGATTGGGCGTTGTGGTCAGCGGGTAGTCCTGATAGGCCGGGTCGCGATTGGCGTCGACCTCGTCCCACTCTCCGAAGAGGCAATCGTAGGTCTTGTTCTCCTTCACGATGAGGATCACATGCTGGATCGGCGAAACCTGGCCCGGCGCGAGCGGGTGATCCGTGCCGCAGGTAAACGGCAGCATGTCGAGCGGACGGCGATAGTTACTCACCGCTTCCTCGGTCGCCGCTGCGAGGTCGAGCGTGGTGAGATCGACGAAGGTGACGCTCCCGCGGCGTGCATTCTTTGCGTCACCACCGGGGCCATAGGTACCTTCGCCGCGACCGTCCGTGATCACCAGCGTGGAGCCGTCCGCGGTGACTTCGGCGTCGGTCGGGTAGAGCGCGGTTGGGATCGAACCTAGCAGCGCCAGCGTAGTCCCATCAAATACCGAGATCGCATTGTCGGCACCTCGAACCGCGTAGAGCCGATCGCTGGCCTCATCAAAGTGCAGCGCGCCGATGTTGCTGTGGGGCAGGGGCTCGCCAACCTCATCGACAAACTCGGGCTCTGCGACCGCAATGGTCTGCGTCACCGCGTGCGTGGCGGTATTGATGACTTGGATCGTGTCGTTTCCTGTGACCGCAACAAAGACCTTGCTGCCGTCGGGGTGAGCCGCAAGCGCTCCAGGCTGCGACTCGATCGCGAGGGTCGTGCTGAGCACCCCCGAGGCGAGATCGACAACCGCAAGCGCTTGCCCTGTGAAGTCGGAAGCGTAGAGCTCGTTGCTTCCTTCAACCCATACCAGCGCATAAGTTTCGATACCCACGTCGAACTCGCGGACCATCGTCCCCGTCGCAGTGTCGATCTCTGCGATGCGATTGTCGTCAAACGACGCCGCCCAAAGCAGTGTGCCGTCGGTGTTGAGCGCCAAGCCACTGGTCCAGCGGGCGACCGTGATCGGTGTGGCCGCCGTCAGGCTTCCATCGGGCGCGACGTCGTAGACATCAATGTCGTGCGGCTCGCCCCGCGATGCGTAGACCTTGGTCCCATCGGGCGAGATCACCAATCCATGAAACGCTCCCGCACGATCGATCGTCTGCAGCACGTTGTGCGTGGTGCGGTCGATGACGTAGATCCGTCGGACCTCGCGATTGCCCGAGGTCACGTAGGAGATATCCAAGGTCGGATGATTCGCGACGTCGATGACAAAGCCCTCAAGCACCGTCGAGGGCCCTGCGGGCGTCGCCACCCGTCCGGTGAAGCCGATCAGGCGACCATCATTGGTGAGGCCCGGGAGCAGCATCGACTCGGCCGTCGGCTCCACCACGCATCCTTCGCCATCGCCGTCGCCATCACCGTCGCCGTCGCCGTCGCCGTCGCCATCACCGTCGCCATCGCCGTCGCCATCGCCGGTGGAGTCCGACGCGTCGCCAGCCGGCGTGGGGTCGTCCTTGCAGGCCAAGCCGCCGAGCAGCAGCGGCAGCAGAAGGCATAACCACGCGGCGCGGGACGGCATGGGCCACGCTACCGCGCGCGGATCCAGCGATGCAACCGAGGGATTGTGACCGCTGTGTAGATCCTCTTCCGTGATATCCTGCGCGGCATGAGCGACACGGTCTTTGGCAAGATCTTGCGGGGCGAGCTCCCGGCCAAAATCATCCATGAAGACGAGCACTGCATCGCCTTCCACGATGTCGCACCGCAGGCTCCGATTCACGTGCTGATCATCCCGCGCCGTGACGTCGTCAACCTCGACAGCTTCGACCCGCGCAGCCCGACGGACGCGGCCTTGGCCGGCCACCTCCTGCTCGTTGCGACCAAGCTCGCGAGAGAGCTCGGCGTCGCGGAGTCCGGCTATCGGGTCAGCCATCGAACTGCCCCCACATTTCGAGCACG
>CAZVEM010000229.1:0-3706 GCA_964626165.1 uncultured Nannocystaceae bacterium
GAACCTGGATTCGCCCTAGAAGGATGTCGAAGAACCCAGCGCGGCGCCTGGCCACGCACTCACCCTGCAGCCCATCGTTGCTCGTCTTGTTGCTCGCTGGGCACGTACGCCCGGTGCGCTCCCTTGTCGCGCCTCGGTCTGGACGGCGATTGCACGTCCATGCCCTCCACAGGGGTACTTCGACAACCTGCTAACGTTGCTGTGTGCACTTGGCACGCAGCGGCCGGAGCTGGGTCGGGTCGCGAGCCTCGCGCTCGCGCACGCACTCCGCGGCTGCGCGCCACGCCAAGATCAGGATTGGGCTGGCGATGAGTCTGGTTGCGCCGATTGCATGCCAGGCGCCGGCGGTCGATGCCGCGGCAATCTGGGTGTCGGACGCAAAAGTCGGGAGACATGCACTTGAGGTCTACGTGCAAGGTGAGCGTCGAAGCTGGCCGCTCGACTTCGAGGAAGGCGACTTCATCGGCACCGCGATCGCACCGGGCGGGCGTTTCGCCTTCGTCCGAAGTAGCAGCGAGCTCGCGTATGTTGTCGAGCTTGAGCTGAGCACGGCGCGTGTGCTTCCGATCCGTGTCGGGGTCGCGGACTTTGGCCTCGGACAGCCCAACTTCGCGGCGCACGGCGACGCGCTCGTGTTCGCGCAGAGCGATGCGCTCGCAGTTGTGCCGCTCGCGCCGGGCGTCCAACTGCGCGAATCCGACGGCGCCATCACGCCGCTGACGATTCCCGGGAAATTCACCGAGTGGTTCTCGGCCCCGCAGGCGCCGATCGTGTACGCCTACGATCCCCAGGCGGCACGCATCACGGCGTTTCGCTACCCGACCCGCTACTCGGAACCCTACGAACTCGTCGAGCTTGGCGTGTTCGATGTCGAGCTGGCACCCGCCGAGAGTGGGGATTCATGGTGCACTGAGCCTGCATTGTGCGAGGTCCGCGTGAGCGTCAGCGCCGACGGCGACTCGCTTTGGCTGGGCGGCTCTTCCGTCACCGCAAGCGGCTGTGCTGCGACGCGCTTGCAGATCGGCGTGACGCAGCCACAGTGCGTGACCTTTCCCAGCTCCGCCGCGAACGCGAGGCTGCTCAGCGCGGGACGGGAGTCGCACGTACTGATCGGCAACGACCAGTACATCTACGATCTCGACGCGACCAACCAAACGCTCGAGCAGTTTCCGGCGCTCGGGCTCGGGCCATATCAGGTCCGTCGCATTCTTCGGGGGGAAGGTGCGGCCCTGGTGTCGGCCGATGGCGGCATGACGCGCTGGCTGCCTGCGGACGATGCCTCCCCTGGCCAGCCAGCCTTTCGCGTGACCAATCAGGTGAGGACCCTGTGCGGCGAACCCGAAGGACGGGTCGCCATCTCCGAGGCAGGCAACTACGCCGCGTGGATCTGTCTCACCTCGACGATGGGCACCGTCGGCATGCAAAGCTCGACGCTCATCCGCGTCTCGAACGTTGGGGTGGAACGCTTCGACGGTGTCCCGATGCGTACGCTCGAAGTCGATGATGCCGGGCGAATCCTGCTCTACACCCAGGATTTTGTCGGTGACGTCACCGGCGAGTCCGGTGGTGCGCGCGTGCCTCGGACGCTTTATGTGCTCGATGTCGACGCGACGCTCTACAAGGTCGACAACCTTGAGCCATCGCCGCTGCCGGTGGTCTCCGCGGTCGATCTCAACGTGTCGGTCTACATGAGGACCGCGCTCCTGCATTGAGTCTGCCGGAGGTGCATGAGGGGCGTCCTGCTCATCACGCGCCCATGCCGACAGCCTGCTAGCGCTTGGCGAGCTCGATCGTACGGTCCATCACGCGGTGGACCTCTTCTTCCGTGGTGTAAAAGTGCGGTCCCATTCTCAGGCCGCAGTTCGGACGCCAGTCCAGCTTGAAGCGCTCCTCGATGAGGGCATGGCTCGCCTCCTCACTGCCGGGAAAGTCGATCGCGACAAAGCCGGTTCGATGCGCGTCCTCGGTAGGGGAGTGCACCACCAGACCCGCTGCCTGAGCGCGGTCAATGAGCACGCGGGCGAGGGCGAGGTTGTGCGCGCGGATCTTTTCGACGCCGACCTCAAGCAAGATCTTGTACGCGGCGCGTGCGATGTAGTAGGCCGGAATCGTCGGCGTCCCTGCCATGAAGCGCCACGGAGAGTTGGCCATCCGGATCGGCGCCGGTTCAAAGGCGAAGGGCGAGGCGTGGCCCCACCATCCGACAATCCGCGGATGGAGCGTGTCCCGAAGTTTTGGATGCGCCCAGAAAAAGCCGGTCCCAGGGCCGCCACAGAGCCACTTGTGGCTTCCCGCCACGAGCATGTCGACGCCCAGGTCATAGACCGAAAAGGGCAGGCAGCCGACGGTCTGGTAGGCATCGAGTAGGACCAAGGCGCCGACCTCGTGGGCACGCTTGGAGATCGCCTTGACGTCCTGCAAAGCGCCGGAGACGTAGACCGCATGGGAGATCGAGACGAGACGCGTGTTCTCATCGATCGCCTCAAGGATGCGCTCGGTGGGAATGGTCATGCCGTCATCACTCGGCACCAGATGAAGATCGACACCGAGCTCGCGATGCCGCTCCCAAACGTAGTTGACGTTGGGAAACATCAGTGACTCGATCACGACCTTGTTGCGGCGCTGCGTGAAGTCGAAGCAGCTCGCGACCACGCTCTGAAAGTAGGCGACGTTCGGCCCCAACACCGTCTCGCCCGGACCGGCGCCAAAAAAGCGTCCGGCGAGGTCGGCGGTCTCGTCGTGGACATGGATCCAGCCCTCCCAGGCTTCCACGCCCTCCCGTTCCCAGCTCTCGCAGTAGGCCATCAGCGCGTCGGGGACCGCACGAGGCATCGCCCCCATCGAGTTGCTGTTGAGGTAGGTCGACGACTCAAGAATCGGAAACTGGCTGCGATACGCGGCGAGCGACGGATCCAGGGCGGCCTTGGTGCTGCTCATCGTCGGCACCATAACGCGCGCTCCCTTGGCGCGATAGCGCCGAATTCGTGCGGAAAGCCGCAAGTCCGTGCGCAGCGCTCCAGCCTGCCCTGGCTCAAGTACGAGGACCCGTCGCGCGGTGTCGCGGACGCGTCCAACACTTGGGCCGACCAAGGCGGGGCGCTGCGCAACGGCACGCGCGCATGGAGTCACCGGCCCGCGTCGCCGCCCACTAATGCCCGCTCGAGGCGTATGGCGCGAAGGTCTGTGTGCTCATGCGCTGCGCGTTGAGTCGCTTGAGCTCCTCTTTGGAGTAGCTCTGATTCGAACCACGCGGCAGGTGTCTGCGCACGAAGTTCTCGATCTTGTCGCGCGCAATCTCGGCCGCCTCCGCCCGATATCGGTCGATCTCCGAGCGGGCCTCGGCGACGTCGGTCGCGACCAGCGCCTTGAAATTTTCGTCGCACTCGTCCCAACGATGGAAGATCAGCTCGCGACGCTCCGCGGCGGGCGTTGAGCCATCGGACCAGATCTCAAGCATTTCAAAGTCGAGTGCATCGAGGCGCTCATTGATGCGATCGACGGTCCACGCCACCGCGAGATTGATACGCAGCTCAAGCGTGCTCTCGAGAAACTCCGTCTTCGCCGAACGGGAGGGGTCAATGCCGTGCGCGCGCATCAACCACTCGGTCGGTCCCGCCATTGCGATGCCGGCGAGTGGATTGAGCAGTCCGGGCCGCGCCTTCTCTTTCGCCTCATCGCTGAGCTCATCGAATTGATATACAGTCGT
>CAZVEM010000229.1:3716-10206 GCA_964626165.1 uncultured Nannocystaceae bacterium
ACAGCACTTGCCGGCGTCGGGGCGCTCTGGCGAGGTGCGACGCCATGCATCCGCAAACAGGACGCTTCCATCCCGACGCACGGTCGCCGTGAACCGTCCGCCACGATCCTCGTAGACGAACTGGCCATCGGAGGTCCGTGTCAGGCCCATGCTCGCGGGCGAGGGAGCGGGAGGACGAGGCCCCTCTGGCGCGCTCGCGCTGACCCGCTTCGGGGGACCGCCCGCGTTGCCGCTCTTGATCCCTGCGTTTGGGCCTTCTCCGGGCGGAGCGGTGGGCGGACCACCCGCGCCCGGTGGGCCCGTGTTGTCGCGGGCCGCTGCCTCGTCTTGGGGGGGCGCGTCTTGCAGCGCGTCTTGCAGCGCGTCTTGCAGCGTGTCTTGCTCGATGCTTCTCGGTACGCCCGCGTACGCGGTGGTCGCCGGCAGGCACAGCACGAGCGCTGCGACGCCAAGGACCCGTCGCAAGCCACCGCGCTCAGAGATCCGCGCCCCAAGCATGGGCTTAGCCTTCGGCGACGAGCTTCTCGTAGGCCGCCGCGTCGAGGAGACCCTCAAGCTGCGAAGCATCGGTCGGACGCAGTCGCACCATCCAGCCCTCACCGTAGGGGTCTTCATTGACCTTCTCGGGAGTGGCATCAAGCGTGCCATTGATCTCGATGACTTCGCCGTCGATCGGCGCGAAGAGTTCGGACACCGCCTTGACTGAGTCGATGTCTCCAAAGCGCTTGTCTTTGGCGACCGCACTCTTCACGGAGGGCAGCGAGACCATGGTGATGTCGCCCAGCTGCTCGACGGCGTGTGCGGTGATACCCACCGTCACGGTGCCGTCGGCTTCGACGCGGGTCCACTCATGTTCTTTGGTGTAGCGGAGAGTTGCGGGGACTTGGCTCATGATGCGTGCGTCCGATGTGATGCTGAGCCTAGGAGCAGACCGCCGGCCGATCAACAGAGAAGAGGGCAGTGTCACCGCCGCCGTGCGGCGCCTTGCACAGCAACAAGACATCATCGGCGGCGCCCACGGGAGTCCCGCGCTCCGAAACGCGAGGGCTTGCGGCACCTCACGCCCTACGCGGCTCCCTTGCGAGCCAGCGATGCGGCGCGGCGTCGCTGACCGTGCGGCGCTGTGTCGACGCGACGCTATGCAGGCCGCCGATAGAAGGGGCCCTTGACGATACGCGCAGCGATCGACTTGTCACGCTGCCGGATCGTGAGCAGCGTGTCCGGATTGCTCAGCTCGGAGGGGACGTAGGCCATCCCGATCGCCTTGCCAACGGTCGGCCCCGGCGCTCCTGACGTGACCTTGCCGACGACCTGGCCGTCGGCGTCGACGACCTCGGCGCCGGGACGCACGATGGCCTTGTCCTCAACGCAAAAACCAATGAGGCGGCGGGAGACGCCCTCTTGCTGTTGCTTGGCGATCGCCGCGCTGCCCACGAAGTCTCCCTTGGCGAGCTTGACCACCCAGCCCAGGCCCGCCTCAAGGGGCGACGTCGTCTCGTCGATGTCGTTGCCGTAGAGACAAAGGCGCGCTTCAAGGCGGAGCGTGTCGCGAGCGCCAAGCCCGATCTCTTGGACTCCGGCACCTTGGAATGCCTCCCACACCTTGTCGGCGTCTTGTGCGGCCACGAATAGCTCAAAGCCATCTTCCCCGGTGTAGCCGGTGCGGGCCGCGGTGACTTCCACGCCTGCGATATGAAAGTTTGCGAAGGCGAAGGAGTTGACGTCCATCGCCGAAGGACTTGAGAGTTGCGCAAAGATGCCGCGAGCAGCCGGCCCCTGAATGGCGATCAACGCGAACTCATCGCTGCGATTGACGATCTCGCACATCGATCCCGCGTGCTCGACAAAGTGCGCGAAGTCCTTGTCGATGTTGCTCGCATTCACCACGATGCGGATCCGATCGTGCGCGAAGCGATAGACAATGCAGTCATCGACAATGCCGCCGTGCTCGCGACACGTCACCGTGTAGACCGCCTTGCCGTCGCTGAGCTTGGACACGTCGTTGCTGACCAGCTTTTGCACAGCATCGAGCGCACCCGGACCGACAAAGTCGATCTCGCCCATGTGGGAGACGTCGAAGATGCCAGCGTGCTCGCGGACCGCCTTGTGCTCGGCGAGGATGCCCTTGTACTGGATCGGCATCTCCCAGCCGGCGAAGTCAACGAGCTTGGCGCCGGAACGAAGGTGCGCGGCGTGAAGGGGCGTGCGTCGCGGCGTGGTCATAGGGTCGGCGAACTATGCGGCTCTCCTAGAGTCAGCGCAACGGCGCTGCGCGCAGCCTCGGTCGGTGCTAGATCCCGGGGCGTGCCTGCGTATTCGCCGGAAAGACAGCGTGCACGCCGCCAAGGCTCGGCGGGGACACGTGGGGTGCTCGCGAGCGGTCTTGCCTTGCTGTTGGGGCTGGCCGCATGCGGAACGCGCTCCGACAGTCGCTCGCTCGCGACCCAGCGGATCTCGCAGATGGGTCTCGACCGTTACCTGCAGCAGGCCGTCGGGCAGTCTAACGAAGGTGTCGTGCTCCTCTCGACCGAACGCTCGCCCTGGGAGCTCGATCGCGCGCGCCTCAACGAGATTGCACAGAACATGCGGCAGCCACTCGCGCTTTGCTTTCTCGACCGTGCGATCGTCAGCATGAAGCCTGGCAAGGTTGATGGCGAAGACGGCTGGGTGAACGTCCCGGACGGCCAGGCTCGCATCCGTGCCCGGCTGACGCCTGAGGGCAAGGTCATGCGCGCGGAGGTACTCGCATCGGCGTTCGAGGATGACGCGATGGAGCAGTGCGTCATCAAGGTCGTGGAGAAGACCCGCTTCCCAGAGGTCCGACGCAACGCGCAGACCTGGATCGATGTTGTCTACTGGGTCACGCTTGGCTTTGACAGCGGGGCCCAGTCGCCCGCGTTTCAGGAAGACATGCGACGCCAACAGGCGCTCGCAGCCTCGCGCGCGACACGTTGCTTTGAGGGACGGGCCAAGCCCGGGCGTTACACGGCGACTGGCCTCAATCTCGTGGACCGAGAAGGTGTGACCCTCGTCAATCGCGTGGATAGTGAGGGGCTGCCGGCACCCGTGGCGTCGTGCGTGGCGCAGGCGCTCAAAGGGATCGTCGTTCCGCCCGATCGTGAGGCGTTCCTGCGGCCGATCGCCCCGGCGGTGAGCTTCGAGGTGACCGCGCAAGGCGAGGTGCGCTACGGCGATCAAGAATGGTTCGAGCTGGTGCAGCTCGAAGAGCGCGCCGAGGCCGAGGAGCGCCGGCGCGAGCTGGGGTACTACGCAGACGATGACGCGTCGGCCGAAGCGACGGCCGGAGCTGGGGATGCCGAAGTCACGGTGAGCGGGGTGGGGCCTGCGGTCGACGACGCTGGCGCCAAGTCCAGCAAGCCCGATGACGAGCATCGTGAGGGGCCACGCGATCCCAAAGGCGGGGTCGTGAGCGCGACCGACGATGGCAACCAAGGCAAGCCCGGCGAGAACAAGCCAGGCAGCACGAAGACCAATCCGTCCGCCTCCGGCATCAAGCTCAATCTTGGATCGCGAGATGGCTCGAGAGACGGGACGAAGTAGCAGTACTCCGACCGCGCTGCGCAAATTCGCGCTACGGTGCGAGACCGTAGAAAATGATCTGCCGATCCGCAGATCCACGAGTAGCTATCGCTACGAGGGGCACGTCATGGAGGTGACGCTGTTGGTCGCGCGCAAGCGCGCATAGGCCCGAAATCGCCCTGGGGCGAGAACGCGCGATATCATGCGCGCGATGGGACAGCGAGCCGAAGGCTACTTTGTTCAAGCGCACAAGCTCGGTGGGGTGATTGCAAAGATGCGACTCGCAGCGATGAGTCGCATCACCTCTGCGGAGGCAAGGGCAGTGCCCGACGACCCAGAGCTCATCGCCCGGCTGGATCTCGCACTGGAGCGCCTCCGCGAGGATATGGCGGGCATGCCCCCGCTGCCCGCGATGGACTCCAACCTGACCAAGCCGGAACAGCAACTCGAGCTCGTGCGACGCCACGTTGCGGTCTTTCTCGAGTTGATGAGCCAGCGGCGCCTTCTCAGCGGCGACTTGGCTGAGATCACGCGGCGCATCACCTCGACTGCCGCGCACACGCTCGATTGTGCACGCGTGAGTGTTTGGGTCCTCGATCCACGCTGGACATCGATCGAGTGTGTCGACCTCTATGTGCGGGAGGGACTCTCGCACTCGACAGGTCTGGTGCTTCAGGCCAGCGATTTCCCGGCCTACTTCGAGGCCCTCAAGGGGGAGCGGACCATTGCAGCTCACGACGCTCATACCGATCCGCGCACAAGCTGCTTCTCGGAGAGCTATCTCGCGCCGCTCGGCATTGGCGCGATGCTCGATGTCCCGATCTGGGTCGGTGGCGAGACCGTCGGCCTGATCTGCCACGAACACATCGGCGGTCCACGTACCTGGACGGCGGACGAAGAGAGCTTCGCTTACCTGATGGCGCACTTCATCGGCATCGGCATGACGGGCTCGCGCACGCTCAAGTCGGTCCCGCGCTAGCTGGTTGTTGACGAACCCCCAGGTGCCGCGCGGGGTTCTTTGACAGCCTGCTAGACTCTCCGCGTCGAAGATGTCTCGACGTTGTCGCAGCGGGGCGGGGTAAGTTGCCATGGAGCCCGTCGCATTCCATACCGAGCTGCTCGAGACGAGCGTCGGCCATCGCGGCGCACTGGTCGTCACGCCGCGTGTTCACGTGCGCGTTCACGCGACGCGATTGAATGAACTCCGCACTCTGACATCGGTCAGCCCGATCGACGATTTGATCCTGCGGCGTGCGCTTGACGCCCGCGGCAAAGTTCAAGCCTGCGTCTTTCGTGGCGGGAGCGACGATGGGGTGGGGTCGTATGGGCTCGCCGACGATCTCGCCGCCGACACGGCCCGCGAACTTGCGACGGAACTGATGCGCGCGCAGCTCAAGGTGTATCGCGCGCTGGTCGGCGCGGGCGTTTGCATCTTTATCCATGTCGAGTTTCGCGATGGAGAACTCGATGCCTATCGCGACGCGACCGAAGATCTGGTCCGCGAGCGCGCCGCCTGCCTCGCCGATCCCGCGGCCAGCGAGTACGAGCAGCAGCTCGCGCGCCTCGATACCTGGCTCTTGCGCAACTTGGTGTTCTTCTTTCACATCGACTGCACCGCGCTGCTCGAGCGCGTGCTTCCAGAGAAGTTTTCGCTGCTGGAGAAGCGAATGGGGCGGGCCAAAGAACTCGCGCTGCGTCTGGCTGAACTCCAGCGCGAGCAGGTGTGAGTGGGCGCTCCTCGCGGAGCGCCGCCGCCCATTCCGGGCTGGGCTGGGCCGGGCCGGGCTGGGCCCGGCTGGGTTGAGCTGAGCTGGGCTGACTTGTCTCGCGTCTCGTCGCGCTGAGTCGCGTTGCGTTGCGAAGTTTGTCCAGATAGCCGCTACGGCGTCTTGGCACCGACCGTTGTGATCGTGTCGACCCAGACCTTGTCCGATCCCGAGACGAGCGAGCCGTCCTTTTGGTAGCTCCAACGCATCGTGTGGGTCCCCGCGGAAACAGGATACGTCACCTGGGTCCATCCTTGAGTTCCGGACCACTGCGCTTGTTGAGCTCCATCGATGTAGAATCGAAGGTAGTCAAAGCCGGACTCGGTGCTCGTTCGCAGGTAGAAGCTGATGCTCCCGGCGGCCGCGTAGCTCAGCGTGATGTCGAGGTGGCTGACCTGTGAGTTGCCAATGTTCCCGCTGCCGGCATTGTAGATGCCGCCTTGTGGCTGCGTCGTGACGACGGTCCACACACCGTTGCCACTGCTGGACCAGCCGGGCCCCAGCGGCGGGCCTGCTTCCCAGTTCTCGAACCAGTAGGTGCACGCGCTGGTCTGAAAGTTCGTGCAGCCCGCGCCGCAGCTGAGGGTGCCGGTTTGAAAACCCAGACCGGCGCAGGTCTGAGATGCTAGGTCGGCGCCATCGCAGACCTCGACGCCGGATTGAATGAAGCCGTCACCGCAGGAAGCCGGCTGGCAGCTCGTCAAGCAGGCATCGGTTTCGACAGCGTTCATGTCGTCGCAGCCTTCCACGCCGGCCTGGACAAAGCCGTCGCCGCAGCTCGCCGCAACGCAATCTGTGAGGCACCCGTCCGTGTCGTCGCTGTTCGCGTCGTCGCACTCCTCGACACCGGCCTGTACGAAACTGTCGCCACAAGTCGCGACCACGCAGGTTGTCAGACACGCGTCCGTGTCATCGGTGTTCATGTCGTCGCACGCTTCGGGGGCTTGCACGACGCCGTCGCCACACTGGACCGAAGCACATTCGCTGGTGCAGCCGTCCTCGTCGTCGGTGTTCATGTCATCGCAGCCCTCGCCGGGCCCGACCAAGCCGTCACCGCAGAATGCGAGCGTGCAGTCCGACTTGCAGTTGCCGGTGTCGCTATTCGCAGCACCGTCATCACACTCCTCTGCAGCGTCGATGCTGCCATTGCCACATTCGCCATCGCCATCGCCGTCGCCATCGCC